>JAUMZM010000030.1 GCA_030528125.1 Tissierellia bacterium
TTTTTTTTATTTCCTCGCCTTTTTTATTTTGGGACTTTTGCAACAGCCCCTTTTATTTTGAAAATTGTAATATATTTCTATTTAGTATTAGTTAAGCTTATATTATTAGTTTGTGAAACTTTTCTTATATTTAAAAGAGTATATATAAATCCTATTGCTAGTAATAAATGACCTAATCCCGAAAATCCAGACATCGCACTTATATTTATAGTATTTTCTCCATTACCAACTACATCAAATATTCCATATACAGTCATTGTTGATAAAGTTGCAATAAGACCTGTATTATAGATATGGATCGGTTTTTTAAAATTATTAATATCATTTTGTTTTAGATTTTTCACCAATATAAATATTATAATTGTAACTACAAATCCTAACACTAAAGTATGAGGGTGGAGTTTTGCCAAATGTCCACCTTCTGTAAATGAATAGTACTTTGTAAATTCTCTATAAAATACTCCTGCTACTAATCCTGTTATTAAATAAGTTATAGACATATCTAATATATTAATTGCCTTAAAATCTTTTATAAAATATTTGAAGCCTTCAACAACAATTAATACATAAGCAATAGTTTTTGGCATCATAAGAGCACCCAAAGCTGGAATTTTATTAACCCAAAGAACAACTGGGATATAGAATATAAAGCTTAAAGATATAAGTAGGCTCATCTTTTCTAAGCCATGGATTTGTCTTTTTCTATATGTCCATATTATTAATAAAAGTCCCATTATCGCAAATGGAATATTTCTAACTATTCCCATTGTGTAGTTCTTATCTGGAAGCCCCCAGTTATTTTGAGGTAATAGTATTAGAATAATTCTAATTGCTGCAAGAAGATAGACTATGTATTTCTTCTTATTATCAAAATCTTTGCTAATTGATCTGTAATAGAAATAGAAAAGCACATAAAAGATTGTCATTGTTATTCCAGTTATAAATTCACCCCAAGAAAGAGCAGCCTGATACCTTATAAATCCATCCTTACTTAGATGAGCTAAGACTCTTGGCAATAGGTGGAAGGCATCTCCAAGTCCTAGAAAAATTGCCATTATTCCAAATAATTTTGCTTGTTTTTCTTTTAATAATGAAAGCCTAATTCCAAGTGCTACAACTACAATTAAATAAGTTATATCAAATATCGATTCAATTAATCCCATCATATTTTATACCTCCTTTTAACCATTTCAAATACCTATTGAAATTAATTAAGAACTTATCACTTGTCCAATTTTCTAAGTAATTTCTTTGTATCAAATTATGAATTACAGCCTTAGTAAATTGCATTTGCTCTGTTGATATAAATTCTTTATCTTTATCATTTATTTCTATGAATTTTTCGCTATCTTTTTTTAGTTTATAATTTTGCCAAGACTTATCTAACTCTGGTGTCCAATAGAGAAATCTATTTTTATAGATTGAATAATTATCTGGTAAAAAAAGTATTTTGCTAAGATCTTTTCCATATATTTCAAGAGATTTGAAGACATCTAGAGAATTTTCCTTTAAGATTTCTATGAATAATTTATGTATATCTACAGTTTCTAATTCTAAAATCATAAAATATGCATCTTCTAAATTTTCAAAATATTGATAGAAACTACCTCTTGCAATGTTTAGTTTTTCTACGATTTCTTTTATATTTGCATCAAATATTGTTTTGTTTTTAAAAGTCTCTTTTAGAACTTCTATTATCTTATCTTTCTTTGTTTTATTTAAATTATAAAAAGTATCCTTTGGCATTATAACTCGCTTTCTCTTTAAAGATGTTATAGATTGTTAATCTAATTATTATAGCAGCATAAATGACATAGTGTCATTTTATAATTTTATTATAGCTGACACTGTGTCATTTTGCAATAGATAAATAAAATTTTTTATAGCAAAATACGAAAATTATAATACAGAATGAAAATTTATAATCTTAAAAATATTAGAATTTTAAAGTTTGAAATAAAAAAGAATGCAAGCTAATACATAGCCTGCATTCCTTGTATATTATAATGTTAACAGCAGCATCCACCACTTGAACAAGAATCGTTAGTATCATTAGATATTTTGGGAGCATTTCCACATCCTTCAAAAGGTCCAAAATGTATTGATCTATCTCCTACTATATCGAAGAATTTACCAAATCTTGTGCTTTCTACCATTGCACATGAATTACCACATACACTCATTGGAAGATCTTTATAGAATCTGTGATGATCATCTAAATCAAAGTAATTACTAAATCCTTCAATTCCTCCACGATATGTTGCAAACTGTCCATATTGTTCGCATATATCTTCAATCAAATCTGGCAATTTGAAAGCTCTTATTGTTCTTGAGCTAAATGAAATGTTTCCTATCAAATCTTCTATGTCTTTGTTATCTATAGCTGCGTTAGAGCTTTTTACATATCTAAAATCTTCCCAGCCTACTTTTCTAAGAAGTCTTCTAAAATCTTCTATATACATAGCTCCGCCAAGACATTCTCCTCTAAGGATTTTGTTTTGTGAGATTTCTTTTGGAACTCTTCTATCTGCAAAAATATCTGAGAAATATAATTCTCCACCTGTCTTTAGAACTCTCCATATTTCTGAAAATACTTCTTCTTTAAATGGGGATAGATTTATAACACAATTTGAAACTACTACATCTATTGAATTATCTTCTATTCCGATTGATTTTAGATCTTCGATATAGCCTTTTTTAAATTCTACATTGGATTTTTCATATCCGAATTTCTTGGCCATTTCATCTTGATATTTTCTTGCAAAGCTAAGTTGATCTTCATTCATATCAATACCAATTACTTTGCCATTTTCTCCTACAAGCTTACTAAGTACATAGACATCTAGTCCTGTCCCACAACCAAGATCAACGATTGTACAACCTTCTATAGCAGGAGGAATCGGAGAACCACATCCATAGAATCTTTTTATTATCTCTGGATTTATCATATCTCTTATTTCTTTTAGATAATCTGGCATGCTATCTTTGGTACAACTGCAGATTTTTGTCTCCATTTCTCCTTCGTTTTCATTAGTTATTTTGCTATAATATTCTTTTACTTCTTCTCTTATATCTTTCATTACTTCTCCATAAAATATTAACTATTTTTTGTAAAGTCAATCTTGTTATTTTCTAAGAGTTTTTCTATAGCAATTGCTACTCCATCTTTGTTATTTGACTTTGTAACATAGTCAGAAATCTCTTTTACTTCCATCTTACTATTACCCATTGCAACTGACAAACCTGCAAATTCAAGCATTGGAATGTCATTTAATTCATTTCCAAAAGCCATCACTTCTTCTTTTTTAAAGTCTAGATTATATGCAAGCTCCTGTACGCCTGTTCCCTTATTTGCATTTTTTGATATTATTTCAAAAAGGAATCTCTCAGTTCTTACGCAATAATACCTTTCTAAAAGATCCTTAGGTACATTTCTTTCAAGCTTGGTTATATTATAAGAAGGTCCCATTACAAGAAATCTTCCAAATGTCTTTTCACTATCCCATACATTATATGGCATATATCTAAGCCTTCTTCTTGCAACAACTGAATCCAATATTGTGTATATATTAGGGGCTTTGTGTCTTGTGTAGAAGTATTTTGAATCCATATAGCTCATTTGTAGTCCAAATGGTCTTATTCTCTTATCTACAAAATCAAGATCTTTTGCCATCATACAATTTTTGATTATGGCTTCACCTGTATCATTCTTATGAATATATGCTCCATTTTGTGTTACCGAAAAATAATGATCTCCTATAAGATTAAGCTCTTTTAGATAAGGATACATCCCGGAAAAAGGTCTTCCGGATGCTAGGGCTATGTATAATCCTTGTTCTTCGGCTTTTTTGATAGCTATTTTTGTTCTATTTGTAAGTCTTTTTGTCGAAGTTACAAGAGTACCATCGATATCAATTGTAATAAGTTTTATCATCTTTTATCTCCATTAATCCATTATACCATGTTATAATTAAAGTATGGAAATTAACAAGAAGAGATACAATGACATAGATAGTTATTTTAAGAGAAAATTCAAAAAGAAAATAATAAAACTTCCTGTAGATGGAAATTTCTCTTGTCCTAATCGTGATGGGAGGATCTCTTATGGAGGTTGTATATATTGTTCTGAAAGAGGAAGTGGAGATTTTACAAAACAAGGACTTTCTATAAAAGATCAGCTTATCTATCAAAAAAACCTCCTTTCAAAAGATGGGAGAGAAGAAGGGTATATAGCATATTTTCAAAACTTCACAAATACTTATGATAGTATTGATAGATTAAGAAAAATCTACAATGAAGCCTTGTCACTTTCCTTTATAGATGGAGTAGCAATTGCAACAAGAGCAGATTGTATAGATAATGATGTCATAGAATTATTTAAAGAATTAGACAAAAAGACATTTTTATTTGTAGAGCTTGGACTTCAATCTGTAGATGAAAAGACAATTAGATTTATAAAAAGAGGATATACTCACAAAGAATTTGACGAAAATTACTTAAGATTACAAAAAACGGGTATTAAAATACTAGCTCATATAATTGTAGGATTGGATGATAATCCATTGGATACAATTTCTTATGTGAATGATAGAAATTTCTGGGCAGTTAAAATCCATTCGCTTTATGTGCAAAAGAACACTAAGCTTTATGATATTTATTTAAGGAATAATTTCTATCTTCCATCAAAAGAAGAATATGTAGAGATGGTTTGTAAGATGCTTACTTATCTTAGAAGCGATATTACAGTTCATAGGCTTACAGGAGATTGTCCCAAAGATGAATTAGTAGCACCTTTGTGGACAAGAAATAAAGCAGGAGTTTTATCGTCTATAGATAGGTATCTAAAAGTTAATGATTTAAGACAAGGAGATTTATATGGAAAGAAAGATTCAAACAATGTTATATGCAAATAAAGATTATCCACAAATAAGTGTAGATGAAAATACAGCTTTAATTGTAATAGATATTCAAGAAAAGCTAATAGATGCACTAGAAGATTCAGATAAAATGATAACAAACACCAATGCATTGCTTAAAGCTTTTAAAATCTATGACATGCCAAAGCTTGCAACAGAGCAATATCCTAAGGGATTGGGAAAGACAATTGATGAAATATTAGTAAATTTAGATAAAGATCACATCTATAGCAAGACAACATTTGATTCAATAACTGAAGAAGTATATGATTACTTAGAGGAAAATGAAATAGAGAAAGTAATAATAGTTGGAGCAGAAGCACATGTCTGTGTTTTCCAAACAGTAAGAAGATTGCTTATGGAAGAAAGAGAAGTTTATCTTGTAGAAGATGCCATAAGCTCATTTAGTAATAATCAAAAAGAAGTTGCAATGAATCTTATGAAAGGAATGGGAGCATTTGTCTTAAATACAGAGATGATTCTATTCGATTTAGCTCAAGATTCAAAGAGTGAGCATTTTAAAGAAATTTCTAATATTATAAAAGAAATAAGAAAGTAAATTTATAGAATTTAATATAGATAGACTACAAAGGAATTCGTAGTCTATCTATGAGTTATGGCCTTGTGGCCTTTATTTTATTGTAAATTTTTATTTCAAAAATTAATAAAAAAACAATTACAAAGATTCGCCCATTTTTTGAAAATAAGTAGTATAATATACAAGTAACGATAATTTATTTATAAAAAAATTAGTAAGTTTTTAAATACTTGTAAAATAGTATGAATTAGAATAGAATAGTAGACAATAAGTAAGTCGATAGACGAAAGGAGAGAATTGATGGAATTACATATTGGACTTGATGTCGGAAGTACAACAGTAAAACTCGTTGTTCTAGATGAGAATTTTAATACACTTTATTCTGTATATCGTCGTCATAAATCCGATGTCAAACAAACAGTAACACAAGTTATAAGAGAAGCATATCCAAGGTTTAAAAACGACTGTGCAACAATAAATGTCACAGGAAGCGGAGGAATGTTTGTCGAAAAGTATCTTGGCATCAATTTTGTACAAGAAGTAGTAGCTGAAACAAGAGCTATAAAAGAATTTATACCGAATACAGATGTTGTAATAGAACTTGGAGGGGAAGACTCCAAGATAACATATTTAAAAGGTTCAGTAGAACAGAGAATGAATTCAATATGTGCTGGAGGAACGGGTGCATTTATAGATCAGATGGCATCTCTTCTTAACACTGATGCATCAGGACTAAATGAATTAGCTAAAGGATATAATAAGATTTATCCAATCGCATCAAGATGTGGCGTATTTGCCAAAACCGATGTTCAAGCTTTGATGAATGAGGGAGCAAGCAGAAATGATATAGCCATATCTGTATTCCAATCAGTTGTAAATCAGACAATATCAAATCTTGCTTGTGGTAGGCCAATAAGAGGAAATGTTACATTTCTTGGAGGACCACTTCATTTTCTTTCTACATTAAGAGATAGATTTGTAGAGACTTTAGGAGAAGACGAAAACACCTTCTACACTCCAGATGATGGACAGATTTATGTTGCAAAAGGTGCAGCTATTTTAAGTAGTGAAACAGAAAAATCAATTCCATATTTAAAATTAATTCAAGAATTAGATAAGGATAATAAAGTTGAGCTATTTGAACAAGATACAATGGAGCCTTTGTTCACATCAAAAGAAGAATACGAGAAATTCGTAGAAGAGCATAAGACAACAGGTGCGAAATACAGAGATATAGAGACATACGAAGGTGAGATATATGTAGGAATTGATGCTGGAAGTACAACATCAAAGATTATAATGATATCAGAAGATAATGAGATTTTGTTTACAGATTATAGAATGAATCTTGGACGCCCTCTAGAAGTTGTAATAGATATGCTAAAAGAAGCTTATAAGAAAATAAATGATAAAGCTAGAATAGTATCTTCTGGTATTTGCGGATATGGAGAAGAGTTTATCAAAAAGGCGTTAAAGATAGATAATGGTGAAGTTGAGACAATTGCTCACTATGAAGCTGCTAAATACTTTGATCCAAATGTTGATTTCATATTAGATATTGGTGGACAAGATATGAAGGCAATGCACATAAGAGATGGAATCATTGATTCAATTCAACTTAATGAATCATGTTCATCAGGCTGTGGATCATTCCTTTCTACATTCTCAGCTTCTATTGGAATGAATGTAGCAGATTTCCAAAAAGAAGCCTTATTTGCGAAAAATCCAGCAGATCTTGGTTCAAGATGTACTGTATTTATGAATTCAAAGGTAAAACAAGCTCAAAAAGAAGGATCTGAGGTTTCTGATATAGCAGCAGGGCTTTGCTATTCTGTAATAAAAAATGCACTTCAAAAAGTAATAAAAGTAAGAGATCCACAAAAATTAGGCACCAATCTTGTAGTACAAGGTGGAACTTTCTATGGAGATGCAATACTAAGAGCATTTGAAAAGATATCTGGAAGAAAGACAACAAGACCAGAGATCGCAGGACTTATGGGAGCTATGGGAATGGCTCTTATAGCAAAGAAAAATTCAACAGGTGTATCAACACTTGCAAGTTATGAGGATATAGAAGATTTTAGATATAAGCAAATAAATGCAAGATGTGGAAAATGTACAAATAACTGCGCATTAACTGTAAATATATTCCCCGATGGAGAAAGATATATAACAGGTAATAGATGTGAGAGAGGACAAGGAATAGCTAAAGAAAACACATTGTCTGATTTCAATATGTATAAATTCAAAAACCATCTATTATTTGATAGAGTTTCTCTAGGAGAAGACAATTTGTTTGGAAGTGTGGGAATTCCTAGAGCTTTGAATATGTACGAGAATTATCCATTCTGGCATACATTCTTTACAAAGCTTGGATTTAATGTAATTTTATCAGATGAATCCAAAAGAGAGATCTATGAGAAAGGAATTGAGTCAATCTCATCAGAGACTGCTTGCTATCCTGCCAAATTAGTGCATGGACATATAGAAAACCTAATCGATAAAAATGTAGATATGATTTTCTATCCAGCAGTATTTTTTGAACAAAAGCAATTTGATAAGGCACAAAACCACATGAATTGTCCAGTTGTAAGTGGATATCCAAATGTAATAGAAAACAATGTAGAATCACTTAAAAACGTCAAATACATGGCTCCACACCTTTCTTTCTCAGATAAAAAGACCATTTCAAAAAGACTTGAAGAGGTATTTACAGGATATACTTATAATGGAAATGTACTAAAGAAAAGTGCAATCAAAAACGCAGTAAATTTCGCATGGGATGAGTTAGAAGAATATCATAGACAAGTAAAGAATAAGGGAAAAGAAATAATTGACTATATAAATAAAAACGACATGAAGGCAATAGTACTTGCTGGACGTCCTTATCATATAGATCCTGAAGTAAATCATGGAATTCCAGAACTTATTGAGGGAATGAAGCTTCCAGTTTTATCAGAAGATGCCATAAGTTATAACTTAGATGATCTTGATCATGATACAAGAGTTCTTGACCAATGGACATATCATGCAAGATTATATAGGGCAGCAAAATTTGTAGCTCAAAGCGATAACTTGGAATTAGTACAACTTAACTCATTTGGATGTGGACTTGATGCAGTAACAACAGATCAAGTACAAGAGATACTAGAAGCAAATGGAAAGATTTATACAGTCCTAAAAATTGATGAAGTTTCAAATCTTGGAGCTGTAAAAATAAGAATAAGATCACTAATTCAAGCCTTAAACGAAAAACAAAAAGAAGGAAAAACAGTAGAAGCACATCCAGAAATAGCAGAGTATGAGCATGTAGAATTTACACCATATATGAAAGAAGGCTATACAATACTTGCTCCTCAAATGGCTCGTGAACATTTCCAAATACTAGAAGAAGCATTCAAATCTGATGGATTTAATATAGAATTTCTTGACAAAGTAGATAGAGATACAATTGATCAAGGATTAAAATATGTAAACAACGATTCATGCTATCCATCAATTACAGTTGTAGGACAGTTCATGCAAGCAATTCATTCTGGAAAATACGATACAGATAGATTGGCACTTCTTATGAGTCAGACAGGAGGAGCTTGTAGAGCAAGTAACTATGTAGGATATATAAGAAAGGCCCTAAGAGATGCAGGATATCCTAATATTCCAGTAATAGCATTATCTGCTCAAGGAATAGAAAGTAACTCTGGATTCCAATTATCACTTCCATTTTTGAAAAAAGCTATGATAAGTATAATGCTAGGAGATTTGATAAATAGAGTTACAAATGCGACAAGGCCTTATGAATATATCAAAGGTTCAACAAATCTTCTAAAAGATAAATGGATGGATAAATGCAAGAGAGAAATAAAAGATATAACATTTAAAAGATACAAAGAACTTGTAAATGAAATAGTAGAAGATTTTGATAATCTTGAAGTAAAAGACATCAAGCTTCCTAAGGCAGGAATTGTAGGAGAGATACTTGTAAAATATCTTCCAGAAGCAAATAACCATCTTCAAAGGGTTCTAGAAGATGAAGGAGCAGAAGTTGTTTTACCAGATCTTACAGACTTTTTAATGTATTGCTTAAGAAATAGCAAACATAAGGCACAATTATACAATAAGAGCAAATTCGTAGGATTTATGGGAGAAGTTGGAGTAAAACTAATTGAGGTCTATAGAAAGCCTGCAAGAGAAGCTTTAAGAAGATCAAAAAGATTTGAAGAACCACTTTATATAGAACAAATCGAAGAATATGCAAAAGAGATAACATCACTTGGGAACCAAGCAGGAGAAGGATGGCTATTATCAGGAGAGATGATAGAATTAATCCATTCTGGAGCATCTAATATAGTATGTATTCAACCATTTGGATGCCTTCCAAACCACATTACAGGTAAGGGAGTAATGAAAAAGATAAGAGAGCTTTATCCAAATGCAAATCTTGTTGCAATAGATTATGATTCTGGAGCAAGTGAAGTAAATCAAATCAACAGAATAAAGCTAATGATGAGTCAAGCAAAAGAAAACATGAAAAAAGATTTGATAAATACAAATAAAGATTATGAGGAAAGCATAATAGGAAATAACAAATAAATTATATAAGAGAAACTTCCAACTTCTAAGGAAGTTTCTTTTTTACTAAAAAAATATTTTATGCTATAATTCATTTAGTATATAAACGGAGTAGTAATATGAGAATTTTAAAAAGAGTTTTAATATCAATATTTGTATTTGGATTAGTATTTGCAGGTTCTAAAGCTTATCTTTCAAAATTTGACACAAGTACAGATAAAGAAGTTCAAAAGAAGGAAACTCCATCACAAAGCATAGATCAAAGTATAGAAAATGATTTCACACTTCCATCAGAAAATACTCAATCAGAAGAAAGTAGTAGTTATGATAGTAATGATGATTACAATGAAAGTGAAGATGAATCATCTAATGGAAATTATTATACAGATGATTTCTATAATAGCCTATATTATAATGATGGATATGACGACGGAGAATATTAATAAAATAATATAATCAAAAGAACTATTATAATTAACCACCATGGAGGAAAAAATGACAGAAATTCGTAGACAGCGAAAGATTGAACATATAGAAAACTATCTTAGATCATTTAGGGATAACAATCCTTTATTTGAAGATGTGTATATAGAGCATAATGCCTTAGGTGATATAAACTTTGATGAAATAGATACATCTGTTGAATTTCTAGGAAGAAAGCTTAGTTTTCCCCTTATGATAGATGCAATGACTGGCGGAAGCACAGTATCAAGCGATATAAATGAAGATCTTTCTAATATATGCTATGAATTTAAAATACCAATGGCAGTTGGAAGTCAGTCAATAGCGCTTGAAGATGAAAATGCAAAGGAAAGCTTTGAAATTGTAAAAGAACAATGCTTCTCAAAATTTCCAATTATAGGAAATCTTGGTGCAAATGCATCAGTAGATGATCTAAAAAAAGCAAGCGATATGATAGATGCATCCGCAATGCAAATACATCTTAACATAGCTCAAGAGCTTGTAATGCCAGAAGGAGATAGAAATTTCAAAGGTTATAAGGATAATATAAGAAAGCTAAAAGAAAGCTATGATAAAGATATAATAATAAAAGAAGTAGGATTTGGAATAAATAAGATCACTGCAGAAAAACTAAAAGATATCGGAATAAAATATATAGATGTAGCAGGTTTTGGCGGAACGAATTTTATAGAAATAGAAGATATGAGAAATTTTGAAATAGATTACTCTGACTTGTATCAGTGGGGAATACCTACTGCAAAAAGTATAATTGATGTAAGAAGTGTATCAGATGATTTCTTTATAATAGCATCAGGAGGAGTAAGTGGAGCTATGGATATAGTTAAATCTATAGTTCTTGGAGCTAATATGTGCGCTATGAGTGGAGAAGTACTATCATATCTACTAAGAGGAGGATATGATTATACAGTTTCATTTTTAAATGGAGTAATTCAAAAGACTAAAGTTATAATGGCACTTCTTGGTGCAAAAAATATAGAAGAACTAAGACAAGTAGACTATAAGCTTACAGGAAAGCTTAAGGATATATGTGGATAATATTAAATCCTCTTAAATAGAGGATTTTTTTGTAAGGAGTAATTATGAATTATGATTTTGAAACAATATTAGACAGAAGTAAGGATTCTTCAAAATGGAAACTAATGTATGAATACAATAATAATATAAAAGACGTAGTGCCATTATCTGTTGCAGATATGGAGTTTAAGTTGGCACCAGAAATTAGAGAAGGACTTAAAGAATACTTAGATGAAGCAGTATTTGGATATTCATATCCACCACAAACTTATTACGATGCAGTCATATATTGGATGAAAAAACACCATAATTTTGATATCAAAAAAGAATGGATAGTAAATACTTCAGGAGTTGTAGTTGCAATATATAATGCAATAAAGGCATTTAGTAATGAAAATGATGGTGTAATAGTATTTACTCCAGTGTATTATCCTTTCTTTGAAACAATCAAAAAGAGCAATAGAAAAGTAGTAGAATGTCCTCTTATAAATGATAACTTAGAATATAAAATAGATTTTGATAAATTTGAAGAACTTGCATCTAAAAACGAAAACAAAATCCTTCTTTTCTCATCCCCTCACAATCCAGTAGGACGTGTATGGAAGAAAGAAGAGCTTCTAAGATTAAAAAATATAATAATAGATAATGATTTAATACTACTATCAGATGAAATTCATAATGATATAGTCTTTTCTCCAAATGAACATACAGTATTTCAGACATTGTCAAAGAATCTAGAACAAAGAACAGTCACATTCACATCAGCATCTAAGACATTCAATCTTGCAGGAGCTAATCTTTCCAACATAATAATAGCAAATGATAATATGAAAGAGAAATTCAAAAAAGAAATATACGATAATTTTATATCATCCATATCCCCATTTTCATATAAGGCATTTGAATTAGCATACACTAAGGCAGAAGGCTGGTATCAAGAAATGCTTAAAGTAGTATATGAGAATCAAGAAATGATTTGTAATTTCTTTAAAGACAAATTTCCAAATATAAAAACTAAAATCTCTGAAGGAACTTATCTTATGTGGATTGACTTTAGAAGTCTAGGAATGGATGATACAAAGCTTTCTACATTTTTAAAGGATAAGGCAGGATGGTTTTTGGATGATGGTTATATATTTGGAGAAAACGGGAAAGGATTTGAAAGAGTAAATGTTGCAGCACCTAAGAAAACTATACAAAATTCTCTTAATAGATTAGAAAGAGCACTTAAAAGTCTATGATATTTGTTCTTGGAGTAGTAGTAGGTCTAGCAATAAGCTATTTCTATTATAATGAAAAAATAAGAACCATTAATTCTGAGATAAATACAATAGAAAATGGTTCCAAAACAGTTATAAATAAGTCAAAAAACAAAGAAATAAAGAAACTAAATGAAAATCTAGAACATCTTATAGAAAAATTAAAACAAAAAGAAGAAGACTATGACAAAATTCAAAAAAATCAAAAACAAATAATATCTTCAATCTCTCACGATATGAGAACACCACTAACATCAATTCTTGGATATATTGATTTACTTGAAGCAAAAGTTGATAAATCAAATAAAAAATACATAGATATAATAAGAAAAAGGACTATATCATTAAATGAAATGGTAGAGTCATTCTATGAACTATCTATGTTAGATGAATTTAAGTATGAACCAGACATGGAGAGATTTTCTATAACAGATTTATTAATAGAAAATATGGTAAGCTACAAGGAGATACTTGAAGAAAAAAACATCGAAGTAGATCTAGATATTGATCAAAATATTCCAAATGTAGTAAGCGATAGAAGATATACAGAAAGAATTTTTCAAAATCTTATAAAAAACGCCATAAAATATGCGCATAAATTTCTAAAAGTAAGAGCATATATGAAAGATCAGTTTATGTATATAGAATTTGAAAATGATTGGAATAGTAATATAAATCCAGATATTTTATTTGAAAGATACTACAAAGAAGATGATTCAAGAAGTGAGAATTCATCAGGACTTGGTCTTAGCATAGTAAAGAAATTATCAGAAATTCTAGGAATAGATGTAAGAGCTTATAAGAAGGATTCTAGTATTGTATTTGAGTTAAAGTCAAAAATATAATTAGAGAGATTTTGGCAACTAAATGAACTGATCTTTTTAAGTTGATTTTTTATTACAACTTTTATGGTCAGTTTATTTGTATTATAAAGACAAACTTTCTTTATAAATTAAGGCTATTATAAAAAAAGGAGGTTAGTATGAAAGAGGACTATAACAATGATGAATTAAAGAAAATTATAGAAAAAGAAGTCAAGAAACAAAAAAAATCTGGCGGTTCATTTCTTTCTCATTTACTAGCAGGAGTTGTTGGAGCTGTTGTTGCAGCAGTAATTATTATATTTGCAATTAATGTAAAGACAGATGATAAGACTGCAGATGTATCAAGCGATTCCAAAACAGAAAACCAAAACATAACAATAAATGCAAAAGAAGATAGTATTGAATCGGCCGTTGTAGATAAGACAATTGATTCCGTAGTGGGTATAACTACAATTTCAGAAAGCAACCAACCATCACTATTTGGACCACAATCAGGATATGTTGAGGGAGTTGGAAGTGGAGTTATAGTTACAAAAGATGGATATATTCTAACTAATAGCCATGTTGTAAATAATGGAGATACACTTAATATTTCTGTATTGTTATCAAATGATGAGACAGTTGATGCAGATCTTATATGGAATGATGAAACACTTGATCTTGCTGTTATAAAGATTGATAAAAACAATCTAAAGCCAATAGAAATGACAGATAGCGATAAGGTAGAAGTTGGAGATAAAGCTATTGCAATTGGAAATCCATTGGGATTAGAGCTTCAATCTACAGTAACAAGTGGAATAATATCTGGACTTAATAGGTCAGTATCTGTTGAATCAGGTGTTACAATGGATGGACTTATGCAGACAGATGCTGCAATTAATGCTGGTAACTCTGGTGGAGCCTTATTAAATAAGGAAGGAAAGCTTGTAGGAATTAATACAGCCAAAGCAGGTAATAGTGATGGAATAGGATTTGCTATACCAATTAATACTGCAAAAGCTGTTATTGATCAAATAAAAGAAAAAGGAACCTATGATCCAGTCTATCTTGGAATTACAGGAATAGGACTTGATGCAATTAAGCCATATTTTGAATATAATCATATAGATCCAGGAACAGAAGAAGGTGTATTTGTACAAGATGTATATGTAAATGATTCACCATTTAAAAAGGGAGATATCATAACAAAAATAGGTGATAAGGAAGTTAAAGATATGTCATCTCTTAAAAAGATTCTTTTAAATTATCGCTTGGGAGATAGTGAAAAAATAACTATTGTAAGAGATAATAAGAAAAAAGAAATTAATTTTAAGTTTGAATTAAAATCATCAGATATGGAAAAGTTCATGGGTGAGTCTAAAGGAGACAAAAACCAAGATAAAGATTTCGAAGATGAAGACAAAATTTTTAAATTCTTTCCATAAATAATTAAAAGACCGGATGCATTGCATTCGGCTTTTTTGATCTTTTTGATAAATAGTTTTCTTTGTATATGATAGATATAAGAAGTATTTATTTGATTTTGATATCAAACATATTATTATGAAGGAGAATTATGGAAAAGATAAAAGGAAAACTTTTTATAAAAAAGGGGGGCTTATTGGATAGCTGAAGGCTCACAAAAAAGTGGAATCAAAAGATTATTTCAATCAAATAAAGACATGATTTTAATTAAAGGTCCAACAAAAAATGGAGAGATAATCTTAGATAATGCATACTATGATCTAGAAAATAACAAGATAATAGTCGAAATAGATTGTGATAATAGATAAAAAATATAATTAAATTAATCTATTAATAAGGCTACCATTTAATTGGTAGCCTTAAGCTTTATTTATTGGTTTTAGATCATTTATTAGATTTGATATATCGA
The DNA here is from genome assembly GCA_030528125.1 of Tissierellia bacterium. GTDB lineage: Bacteria > Bacillota > Clostridia > Tissierellales > Peptoniphilaceae > JAUNAV01. Next base: position 15,477 of record JAUMZM010000030.1, read on the forward strand.
TTAGATATTTATGATTTTCGGGATTTCTTATTCTTGAAATCTTTATTAATTCTACAACCCAAACGGCTATGTATTTTGAAAGATAAAATCCTCTTATTCCATTGGCAAGTACTGATCTTCTGCCATTTATTACAGTGCTATCTTTCATATTTGAAAAGTATCTTAAAAGTATAAATCTCTCGCTATCATCTTCTATTAGACTATCTATTAATATTAGAAGAGATAATAGATATTTTTTGTCCATTGGATTTACTTTAAATTTTATTGTATCATCCATAGTTATATCTTCATAAAGAAAGTCATTATTCGCATCTTTTAGATAATCTTCATAATTAAAATCAAAAAAATTAGGGAAAAGTGCAAAAGGATACTTGCTTTTTTCACTTAGATTAGCTAGAAATGATGAGTAAGTATTGACATTTCCATTATCAAAAAACGAATGAAATATAGGAGATAGAATTACAAGAAGTCTTAGCTTATCTATATTTCTTGTAAGTTCTATTTCTATATAGGAATAGTTTTTTGCATCTATAAATTCTTCTAAGAATTTTTCACTATCTTTAAATTCATAGGAATATATAGATTTATTTTCTTTTATAAGATTAATTTTCATCTTTTATATCACATACTTTAGCATTAGTTGCTTTTATATAATCATTAGGAGCTATTTTTATCTCAACTCCTCTTTTGCCACCACTTACATATATAAAATCATTATTAATAGCATCATCGTCAAGTACTACAGGATAATTTTTCTTCATTCCAATTGCAGTGCAACCTCCTTTTATGTATCCTGTAAGGTCTTTAAGATCATTGGGATTAACCATAGTAATTGATTTTTCATCTACTGAATTAGCAGCCTTTTTAAGATCTATCTTTCTATCTCCTCTTATTACAAATACATATACTTCTTTTGATTTGCCATAAGTTACAATTGTCTTATAGACTTCTCTAGGCTTGTGATTAGCTTGTTTTGCGGCGTCTACTGCTGATACAAATTCATTATCATCTCTATAAATTTCTTCTTTATAATCTATTTTTAATCTATCTAATATTCTCATTGCGTTAGTTTTTTTAGATTTTGCCATAAAAACCTCCTTTAAAAATTATACTTAATTTTAAAAATATATCATTATGGGTATAAGATAAAAGAGGTGAAGAAATGATAGATCAAATAATAGTTACTTATATATACCATAGCTGCTATACGGTTGAAATAGGAGATTATTTTATTATATTTGATTACTTCAAGGGAAAGCTTAATATACCTGATGATAAGAAAGTAATATTTATAGCAACACATGGTCATGGAGATCACTATACTTCAGAGATTTTAAAAATTCCTAATATGGAAAATTACACTTATATACTAAGCAAGGATATCGGAAAACTCGATCGTGATAATAATATAATATATCTTGAAAACAATAAATTTTGTATGGATGTTTTGAAGAATCTATACAATTGTCCAAATGTTCATTTTGTTGAAAAGGATATGATTAAGGATATACCTCTTACGGATAGATCAAGTATTTCTGTAAACACTTTTGGCTCAACTGATTTGGGAATTTCTATACTTTTACATGTAAATGGAATTTCTATTTTTCATGCAGGAGATTTGAATTTCTGGGCATGGCCTGATAATGACAAAGAAACTATGAAAAAAGAATACGATGATTTTATGACAGAGGTGGATAAGATCAAGCAATATCCTATAGATTTGGCGTTTTTCCCTGTTGATCCAAGACTTAAGGAAAATTATTACAAGGGACCAGAAATCTTTATGAGAGAATGTAATCCACAGATACTTTTCCCAATGCATGCAGGAGGAAAAGAAGAGATATCTATAAAATTTGAGAAAGAATTTAGAAACAATAAGACAAAGATAAGACCTATATATGAGAAAAATCAAAAGATTATAATAGATATCAACTAAACTAGAGCAATTCTTTGCCCCAGATTTCAACAAGATCTTTAAGAGAGTATCTTGCATTAGCAGATGAAGTCGAAGGCATTTGGATTGCTTTTTTGTTCATCTTTTTGGTTACAATATCAAAGCTTTTCTTTCCATTACAAAGAATCTTTTGAATATTGGAATTTTCTATAATTGGATCTATATCTGTAGAGATCTCATTTCTAATAGATAGATCACTTGATGCTTTTATATCACACATTTTAATTGCGTCATATAAAGCTAGATTGTGATCTAGGATTAGATTTTTCTTTTGATCTATGGTTTCTGGCAAATTATCTTTATATATAAGAGATAGCATCTTCCAAAATCTATTTTGTGGGTTTGAATAATAGAAGTTATATTCTCTTGATTTAACAGATGGGAAAGATCCTAAAATTAATATTTTTGGATTTTTATTATAAATTGGTTTAAATGTAAAATCTATCATAATACAATGATACTTTTAAAGTTTTTAAAGTAAAGAAAGGATTATATATGAAAATTGAAGAAGTGATTTTATCAAAAGATAAAATAACAAGACTTAAAATGATATATTGGGAGAAAAGAAAACCTAGAATGAAAGGTTATGAATGGCAAATGGAAAAAAGGCCCCTAGTTCTCATAATACCAGGTGGAGGATATGATTATGTATCAGATAGAGAAGCTGACTCAGTAAGTGCAATATTTTTGAAAAATGGATTCCAGACAGCAATATTAAATTATCATGTAAAGGATGAATCTAATTTTAAGAACAATTTATGTGATATAGTATCTGCTATGAAATATCTAAGAGAAAATAAGGATAAGTATTCAATAGATGAAGATAAAATTGCATTGCTTGGATTTTCTGCTGGAGGACATTTAGCAGCTATGCTATCTTCTTTATATAAAAGAGAGGATTTGACAGGAGAAGCAAGCGAACTTATAAAGCCAAATCTTCAATTACTAGCATATCCTGTATTGGATTTAAAATCATTTGTAGAGGGGAAGTTTGAAAATGTGGGAGGAATATTTAAACAATACGATAAATTGGCAGATCCTTTAGCTAATATAAATGAATCTATTCCAGATACTTTTATATTTTCTACATTTGAAGATGATGTAGTAGATTTTAGAACTCATTTAGAATACATAAAGAAACTTAAAGAATATTCTATACACACAGAATACCATTTGTTTGAAAAAGGCTATCATGGATTAGCTACTGGAGATGATCTTACAAATTATGGAAGAGATTATGAAAGAAGAGATTCCATGTGGATGGATATTTTGATTTCATATTTAAATAGAAAATTTGAATTAATTTAATATATTTTTAAAAAATTAAGCCCCATTTTTAAACGATTTTGATATATTATATAAGTGGAGGAACAAATGAAAGAATATAATATATTAGTTGCAGAAGATGAAAAGACTATAAATGAACTTATAAAAATTTCTTTGGAAAAATTTGACTACAATGTATTCCAAGTCTATGATGGGAAATCGGCAGTTGAAGTTTTTAAAGAAAATGACATAGACCTTGTGATAATGGACCTTATGCTACCTAAACTTTCTGGCGAAGAAGCTATAGTAAAGATTAGAGAAGATTCATATTGTCCTATAATAATTGTTTCTGCAAAATCAGAAAATTTCAATAAAGTATTAGGGCTTAATCTAGGAGCAGATGATTATCTTACAAAGCCTTTTAATGAGATAGAACTTGCAGCAAGAGTAAATTCTCTTATAAGAAGAACTCATGATTATAGCGAAAACACCGATCAGAACGATGATACTATTACGATAGGCGGGATAAGCCTATCTCTTACACAAAAATGTGTATTTGTGGATGGTGTTAGAAAGAATTTGACTGCAATAGAATTTAATATTTTAAAACTTCTAATGTCAAATCCTGATAGAGTATTTTCTACAGAAGAAATCTATGAGAAAGTCTGGAATGAGCCTGCAATAGAGACAAGAACAGTATCAGTCCATATAAAGAGAATAAGAGATAAGATAGAAATAGATCCCAAAAACCCAAGATATCTACTTGTAAGTTGGGGAATAGGATATAAATTTGTAAAAGATAAGGTAATGTAATGCTTAAGAAAAATAAAATATTTGCTATGTTATTAATCCTATCTATACTATCTTGTGGATTTGGAATGTATTTTGTAAAAAATAATGTATTACAAAAAGAAGATAGATACATAGCAAAAAATAATGAAATTCTAAATTACTTTAATTCTAGAGTAAATGCAAGCTTTAATAATATTCCAGAGGATAATGATATAATACAAAACGATGATTTTATAAATTATGATATAGAATTTCAAAGGATAAAAAATTACGTATTCACAAAGGAATATTATGATAGGACTGGTGGGAATGAAAATGATCCTGATAGAGATTATTTCGAAAAGCCAGAAATAAAAACCTATAGAAATACTAGTAGTTTCATATCACAAAAAGATACCAAGGGAATCTATACCATAAAAGGAAGATATGACTCAGATGCTGTAATAATAGATAAAGAATATGGTGATATAGAAAAGAAAGATCAAGTATATATAGATATCTTTAAGTATTCTTTGAATTCTCTTACTTATGATTATGCCATAGGAAATGATTTTGACAATAACTATATATATAATATAAAAAGTGCAGACTTTACTTATAAGCTTGATTTTAACAGTGATTCTTTTAAAAGTTTAAATAGCAATGGTATATACTTTGTAAAAAAACTTCCAAATTATTTTTCGGCAGTTGTTTTATTTATGATTGTAACATTCATATTGGTGTTTTTTGTAAAATATGATGTAATAAAAACATATACATTTACAAACTCCATTATCACAATACCTGTAGAGTTTTATATAATAATATTTTCAATTATTATAAGCCTTATAAAAACAACACTACCGCCTAGAATATTTACCTATAATTCATTTACAAAAATTATAGGAGCTTATATTTTCTCTGCTCTTTCGATATTTTTTGCATATTATGCTTCACTTCTAGTAAAAAGCTTAATATTAGAAAGAAGAGATTCTGTAATTATTAAAAATTCAATAATAGCATTTTTTATAAGATCTATTGTTAAATTTTTCAGATCATCTTGGAAAAACATCATAAGAAGAATAAAAAGCTTTAGAATAAAAGGTGTTGAAATAGCAGGAATATCTACTTCAAAGGTGCTTCTTGTTATCTTTCTTGTAGGAATCTTTATACTTTGGACTATTCCAGATCTTATTTTTATCTATATAATATTAGCATTTGTAGGATACAAATTGCTTAAATCTGTCATAAGCGATTTAGATAATATAAATAAAATATCGGATAAAATAGTATCTGGAGACTATAATGCAAAGATAGATACCGATACAAAGTACTTTAAGACGATTGCAAATAATTTTAATGAAATAGCAGAAAACCTAGATAAAGCTGTAGAAGATAGAGTAAAAAGCGAAAGGTTTAAGGCAGAACTTATCACAAATGTAAGTCATGATCTAAAGACTCCACTTACAAGTATAATAAATTATTCAAATCTTATAGCATCAGAGAATCTTCCAGCTGAAAAAAGAATCGAATATTCAAAAGTAATAAATAAAAAGAGTCTTAAGTTAAAAAGACTTATAGAAGACTTATTTGAAGTTTCAAAGATAAATTCTAATAGTATAGATGTAAACTTAGATAAAATTGATCTTTGTCAATTTATGATTCAAATAATTGGAGAATGGGAAGATAATTTGAAAGCTAAAAGCCTTGAAATAAAAGAAGATTTTGACAGAGAACAAGTATTTGTAATGCTTGATGGAGAGAATATGTTTAGAGTTATGGATAATCTCTTTTCAAATATTTCAAAATATGCATTAGAAAATACAAGAGTGTATGTGAAAATCATAGTTACAGATAGAGTTTATCTTGAGATAAAGAACATTTCAAATAAAGAATTAGACATAGATAGCAAGAATCTAATGGAAAGATTTGTAAGAGGAGATGTATCGAGAAATATTGAAGGAAGCGGACTTGGACTATCAATTGCAGAAAGCTTAGTTGAAGCTCAAGGAGGAAAGTTTAATATAGAAATAGATGGAGATTTATTTAAAGTTGTAATGAGCTTTAATAAATTAGAAGAAGGTGGTGTTGCAGAATAGAATTATCTATTCTGCGACATCATTTTTTTATTAAT
>JAUMZM010000031.1 GCA_030528125.1 Tissierellia bacterium
AATAAAAAAATGATGTCGCAGAATAGATAATTCTATTCTGCAACACCACCTTTTACTATTGTTCATATCCATTTGGATTGTTTTTTTGCCATCTCCATGAATCTTCTAGCATCTTTTCCAATCCATTTTGAGCTACCCAACCTATAAGCTCTTTTGCCTTAGTGGCATCTGCATAGCTTTGTGCTATATCTCCATCTCTTCTAGCTTCGATTTTATAGTTTATTTTTATTCCATTTACTTTCTCAAAAGTATTTATTATATCCAATACGGAATATCCCTTGCCTGTTGCAAGATTAATCACTTCTACTCCGTTAAGTTTTGATAAATTGTCTATTGCTTTTACATGGCCTTTTGCAAGATCTACCACATGGATATAATCTCTTACTCCTGTGCCATCTTTTGTATCATAATCATTTCCATATACATGAAGATATGGAAGCTTTCCTATTGCAACTTGTGTCACATAAGGTAATAGATTATTAGGAATTCCCTTTGGATCTTCTCCTATTCTTCCACTCTTATGTGCTCCTATTGGATTAAAGTATCTAAGTAATACAACCTTCCAGCTATTATCTGATGTGTATAAATCTGTCATTATTTGTTCCATCATTGACTTCGTCCAGCCGTAAGGGTTTGTACATTCTCCTTTGGGAAAATCTTCTGTTATAGGTACGCTTTTTGGTTTTCCATAAACTGTAGCACTTGAGCTAAATATTATGTTTTTGACATTTGCCTTATCCATTGCTGATAGAAGTGATAAAGTCCCTGTTATGTTATTGTGATAATACATAAGTGGTTTTTTTACTGATTCTCCTACTGCCTTTAATGCTGCACAATGGATTACTGCTTCTATCTCTTCATTTTTTAGTACTTCTAATAGATAATCTTCATCTAGGCAATCACCTTCATAGAATTTTATGCTTTTATCTGTAAGCTCTTCTACTCTTTTCAAAGACTCCTTGGATGAATTTACTAAATTATCATAAACCACTACATTATAACCTGATTCTAATAACTCTAGTGCGACATGGCTTCCTATAAAGCCTGCTCCTCCTGTTATTAATATATTTTTCATTATTACTCCTTTGTAATTAAACTACTTATATATTAATTAAACATTATATTTTCTTCTGTTTCTATATCAAAATAATGCATTTTATCTGAATTAATATAAAGATCTACTTTAGTGTTTTTGGGTATAAATTCTCCATTTGTTATCTTAGCTATTAACTTTTCTTTTCCAAAATACATATAAACATATTGCTCACTTCCAAGCATTTCTGTAAAGTATACTTCTCCATTTACTTTTAATGGATTATTTTCATTATCTCTATTTATATGCTCTGGTCTCATTCCAATTAGGATTTGCTTACCTATATAACCTTTTTCTTCTAGTTTTTGTCCATGTTCATCTGGAATTTGCCAATTAAAAGAATCATTTGTTACATAATACTTATCATTTTCTTTAGTGAAATTTGCTATTATAAAGTTCATCTGTGGTGAACCTATAAATCCTGCTACAAATAGATTCTTAGGATATTTATATACATTTTCTGGTGTATCTACTTGTTGGATTTCTCCTTTATTCATAATTACGATTCTATCTGCCATTGTCATAGCTTCTGTCTGATCATGGGTTACATAGATAAATGTTGTCTGTAATCTTTCGTGTAGCTTGGCAATCTCTGCTCTTGTCTGAACTCTTAATTTTGCATCCAAGTTACTTAATGGTTCATCCATCAAGAATACTTTAGGATTTCTTACTATTGCACGTCCTAGAGCAACTCTTTGTCTTTGTCCTCCTGATAATTCTTTTGGCTTTCTATCAAGAAGATCTCCTAATCCTAAGATTTTTGCAGCTTCATCTACTTTTCTATCGATTTCATCTTTTGGTGTTTTTGCAAGTTTTAAAGCATAGCTCATGTTTTCTTTTACAGTCATTTGAGGATATAGTGCGTAGTTTTGAAATACCATTGCGATATCTCTGTTTTTTGCTTCTACATTGTTTACTTTTTCTCCTCCAATATATAATTCTCCCTTAGAAATCTCTTCAAGTCCTGCAACCATTCTAAGTGTTGTTGATTTACCACATCCTGATGGTCCTACAAATACTATGAATTCTTTATCTTTTATTTCTAAGTTAAAATCTTTTACAGCTTCAAAACCATTTTCATAAATCTTATAAATATTTTTTAAACTTAATTCTGCCATTTTTTCCCATTCTTTCTCTATTTTTGTCTTTTATTATACAAATATAAGACTAGAAGTAATATTACAAGTGAAATAAATTGAATGCCTAAGTAGCTATAACCCTCGCCTTTATGTCCTACAATTTGTAAAATAGTTCCTATTACGAATAGTACAAATAGACAAAATATCTGTACTTTTCTCTTTTTATAATAGTCCATAACTACTCCTTAATCCAAATAAGCTCAGCAGCTTTTACGGTTACTTCTTTCGCTTGTCCGTCTTTATCATAAACTTTGCTTGTTATATCTTTATTAGAATTGTTAATCACACAATATTTCTTTAGCTTAGGAAAAGCTGCAACTTCCAAATTAATATCTTCTGCATAATATTTATTAAGCTCTTCTTCTTTGTGACTAACATACATTATTGCTCTTTTCAAAAGTCTTGTGTTTTGATGTGAATAAGGAAGCCCTGTTGTATAGAATGCTCTTCCTTTTCCAAAATCATTTACTGACATGTGTACTTCGTTATTAGAATATTCTAATATAGTTGTTTTTTCTGATAATGCATAGACATTAGGTTTATTTTCTCCAAGATCTAAATCTTCTTTTATATCTTTAGTTATAAAATGATCTTTTGTTGTTTCTGTAAAATATTTATTGATGCTTTGTGAAAATCCCTTTTCTACATCAACTCCAAGAACATCGGCTAATTGGAAGAATCTTCCATTTTTGCTATAGGCTGATGGTTCTCCTATTCCTATAAATCCTCCACCATTGTATACAAATTCTCTAAGACTTGTTACAACATCTGGATCTATGAAGTTTTCTGCTCCAGAAAATGCTGTATATGCATCTCCTGCATTAATTATTACATCAATATCCTTACTTACTCCGTTTTTTATATCAGAAAAGTCTATAAATTCTACATCTACATCCATTCCTGAAAGTGCTTCTATAATCCCTATATATGAATAGCATAGTTTGTACCATTTTCCATGTGCTACAATATATGCTCCCCAAGTTCTTATTTTTCCCCAGCAGTTTAATATTGCAACTTTAGCTTTTGAATAAGGTTTATCCTTAGATACTGTATCATAGATTTTTCTGTATTCATCTGCTACTTTAGAAATATAATCTATAAAATCTGGGAATTTATAAGCAAGTGATAGGTATCCACCGTATCCAATTCTATCAAGTGGTTTTCTAAATAAAGCTCTTCTTGCTTTTATCCAATTTTCCTTTGCTTCTATTGTAGGATCATTTCCTTCATAAAATACATCTGGGAAAAAGTATGGAAGAAATCTTCCTTCTGTAAATGGAACTTCAATATCTGATATAAGTCTTAAAGTAACTCCATCTCCTACGCTTCCTACAACTCCATCAAGTCCAATGTCTTTAAAATATTTGCCATAAGGTTCTGTTCCAATCCAATGATCCCCTAGAAACATTACAGCCTTTTTATTGTATTTATGAACTAACTCTACAAGTTTCTTTGCTTTGCAAGTTACATATTTTTGAGTAAATTCCATATAATCTCTATAAGCTTTGCTTGGAACTCTAAATGTAGAATTATAGTAGCCTTCGTCAACTATATCTTCTGGTCTAAGCTTATAGCCATATTCTTTTTCAAAAGCTATCATTGTCTCAGGTGAAATTGAGTTTGTATATCCAAACCAATCTACATATTTTTCTAGAGCATTTTCATTAAATACAAGTGAGAATTGATAGAAGAATGTAGTAAATCTTACTACATCTGTCTTGGGATTATCAATTAGCCATTTTTCAAGTCTTTCTTCCATGTATTTAGATGATTTTTCATATCTTACATCTATTGGAATTTGATGTTCTATGTCTTTCCAGCTATTTGTTATATAATTATACATTTGAACAGGATCCCATATACCATAAGCTAGAAATGTTACAGTATATACATGAAATGGAATTGATTTTATCTTAACTACATCTTTTTCTTTATCAATTTGCCAATTGTCAGTATCTACTATATCTCCTGTTGTTCTATCGATTACCTCCCACCATTTTTTAGGATCATAATCATAGTCTGGTTCGATTTGTTCTTTATAGTATTTACTTGAAAAATATATTTCTGTGCTTTCGCTTGTTGCAGTTACAAATTCACTTAGTAGGTAATATCTACTCCATTCTTTTTTGTTTTCTTTTGCAAAATCATTTAGATCTCTTGCTGTAAAAAAGTTTGTATATATATCTACGTTTTCTATATCTTTTATTTCATCTGGAAGTTTGGTTCCATCTGAATCTCTTATCGCATCTGCCCCTAGCTTTTCTATCATTTCTAATGTTTCATCATAGAAATTTTCTTCACTTGGAAGAGTAAGTCTTCCTTTTTTGTTATCAGAACTTTCCATCAGCCCTTGTCTCCTCCTACCATCATTCCTTCTGTCAATTGTTTTTGAACTAATATATACATAATAAGTGTAGGTAACATTACAAGTACAAGACCTGCGTAAAGTCTACCATAATTTGCAGCTCCTCTTGCGGCTTGTTGCAAGTTTATTAATCCTACTGGCAAAGTCTTCTTAGCTGAATCTGTCATTATTGTCAAAGCAAGGATATATTCATTCCAGAAAGCTAAGAAATTGAACAATACTACTGTAATAACAGCCGGTTTAGCCATTGGTATTATTATATCAATCATTGTTCTTGTATAGCTTGCTCCATCTATATAAGCTGCTTCTTCATAAGATTTTGAAATAGAACTAAAGAAGTTAGATAACAGATAAACTGTAAATGGTACAGCTGTTGCAGCATATATAAGTGCAAGAATAAATCTATTATTCATCAAAAAACCATTTCCAAATATATTTGTAAGGAAGGTATCTTGAAGTGCTCTATTGCCATCTCTTAGCATTATGAAAATAGGAATTACTATATAAGATCTATTTATAAATAATCCTGCTTTCATAAATACATCTGCAAATTTTTTGCCTTTAAATTGCATTCTTGCAAGTATATATGAACATGGAAGTGCTATAAGAAGTAATATTACAATTGATAAAACTGTTACTACAACAGAATTAAAGAAGTAATCCCCCATGTTTGCACTTTGCCAAGCATCTATAAAGTTTTGAAAATAAAAACCTTTCGGTAGTGCCCAAGGACTAGCATAAAACTCTGCATTGGTTTTTACTGATGCCAAGAAAACCCATCCGACAGGAACTATGATAGATATTGCAATTATTGTTAGACAAATAAAAATAAATATCTTAAATAATTTATTATTCTCTTTCATTTAAAACTCCTAGTATTGTATTACATCTCTATTGGTTATTTGATGAACTATTGCAGATAACAAGAATGAGAATAAGAATACTACAACGCCTATTGCAAGTCCATAGCCAAAAGCTGAGTTAGTGTATGCTTGTTCATACTGATGGTTAAGAAGTGTAAGACTTGCACCATCAGGTCCACCACCAGTCAAAGCTTTTATAAGCTGAAAGGCTATATTTATGTTACTTATAATATAGAAAGTTAAAGTTGTTCTTATTGTCTGCCAAGTTAAAGGCAAAGTTATATCAAAAAATTGTCTTACTTTTCCTGCTCCATCAAGGTTTGATGCTTCATATAATTGTTCTGGAATTTGTGACATTGTAGACATATACATTACCATATAATATCCTATTGCCTGCCATATCATTGCAAAAGCTACAGAATACATTACATAATTTCTGTCTCCAAGAAATGGAATGTTTTGATATGTTTCAGGTTTGAATAATCTTAAGAATCCATTTATTAATCCTTGATCCATTCCATAAATTGCTGCAAATATTGAAGCTATTACTGCAATTGATAAGATATTTGGTATATATAGTATTATTCTAAAAAAGTTTCTTCCCTTGAATTTTTCTCTTGTCAAAACAGAGGCAAATATTATTGCCAAAAATATAGTAACTATTGTAACTATAACTATAAGAAAAATTGTGTTTTGGGATGCTTTTACGAAATTGGGGTCTTTAAAAAGTAACTTGAAATTAGCAAATCCAACAAATGTTTTCTTTCCTGAAAGTCCACCTGTCTTATAGAGTGCATCTTTGAATACATTAATTGTAGGATAAATTTCAAATATTATATAAAAAAGAAAAGCAGGAAATAATCCCCAAAATATGAATTTCTTCTTTTCACTACTGTTTTTCATATATTTCTCCTGTCTTTTTAAGTTTAGCAGGGAAAAACCCTGCTAAATCTTAATAATTATTTTTCAGCTTCTATTGCATCGTTAATTTTTGTAACTGAGTCTACTACCTCTTGTTGCCAATCTTTAACTGTTTTTTCTCCATTTGCTACTGAATTTATTGTATCAAATAATGATTTGTGAATATCAACACCTTCAACTACTGGTGAAGAAGCCCAGCTTCCTAGTGCAGGTTTTACATCTTCATCATAGATTGAATAGTATAATTTTGAATTTTCATCTACTATGAAATCACTGTAATTTACTATAGGTTGAATTGCTCCACCATTTTCTGCAAATAATTTAGCGGCTTCATCTGAGTATAGATAAGCTAAGAATTCTTTTGCAAGTTCTGGTTCTTTTGCATCTGTTGGGATAAATGCTTGTTCAAAGAATGAATATGCATATCTATCTGATCCTTTGTATGAAGGAAGTGCCATAAATCCCCATTCAAAGTTATCTGCAACACCTTGTGCATCTTTCATCTCTCCAACTATCCAAGAACCATTTGGCATAAATAATGTTTCGTTTTTCATAACTGATAATTGGTTTTGTGTAAATGATTCTTTGTTAGCTTGAGCTACTGTGTTTGGATTTAGATATTGAAGAATATCTCCTGTAACTTCAAACATTGGTGTTGCTTCATCTTGCCAAGCTTTTGGATCATAGTTCATAAGTTTATCAAATAACTCTTCTCCTCCAACTTCATAAGCAAGTGAGAATAAGAATGTATCAAAATATCCTGCAACTGGATATGTGAAAAGTGATACTCCATCTTTCTTAGCTTCTTCTCCTAAAGCTATGAATTCATCCATAGTTTCTGGAAGTTCGTATTTTCCTCCACCCTCTTTAAACATTGCTTTGTTATACCAAAGTCCTGCTGGTGAGTAGAATAAAGGTGCAAGATAAGTCTTGCCATCTCCATAAGGATTTGTTACAAATGTATCTGTAAATCCTGGGATTATTTTTTCTTTAACTGTTGTATCTTCTCCAGGAATTTTCATGTCTAATACATCTGTTATATCTGTAACCATGTTTTCTTTAATCATTGTGCTTGTAAGTGAATCAGCTTGACCTACTGATAAATAGATTACATCTGGAGAATTTCCAGCTTGAATTTCTGGTCTTAAAACTTCAGATATATTCTTTTCAAATTGTGATTCTACAGTTGCACCTGTCTTTTCCTCAAATTTCTTGATTACAGCATTCCAGCCTTCTGTACCATATCCACCGTCAAGTCCTGCAACTTTTAAAGTTTTTCCAGCATAATCTCCGCTAGTTTCTGTTGCTTCGACACTTGTTTGGTTATCGCTTACAGAATCATTTGATTTATCTGCAGAATTCCCACAAGCTGTAAGCCCTAAAACAGCTAAACAAGTCAATAGTATTGCTTTTGTTTTTTTCATTTTGTTCCTCCATTTTTTTGTTTTTTTATAATAAACATATTTTTTCGTTTTTTTATAATAAACATATTAAAATATGTTATATCCAATTTTATTTTCCCCAAATATTCTTAGGGTAAACTCCATCATCTATCATTTGCTTAAAACTTTCTTTGGCAGATTTTAAGTCTTCATGATATGTAATTCCTATCCATTTTTCTTTTGTAGGAATAACTGTAACTTCAACTACATCCTTTCTTAACATTTCATCTATCATATCAGAAAGAACGTACTCAGATTTCAAATCATCAATATTATCTTCTAAGAATCCTTTGAAAAATTCTTCACAGTAATCTATAAACTCAGGATAAGCTGCCCAAAGATTCATTGATACGACAGAATCAAGATTCAAAACATCACTAGAAAGGTTTTCTTTGCTTGATATTTTATCACCTTGTGCAATTATGCCATGTGTTTCCATGATTTTCTCTAGCTTATTATCATCATCTACAATACAAATTCCTCTATTTACTGTTCCATTGTCGCTTATTGTATTTCTAAGCTTATATCCTACCATTCCCATTTGTAGCTTATCGGATTCCTTATTTTTGACTAGATAATCATGCATGAAGCTAAAAGCTTCTTTTCCATAATAATCATCGGCGTTTATTATAAGGAAAGGTTCTTTTACAATACCTCTTATAGACATCAAAGCTTGAACTGTTCCCCATGGCTTAGTTCTTCCTTCAGGCTTTGTAAAACCTTCCGGTAAATCTTTTATATCCTGATAGGCTAGTTCAATTTTAACGTTTTCTTTTATCCTATTACCTATAACTTCCATGAACTCTTCTTCTATATCTTTTCGTATAATAAATACGACCTTATTAAAACCTGCTTTTATGGCATCATAGATAGAATAATCCATCAAAGTGTTTTCATTATCATCCATCTTTGCAAGCTGCTTTATGCCTTTGCCATATCTTGTTCCAAGGCCTGCAGCAAGTATAACTAATGTAGTATCCATATAACCTCCCTTCCGTATTTATAATTATATACATAAAATTTTAAAATGTACAGTTTTTTTGTGCTTTTTTGTTTAATTTTTTTAGTATATATTGAGTTATTTTCTTTAATTTTCTTATTTTTTGTATATTTTTATATAAATTTCCACATTTTTATAAAAATATTGACTTCTGTTATCCTTAGTTTTCAAAATATAATTAAAATTTAATAAAATAAAAAATCATCACAACAAATAATCGAACTTTAGAAATCGTTTGAGTAATTATTGTATATTTTTGTGATTGAATATAATAAAATTAATTTCATAGTATTTTTAGTAAATGTAAAAATCTTTTATTTCCAAAGGAAAAACAATTAGAAAATTATTATCTTAAAAGATAAATAATTTTCATATAAAATTTTCCCATCTATTAATACAATTATTATTTACCCTTTTTTTAGTAACATTAACAATTATATATAATATTAATAATTATAGATTCTCTCTATAATTATAAATAAAATATTTTAATAATATCTATAATCTAAAGTAAAAACTTCTCAAAAGCTCCAAGAATAATTCCAATAAAAGCTCCAAGTCCTATTAATTTGATAAGATCAAACTTTCTCCAATAGAGAATAAGTCCTACAACAAAGCCTACCAACGCAATAAAGTCAAATGATAAGGATATTCCTTCAGGGAAAATCGAACTTATTATCAAATCAACTGTTGCAGTTGCAATAAGTCCTACAACTCCAGGTCTTAGTGCTTTAAGCATATTATCAAGTATCTTTACTTTCTTTCCTTGAAATAACAATTTACCAAGAATTAGCATTAGTATAACTTGTGGAGTTATTACTCCAAGGGTTGCCGCAAATGCTCCAAGTGGCCCTCCAAGTTTCGTTCCAACAAAGGATGCTCCATTTACTGCTATAGGTCCTGGCGTAAGCTGAGATATGGTTACTATATCTGTCATCTCTGTCATAGTAAGCCAGCCTTTTTTATTTACTACAACATCTTGTATAAGTGGAAGTACCGCATAACCTCCTCCAAATGCAACAGCTCCTATTTGTAAAAAAGAAATATATAATTCTAAAACAATCATCTTTTACTCCTTTATCCTAAATAAGATTGCTCCAAGTACTGCTAGGAATAATACAATTATTCCAACACTTATATTTGTAAAATATCCAACTACAAAACTTAAAACCATAACACAAGCTGAAAATACTGGATAACTTTTCAAAGCTACTTTACCAAGATCATAAGTAGTTATTACAAGAACTGCGCTTATTACCCCACTCATAGCTCTTAGAGCTGCTCTTACCCAATAGTTTGAAGCAAATTGTTTATAAAAAAGATATATAATGCTAATTATAAGTAATGGAGGAAGAAATGATGCGACCGCACCAACGAATGCTCCCTTAATCCCCTTTGTCTTATATCCTGTCATAAGTGATGTGCTTACGGCAAGAGCTCCTGGTCCGCTTTGTGCAAGAGCTATAAGATCTAGCATTTCTTCTTTTGTAATCAAGTTTTTCTTTTCACAAAAGTCATTCATAATTACAGGCGCTATTGTATAGCCACCACCGAAAGTTATCATATTTATTTTAAATAGGGTTTTAAATAATTCCAGATAACTTAAATCTTGATCTTTCTTTGTCATAACTATCCTTCCTAATTTTATCTAATATAAATTATTACTTGTATAAATATTATATAATAATTTGTCAAGATATAAAAAAGGATAAGGAAATAAATCTCCTTATCCTCTGATTAATTATTTTCTAGTAGATTATAAATTAAGAAGCTTAGCAATTTTTGGTTGATCAAATCCTACGATTTCTTCACCATCGATATCGATTACTGGCACTCCTCTGTGTCCTTTAGCTATCAATTCGTTCATTGCTTCTCTATCAGTATCTACGTGCTTTTCTGTATAATCTATGTTATTTTCATCTAAATATGCTTTTGCTGCTTTGCAGTAAGTACATGTAGATGAAGTGTAAATTGTTACATCTGCCATATAAATCTCCTTTCTTTGTATAAATTTATAATACTTTTCTAATTATAATTTTCAAGTTCATTTGTAATAGCTATATAATCATCAAGGCTTAGGTTTTCTGCTCTAAGCTTTTCTGATATAGAAAGTTCCTCAAATATTTTAATCAAATCTTCCTTTGGAACAACTTGAGATAGTGAATTTAATATGGTCTTTCTTCTTTGAGTAAAGCCTGCATGAATAAGATCAAATAATCTCTTCCTATCTACATTTTCATCATATATTCTAAGATCTAATGTCAAAACTGTAGAATCAATCTTTGGCTTTGGCATAAATACTGATTTTGGAACATTAAATTCTTTTTTGGCATTGGAATAAAATTTTACAAATAAAGATAGAGCGCTGTAATCTTTCTCGTTTTCTTTTGAAAGAATTCTATCAGAGACCTCTTTTTGTATCATTATAGTCATTTTCTTGCAATTTATGTTATTTGCTGCAAATTTCTCTATAATCGGTGTTGTAATATAGTATGGTAGATTTGAAACAAGCGTAAATTCTTCTCCATTAAATTCATTTTCTACGATCTTTTTTATATCAGCTTTTAGAATATCTTCTCTTATTACAAGAGCATTATCAAATTCCTTTAGATTCTCATTTAATATTGGTATTAATCCTCTATCTATCTCTATTGCAACTACCTTTTTTGCTTTTTGGGCAAGTTCGTATGTCAAAGTCCCTATCCCAGGGCCAACTTCTATTACGTTTTTGCCTTCTATGTCAGATGCCTCTACGATTTTTCTTACAAAGTTTCCATCAACAAGGAAATTTTGCCCAAGGGATTTTGAAAATTTGACATTATATGCTTCCATTAAGCTCTTTACAACTTTGGGTGAATAGAGTTTTCTCATAGTTTTTTTACTGCCCTTTCAAATTCTTCTCTTGTTATCATAAATGAATTCAATCTTCTAAGCATCTGCTTAGCATTTGAATATCCTATTCCAAGTTCATCTGCTAGTTTCTCACGTCTTACCTTGCTATCTTTAGAAAGTGTAAGTCCGTTTTCAATCATATCTTTGTTGGTAAATTCTTCTCTTCTTGTAGCTTCTATTGCCTTAGCTTTTTTCAAAGCTTCTATTATATCTTCTGGCTTTGCATTTTCTATTCCTATATCATTATCCTTGGTTGCCTTTTTCTGATCTAGGAATGCTTGTTTGGCATCGGGTATCCTTTGAAGTATCTTTTCTCTTATTCTTTTTCCTGCATAGTCTGGATCTGTAAAAATTATTATTCCGCATCTTTTGTCTATCTCTTCTAATTGTTTTAGAAGTTTTTCTCCGAAATAATATCCACCTGTTGCTATTACTTCGCAATCTACGGCCTTTTTTACACTTGCTATGTCATCTTTTCCTTCAACTACTATTGTCTCTTTTATCATATATTAAAAAGCCTTTCGGTATTTCTTGTAGTATTTTTTGTAAGCTTATCTAATTTAATATCTTTTATATTAGATATCTCTCTTGCAACTTCTATTATCTTTCTAGGATCATTTCTAAGAGATCTATAAGGTTCTGGAGTAAGATATGGAGCATCTGTTTCAATTAATAGTCTATCTAATGGAACAGATTTTGCGACTTCTTTTATTTTTCTGGAATTTTTAAATGTTACTACTCCTCCAATTGAAATATAAAATCCAAGCTTTACATATCTTTCCATCATCTCAACTGAATCACCAAAAGCATGCATTTGGCAGACTACTTTGTCTTTGTATTTTTCTAGGATTTCTATTGTATCTCCTGCTGCACTTCTTGAATGAATTACTAGTGGAAGATTTAACTTTATAGCAAGTTCAATTTGTCTTATAAATACTTTCTTTTGAAGCTCTTTGTTGTCATCTTTCCAATAATAATCAAGTCCTATCTCTCCAATTGCAACTACTTTTTCGTTTTTGGCGAGTTCTTCTAATTTTATAAAATCTTCTTCTTTTACATTATCTACATTTTCCGGATGTATTCCAACTGCAGCATAGACATTTTCATAATCTTTAGAAAGTTCTACAGCTTTTATTGAAGTTTCTATATCTTCTGATGGATTTATTATTGCCTTTATGTTGAAATTTTCTAAATCCTTTATTATGAAATCTCTATCTTTGTCAAATGCCTTATCTGTAATATGTGTATGTGCATCAATTATTTTCATTAGAAAATCACTGTCCCAGGCTTTGCATCTTTCATAACTGTAAGAAGTGATACATCATCTTTGCCAGCTGCAATTATCATTCCTTGAGATTCTATACCACGCATTTTTACAGGTTTTAGGTTTGTAACAACTACAACTTTCTTTCCTATAAGTTCTTCTGGATCATACCATTTTCTTATGCCTGATACTATTGTTCTATTCTCATCTTCTCCTACATCTACTTTAAAGACTAATAGCTTATCTGCATCTGGATGAACTTTAGCTTCTTTTATCTCTCCTACTTTTAGCTCAACTTTATCGAAATCTTCAATTCCAATTGTTTGTTTAGAAGAAGCTTTATCTTCCTTTTTATTTTCTTTTGATTTTTTCTTAGTTCTTTGTTCTATAAGCTTGTTGTTCTTTTCTATTACTTTGGCTGTTTCTTTTTCTACATCTAATCTTTCAAATAGATTATTTCCCTTACTTACTTTAGTGCCTTCTTCTATAAGTCCAAACTCTTTTGCAGACTCAAATCCCTTGTTTTCTACGCCTATTTTTTCAAATATCTCTTTTGTTGTATTTTTCATTACAGGTTCTATTAGATTTGCTACAATTCTTATTGTTTCTATTAGATTGTATAATACGGTATTTAATCTAGCGTAGTTTTCTTCTCTTCCAAGTATCCAAGGTTTAGTTTCATCTACATATTTATTTGCTCTTCTTATAAGTTTCCATACTGATTCAAGAGCTGACTTAAAGTCAAACTCATCCATATATTTTGTAAATTCATCGTATGTCGCTTTAGAAAGATCTATCAATTCCTTGTCATAATCTTCTGTAATTGTGCCTTTTTTTACAATTCCATCATTGTATTTTATGATCATTGAAGTTGTTCTACTTACAAGATTTCCTAAATCATTTACAAGATCTGAATTATATCTTTCTAAGAATTTCTTTGTCTGGAAGTTTCCATCACTTCCAAAATTATATTCACGAAGTACGAAATATTTTAGAGCATCTACTCCATATAAATCTATAAGTGGTTCTGGATAAATTATATTTCCCTTAGATTTACTCATCTTATCATCATTAAATAAAATCCATCCATGAGCGAAAATCTTTTTAGGTAACTCTAAGTCCAATGCCATAAGAAGAGCAGGCCAAATTATAGCGTGAAATCTAACTATGTCTTTTCCTATAAGATGAACTGATGCAGGCCAGTATTTGTTAAACATCTGTTCATCTGTTCCATATCCTATTGCAGTTAGATAGCAAGTTAAAGCATCTATCCAAACATATATTACATGCTTATTATCAAAAGGAACATCTACTCCCCAATCAAAACTTGTTCTTGTCATAGAAAGATCATCAAGTCCCTTATTGATAAAGTTATTTAGCATTTCATTTTGTCTAAATTTGGGCTCAAGAAACTCAGGATTTTCCTTATAAAGCTCTTTTAGCTTATCAGCATATTTTGAAAGTCTGAAAAAATAAGTTTCTTCTTCGTGATATTCTACTTCTCTTCCACATTCTGGGCATTTTCCATCAACTAATTGTGTCTCAGTCCAGAAAGATTCATCAGGAGTACAGTAATAGCCTTTGTATTTTCCCTTATATATATCTCCTTTATCATATAGATATTGGAAATTTCTTTGAACATTTTTCTCATGCTCTTGATCTGTACTTCTTATGAATTTATCATAATCTATATCAAGTTTCTTCCATAAATCTTTTGTTTCTTCTACTATTTTATCAACATATTCTTTAGGAGTTACTCCTGCTTTTTGAGCAGTTTCCATGATCTTTTGACCATGTTCATCAGTTCCTGTTGTAAAGAATGCATCATATCCTCTCATTTTTTTGTATCTTTTTAAAACATCTGCAATTATTGTTGTATAAGTATTTCCTAAGTGCAAATTGCTATTAGGATAATAAATAGGAGTTGTTAAATAATAAGAATTTTTATCCATAAAATTCCCCTTCCTTTAAGTTATATCTTTATCTATCATATTATTGTATACTTAATTGTCAAATTAATAAAGATATATAATATATTAATTCATTTGTTTTTGGAAATTATTTTAATTATATGTTATACTCTACGTAATAGTAGTTAGAAATTCAAGTTAGGAGTATAAATGAAACTTATAATAGAAAATTTATCCAAATCTTTTGAAAATAAGAAAGTTTTAGAAAATGTATCTTACGAATTTGACAAAGGAATAGTCTATGCTCTTCTTGGAAGAAATGGTTCTGGAAAGACTACACTTTTTTCTTTAATAAGTAGCCAATTAGAAAAGGATTGTGGCAAAGCATACATAGAATCTGATGGTAAGAAGATAGAACTTTCGCCTAAGAATCTATTTTTTATGAATTCCACTCCAAAGCTTCCCAACTTTCTTACAGGAAGAGAATTTATAAAGTTTTTTGTTGAGGCAAACGAAGATAAGATAGATGGAAATATATCGATTGATCAATATTTTAAAATGGTTAATTTTGACTTAGAAGATTCCAATAAATTAATCCAAGGTTATTCGACAGGAATGAAAAACAAAATTCAAATGATGATGTTTCTAATAATAAAACCACTTGTTATTCTTATGGATGAGCCTCTTACAAGTCTTGATGTTGTAGTACAACTTGAGATGAAAAGACTAATAAGACAAATCCATGAAGATCATATAATAATTTTTTCAACACATATACTAACTCTTGCAAAGGATCTTTGTGATGAGATAGTCCTTTTACACGATAAGAAATTAGAAAGAGTTGATAGAAAGATTATAAATGAGCCATCATTTGAAGATGAGATAATAAGATTATTATCTGATGATAATTATTAGAAAAGATAAGGAAATTAATATGAATTTAAAATATTTTTCTTTAATTGAAAAGATAAAACTTACAGAAGTTTTTAATTCTGTAATTCGGATAATTAGAAAAACCCCATTAATAGGAAAGCATCTAGGAAGTTTCTATAAATTTAAAAATTTCAAAAATTTCATCTATAAGCTTTATCCAATCTTTTCTGTTATATGGCAAATTATAAAATCGACTGTTTTATTTTTAATAGTTTTGTTTTCATTAAAAGCAATTATTTCTACAATTTATAATATTACTGATGGAAGCCCGATTTTATTTTATAAAAACTTTGATCCTAATAGTTTCAATGATAGTTTTCTTGTAACATTATTTGGTTTTTACTTAGTACTTGACTTATTTAGAAATAATCTTATTGATAATGGATATATAATTGTAGATTACTATAAATTCTTTAATATAGATCCTTTTAATCTTTCGATTATATTTATTTATCTAAGACCTTTACTTGTAACAATTGGAAGAACTTTTGCATTTGTTGTAATAGGAACATGGCTTTTTAATGTAAATATTATATCCCTAATTCTAGTAAGCATTGCAATTTTATTACTTGAGATAAATGCCACAGCTTTTTGGACACATATTAATTTTTTCCATAGTTGCTCTTTTATTAATAAAGAGAGTTTTGATGGGATATGTGTTATAGTCTTGATTTTATTAAACACATTTCTTACGCTTAGATTTAGGGTGAACTTAGAAATATTTGCAATTGTATGTTTTATTATAAATGCCATTATGGCAATATTTGCTATTAGATACATTAAAAACTTCAATTCTTATGATCTTTTGATAGAAAATTCAATCACAAATTATAATAATGCTATGATAGGAATAGAAGATTCTTCAAATAACGATGTTAAACTAAAGGATAAAGATACAAAAGAAAAATCAACATCAAAATCTAAGGGCTTTGAATATCTTAACGATATGTTCTTTCTAAGACACAAGAGGATTTTAAGAAAGCCTGTAATAATAAAGACATTAATTCTATTTGCAGTGGCTGTTGTGTTTTTCATATTTATAAGCATAAAAGATGTTGATGATAAATTTATAAATAATACTTTTACTTTTATGACACCACTTTTTATGTATCTTTTATGTAAACAAAAGAACATAATAAAATCTTTTTATGTAAATTGCGATTCTTCGCTACTTTATTATGGATTTTATAAAGAAAAAAAGAACATTTTAAAGATGTTTCTTCTAAGAGCAAAATCACTTTTAAAGATTATGTTAATACCAAGTTTGTCATTGATTCTAATCTATTTGTTTTTTGCAATTACAAAGACTAAATATGATATTAGTACCATGCTTTTTAACATAGTTCTTATAATTTTAAATGGGATATTTTTTACGATATTGCCACTTTTTCAATACTATGTATTTCAACCATTTAACCAAGACGGCAATGAAAATAGCTTCATGTCATCTCTTATAGATTTTGGAATGTATTATTTCTGTATTTTTGTAACACCCAAACTTGCAGGTAGTATGAATGCTAGAATTTATCTTATAGCAACATCTGTATTTATATTGTTTTTTACAATAATAGCGATAATATTAATCTATATGATTTCCCATAAGACCTTTAAAATCAAAAGCTAAAAAGCGATGAATCTTCTCATCGCTTTTATGTGTTATTGATAATTTATGTTTTATTATATTGATAATTTCTTTTCTTGTATATGCTTACTTACAAAGCCAAATATTATAGAGAAAACAAGCTGTATAAACGCTACTATAATAAAGAAATTTTTGGTAACCATGAAAAATTCTTCTGGACTTTGTGGAGAAAATCTACTCAAAAAATAAGCATCATATCCAATTATGTGCTCGATATTGATTAATATCAATATGAAAATCAATGTTCTTACGACATTTACAGCTATAAATATAACTATAGGTCCGAAAAATCCCATTGACTTTAAGCTTTTGATTGATCCTACATTTATGGAAAATATAATTTCATATATTGTAAATACAACATATATAACAAATGAAATTATTATTCCAGGAACATATTTACCAGGGATTTTCCCAAATACGTATTTAGTCATTTCAAATCCCTCTTTTAGCTCATTCATTGACAAATATCCATCTGCAAGTCTTATTATAAATAAGTCAAATACCAATATTAAGAAAAGTATCGCAATCATTATAAGATATTGGAAGAATCTTGACCATATAATATTAGAACTTGATATTGGTAAGGATTCATAAAAACCTGCTTCTTTTCCAAAAAATCTCTCATAGTCCTTATAGATAACTATAATCTGTGAAATTCCAACTCCTATGAACATCAAGAAAACCGAAAGTCCTATTCCAAATTCTGTAATTGGATTGTCTATAAATCTATTTAAAATCATAAATCCCGATGCTAGTATTAGAGGTATTAGCCAAACTAACAAAAGAGTTTTTATATTTTGTTTTAGTTGTACTTTTAATAACTTACCCATTAGAATACCTCCTCAAAATATTCTTCCAAGCTCATCTTGTTCTTTTCTCTAAATTCGTCGATTCTTTCATTTAATAGCACTTTGCCATTATTAATAACTATAGCTCTATCAAGAATTCTTTCTATTTGACTTATTAGATGTGTAGAAATAATTGTAAGTCCATTTTCATCGAAATTATCTATCATTATATCCAAGATCTTTTTTCTTGCAGCTGGATCAAGTCCATTCAAAGGTTCATCTAAAAGATAAATTTTTGCTTTTCTTGATAAAGTTAGAGCAATTTGTACCTTATCCTTCATACCTTTGCTCATTTGTTTAAGATTCATATTAAGATTAAGTCCAAATTCTTTTATCATATTTTCAAACTTTCTACAATCAAAATCACAAAAGAAATAAGCATATAATTTCTCAATGTCACTTAGCTTATATCTATCATCAAAGAAAAGATGATCTGGTTGGAAAGATATAAAGGATTTTGCCATATTATTTGGTAACTTTATATTATTTACCATTACATCTCCAGTATAAGTTGTCTCAAGACCTGCTAAGATTTTTAGTAGAGTAGTTTTCCCAGAACCATTTGGACCTACAAGACCTACTATTTGGTTTTTACTAAGATTTAAGCTAAAGTTATTAAAAACTTCTTTTGGTCCATAAGATATACTCAAATTATCAATTTTAATCATTATTATCCTCCCAATAATCATCTAGTTTTTTAAGAGCAGTCTTTTTTTCTACATTTAAGGCTTTTGATTTTTCGATAAATTCATCCATATTTTCATAAAAAGCCTTGTTAGATAATTTTTCAATTAATTTAGTATTTTCTGTTACAAATCTTCCAGCTGTCCTTTTACTTTCTGCAAGATTTTCTCTTTCTAATTCTTGTAAAGCTCTTTGAACAGTATTTGGATTAACTTCATATTCTTTGGAAAGATTTCTAACAGAATCAATCTTATCTCCACTTTCCCATTTACCACTAGAAATCTTGTTTTCAAAATCTTCTAGTATTTGCAAGTAGATGGGTCTGTTTTTATCAAATTCCAAATAGTCACCATCCTTATTTTACATTTGTATTGTTGTCTTATTATATTATGTGCTTAATACAATAATATTATATGACCATTCTAAAATTTTTGCAAGACTTATTTTGATTTTTTTTAAATAAAAATGCCATTGCAAAATTTTTCATTTCACAATGGCAATTTTTATTGTTCTTCTTTTATTTTTTCTGGAATCATCCTACTTGAAATTATATTTAAGATAGCAAGAATTGCAGCATCATCAAGCCACCCAAGAAAAGGAATAGCATCTGTTACAAAATCTGCTGGAGCTATTATATATATTATAGATATAATTGCTAGAATCTTTGCACTCTTTGGAGTATTCTTATCTCTAAGAGCTTTTAAGTATTTTCTAATAGATCCTAGGCCCTTTGTCTTTTTCTTCATTTTATCACCCTTAACTTTAATTGTTTTAATTTCTAATTTAATTATACTTTGTTATTTAGATTTGTAAATAAATTTTATTTATTTTAAAATTAACTTATCGTTTTTTTACTTATATTACAATATTTGAAATGTTCTTACTTGAGGTTATAATAATTGTATTAGATTTTAAGGAGGGATACTATTAATACGACAAAAAGCAAATATTTCAAATTTGTTATTCCAAGTATAACTGCAATGTGGGTCTATTCTATCTATACTTTAATAGATGGATTTTTTGTTGCTAGATTTGTAAGTGAAAAGGCTCTTGCAGCTGTAAATATATCTCTTCCTTTTATTAGTTTCCTTCTAGCTTTTGCTATGCTTTTTGCAATAGGAACTCAGACAGTTATTTCTGGACTAATTGGTCTTTCTAATTACAAGAAAGCAAATTCGATATTTACATTTGTGATTGTATCAATTGCAATCATGATGGTTATAATAAGCATAGTCTTAAAATTAAACATCGATAGCTTGGTTTCTTTTATATCAAATAACAAAAGCTTATATCCTCTTTCCAAACAATATCTTGGGATTATACTAGACTTTGCACCATTTTTTGTTATAGCTTATATTCTAGAGGTTATTGTAAAAGTCGACTCTTTCCCAAAGATGGCAATGATTGTAGAGATGGTTTCTGCTAGTACAAATATAATCCTAGATTATGTTTTTGTTGCAAGACTATCTATGGGAATTGGCGGAGCTGCAATAGCTACTGGATTTTCACAATTTATAGGAACTTTAATATATATAATCCATTTCCTTAGAAAAAGAGGCAATCTTAAATTTGTAAAACTTACAAATCACATATCTGTTTATCCTAGAGTAATTCTTCTTGGTTTCGGTGATTTTCTAACAGAGCTTTCAACAGGAATTATGGTATTCTTATACAATTATTTCCTATCATATAAGATTGGAATTCACGCTATTGTAATTTTTACAATTATAAATTATTTCTCACTTATAACGACTGTTACAATGCAAGGAATCTCTCAAGGTATCCAGCCTCTTGTAAGTTTCTACTATGCAAAAAAAGATTCAACTTATAGAAAAATGTTAAGCTATGCAAAAAGAAGCTCTATATTTATGTCTGTACTTTTCTTTGTATTAGTAAATATTTTTGCTAAGGATATTCTTTCGATATTTCTAAATAGTAGTGTTGCATTAGAAGATATAAGATCATTTAGATTATATAGTACAAGCTTTCTTGTTGTAGGATTTAATTTATTAAATATTGGATTTCTAGCAGCTATAAGAAGGTCCAAGCTTTCTATATTTATATCTCTTTTAAGATCTCTTATTGTAATATCTATCGTGTTATTTATAATGCCTACAAGATGGATTTTCTTATCATCATTTGTATCAGAACTTATAACACTTCTTATTTCTTTACTTATACTAAAGAGAAATTAAGATTTTTTTTCATAATTATTAAATTTTTATTAAACTTCATTTTCGATAGATTTTTCTGGTTTTATTTATGCTAGAATAAGCTTAGACCAGCTATCAAATGTCAAGAAAAAAATCAATAATAATTAATCTTGTAATT
>JAUMZM010000032.1 GCA_030528125.1 Tissierellia bacterium
GTATTAGTATTAGTATTAGTACCAGTATAAGTATTAATATATGTCTTAGTACTCTTTCTTTTATCAATTTCGTTTTCAAATAATGTTTTAATAGTTTTGTCCACATTCCTTTCTGACTGTGTCCATAATTTAGCCATGCTATTATAAACCGTTTCTAAATTCTTAACACAAACCACACTATTTAACTCCCTACGAACCATATCTTCAATAGGCTTGCCACCTTTAGAAATGTTGTATTTTAAAGCTTTATGAATAGCTATTTCTTGTGCTTTATAATCATAATTAATACGCTTGTACTTGTTCATAAATCTATCAATCAAAGTTCTAACCGCTTCAGGACTATATCCAACCTCAAAAGCAATTAATTTTATTGGTAACTTAAAAATTCCAATAGCATTCCCCCTTGGACAAGTCAACAAATACATCATAAATAACTTATCCTCTGGGCTATACTCGTCTATAATTTGTTCATCATTCCAAAATTCACGCTCAATAATAGTCTTAGCCATCAGTACCACCTTTCTCTAAAACTCTAATTATTCAGTTACAGGCTTAAAATCATTACCAAAAAAATCCTCTTGTTCTTTGACTTTAACATCCTCTTTGCCATCTTGCATAATTTCTCCAGTTTCTGCATCAATATTCTCTGGAATTATTTCATAATCAAAATTTATAGAATCTTTTGATTCATCCATGTGAACCCCTTGAATAACCGAATTATCAACACTTGTAGCAACAGCTAAATTTTTAGAATTGATAGATTTAGGAGCATATTTCAACAACTGAATAATAAGAGTTTTCTTCGCCATTTGATCAAAAGCCGTTTGCCAAGGAGATATTTTAGAATTAAAAGATTTTGAATACTTTTTAGCATGACTTATAACATCATCCTTGCTCATATATAGAATTCCTTTTCCACCGTCCTTAGTAACATATTTAGCATAATATCCGTAAACTTCACCCCTATTCCCCCTCAAAAGAGGTTTATGAATTATAACATCATTCCCATAGTCAAGATCAAATTCATCATTGTCATATACCTCTCGAGCCGTAATAGTTTGATAATAACCCGTTCTATAAGCTAAAGCCAATATGCCTTGATATCCCACTTGAAAAGACACTTTGCCTTTGTAAGGTATGAGATAAGCCTCCCCAAGCGGCGTATTAGGCTCAAGACCAAGCTGAGCAGATTGCATCATAGCCGCTATAAAGCTAACAGGCTCACAGCCTTGTAAATCCTTGTTTTCATTAAAAGCCGTAAGAGCAACCCTTCTGAATCTTTCAGAACTCATCTCTTCCGGCAAAGCCATTTTTATTTGATCCGCCATAGCCAAAAGCATAGCTTGAACCTCTTTAGGTTTATTACTTTTAATTTGATTATTCTGTTTCTTTTGCAAAGCCTTTTTTATATCTGTCATACTTAATCCTCCTTAAAATTTTTCTTTATTCCAAATCTTCTGTAACTATTTGATTTTGTATATTTTTCATATAAATCCGGATAATCCTTTTTAAATCCTTTGCCGTCAAATCTATTGCTTGAAACTTGTTTCCATGAAAACTCATAGTCTCCACTTGTCCCCCTGTCATTTTCACCCATTTGAGCCTTGATTGTTTGCTCTATAACCTTGTTTTGAGTAGTTAATTCATCTATAAGAGTTTTTCTTTCCTCATACTCTTGCATATTTATATCAGATAAATCTATATTAATACAATTATTGATAGAATTTTTATATTTCTCTTTTAGAATATTTTCATAATCAGAAGAACCATCAGCAGGCGGAACTTCGTCCCCCTCTATATATTTAGTCCAGAATTCTTTTTCTATATCTCTAAGCATTTGAATAGTCTCTTCATCTCTTTCAATTACCCTTATAATGAATTCTTCCCCAAATACCAACGCAGCTACATAACACTTTTCAGCCCCCGTTACAGCCATATAATGCAAACATTGGATTTGATAATTTTGAGGAATATCACCATCTTTCCAAGCTTTTTTTGCAAAAGGCGATACAGTTTTTATCTCAAGAATCGAATTTTCCCCTACTATTTCTCTGTCTATATCAGCTATCATAAATGGGAAATTTTCATCAATCATCATAAAATTATTTCTTCTTACTTTTTTACCCGTAGCTTCTTCAAATCTCTTAGCAACATATTCTTCAAAGTCTCTACCCTGTCTAAGCCTTTCACTATCAGAATTTGCAACCCCTTCCCCAATTTTGTCAAGATATACACCGAAAGGACTTTTCCATTTATTAAGTCCACATACAGCCGCCGCATCACTTCCACCTATTCCCTTTTTCTTTCTTTAAGCCATTCATCCCTAGTCATGTTCTTAACATTTTTTAACTTTTTCATATATTCCTCCCCTTTAAAAATTTTAAAATTATGAATTTATAAGTTTCATAAGTGTTTTGATATTCTTTTCTGTCTTTTGCCTCACAATAAGCAATGTCTAAATCATCTAAAACACTTCTTAATTCCTTTTCATCTTTTATTTCTCTTACTTCGTTAGTAAAAGTTTTAATCATTTCATTATCCATTTGCGTTTCCTTAAATTTGTGCTATAATAATTACAGATAGCATCTGATGGACTTGCAATTACCAGCAAGTCCCTTTTTTTATTTGCTTTCTCTTTCTTCTAGTAGCTCTGTCGCAACAAAAGCTACCACTAAAGCTATAATTAAATAAATCATAGCTTTACTTTCTCCAATATCTTCAGTAGAATAAATATTATAAATATAATTACTGACCACCCAAATAGTGAACTTTTTTCACGTTTTTTATAACTCACTAAACTAGCATCAGTAATTATATTTTTTTGCAATCTAAATAATTCGCTACGCTTCATTTTCTACTTCCATCAAGCTCATTTTTGCTGTGTTTATTAGCTTTTCCATTTCTTCTAATATTAATATTTTGTCTTTGCCCTCATAACAGCTTTCTAGTACCATCATTTTGATAAATAATTTGTTTTCTATGTTCTTGTAAATAAGTTCAGCTATCAAAGTTTCCATTTTTTATTCCTCCTTCCAAAAATTAAGCATTAAATAAACTCATCTCACCATCAGATTCTAATATCTTTTTTAATCTTTTACTATCAACCCAGTAAATCCACTCTCCAAATTCTCTTTGGCTTAACCCATATTTTTTTCTTTCATCTCTTCCTCCTATCCTAAAATCTTACTAACAAAATAAACTTGACCTTTTCCTGTTACTTTTGGAGTCGATGTAACAACACTAACTCCATTACCATCAACATAAGACCCTTTCTTTAGCTCAAAAAGTCCTTGTTCGACATAAATTTGTTTTGGTTGGTTTCGTCTCTCTCCTGACTTGCACAAATAACCATTATTTCTCATCCAAGCAAATAATGTATTCTGCCCAATCTTTTTGTCTGTTCTTCCTGTTCTTACTGCCTCCTGTGTAATAAGCTTAGCTAATTCTCCTATAAGACATGATCTCTTAGATGCTGAAACTGTATCTGCAAAAAGCACTTTTGGCTTATCCCTTTCTATTTGTGCTTCTGCTAATGCTCTTTTCGCTTTTTCCTCTTTTAATATTGTTGCTAATTTTATTAAATAATCTGGATCGCTTAAAGTTCTTTCTATAACTTCATCTTTCATATATGCTCCATGCTTTCTGATAGCAGGTAAAACTTCACTTGTTACCCAATCAGCAAATCTTTCAGCTTCTGGTTTTCTACTTTGGAAAACTAATTTATACAAGTTTGACTCATTAATCATCGTTACATCTGTTCTTCTTCCAATAGAATCGACACCGTCCATACTATGGACACCATCTCCATTTAATCTTGATTTAACATTTCTTGGATTTGCAATCTCCAAAATCCTACAAACATCATTCAAACTAAAATACGGTTCATCATTTATAACTTTTGTTCTTATTTCACCAAATTCGTCATTTTCAAAAATTTTTAAATTATTCATTCATTCCTCCTACATACTCACTAGGTAAAATCAAAACTTTACCCTCTATCCTTCTTTTATCATCATATTTTTTATAAAGTTCATAAGACTTATAAGAACCAACCTCAACAAGCTTTGCACCGTTATCAATAAGTCTATTTATAGCTACATTAATAGAAAAATCTTTTATTGAATAACCTTTAGATAAATCTCTGCATTCTTTTTTATACATTCATTCCTCCTTAAACCTTATATAATTCATTAGCTTTGGATTTCTTGTTCTTTTTTTCTTTGCTTAGTTCCATATTCTTGGACTTTTAGATCAAAAAAATATTGTACAGGCTTATGAAAAATATCTGCAATAGCATTCATAGTATCTAATTTAGGCATTGTAATTCCTCTCTCAATATACATATATGTGCTTTTACTTTTATAACCAAGTAGCTTGGACATGTCTTCATAAGTGTAATTTTTATTTAATCTTTCTTCTCTTAATTTTTTATTAACTATAACAATCACCCCCTTTATTTAATTTTCATATAACAACCACCAATCAATTTCATAAAATTCACCAAGTTTTTTGGTTTTAACTTCATAGTACAAATGTACTAGAGTAGAGATTGAAATTGCTAAAGCTATTATTTTTTCTATCACATTGTTATCCCCCTTTCTTGATTTGTTAATTATATTATAGTCCAAGTTTCTTGGACTGTCAAGTAAAATTTTAAAATAACACAAGATTATTGGATTGAATTCAATTAATTTGAATTTTAGTGTACAATCATAATATAAAAGTCCATAAATATTGAACAAAAAGGAGTAACAATATGATAAGTGAGAGAATAAAACAATTAAGAAAGCAAAACAAATGGACACAACAAGATTTAGCTAATAGACTTCATGTAGGTAAAACAACTGTTTCTAATTATGAAACTGGATACTCTGACCCAAATATAGATATGATAAATCAACTTTCTAAAATATTTGGAGTAAGCATAGGAAATCTAATAGGCGAAACATACCAAAAAGACCCAGTAGAGGGCGTAGACTACCGAACCATAAAAGTCTACGGACAAGTCCCAGCAGGCATTCCCATAGAAGCCGTAGAAGACATATCAGACACCGAAGACATCTCCTTCAAAGACTTCGACCGAAACAAAGAATACATAGGACTAAAAGTATCAGGAGACTCAATGTATCCAAAGTACTTAGATGGAGATACTATCATAATAGAAGTAACACCAGATTTTTACAGCGGACAAGACTGCGTTGTATATGTCAATGGCTATGATGCAACATTAAAAACTGTAATCAAAAATAATGATGACACAATAACTTTAAAACCCATTAACCCCACATACGCCCCAAGAACATACGGAAAAAATGACGATCCGATAAGAATACTAGGGATTGTAAGAGAGATAAGAAGGAAAATTTAACTATGGTATTAATTTTAAATTAATATAAAAAATAAAATACTAGGAGGTCACATATGAAACATTTTACCCCACCATAATAAATATAAAATATATTAAACAAATCAACAAATTAGGAGGAAGAAATGAATAAAAAATATATTACACTAGCAATAGCAGCTTTATTGCTAACATCTTGCGGAAGTAACGAAAAAGAAACAACCTCAAACGAAGCACAATCAACAACAAAAGTAGAAACAACTTCAAATCAAGAGACTGTTTCAGAAGAGAAAAGCTCAACAGAAACTTCTGATACACAAGAAGATACTAAAGAAAACGCAAAAGCAAATACAGGCTTTGATGGCAAAGTATATGAAACCGATAAATTCAAAATAGAAATAACAGATTATAAAGTAATTCCAGCTGGAGAACCTGGAAACGAATATGGGGATAAACCTGTAATTGCTTTTTGGTATAATACAACAAACAAAACTGATGAAGATTTAAATCCTATAGATGCATGGATATTTAGCTTTAAGGCAATACAAGATAATGATCCAAACACTGTAAATGAACTTAATGTCGGAATGCTTCCTGATGATCAATTCTTAGACACACAAACACAACAGATAAAAAATGGTGGAACCATAGCAAATGCAATGTCTTATGAATTATTAGATTTAGAAACTCCTGTTACATTAAAAGCTACAGATATTTTAGGAACAGAATTTGGAAGTGCAGACTTTGAAATAAACAATTAATATCATAAAGCCGTCTTAGTGCGGCTTTATGGCCTATTGAAATATATAGAAACAGATATAAATGGGAGAAAGCATGACAAATATAGATATAAATAGCGAATACCTAGAGATAATACAAAGAGAAAAGAAATTTCAAGATAAGT
This sequence comes from Tissierellia bacterium, assembly GCA_030528125.1. Lineage (GTDB taxonomy): Bacteria > Bacillota > Clostridia > Tissierellales > Peptoniphilaceae > JAUNAV01. Next base: position 6,249 of record JAUMZM010000032.1, read on the forward strand.
CTATAAATTTTCCAGCAAAATGAGAATATATAACATTAAACATAAAAGATAATAAAGATACAGAATATATCTATGATATAACTAGAAATAGAGCAACATTATACAAATGCACTTATCAAGAAAGACATCATATTTCAATACAATTATTAAGATTAGACATTACTCACCAAAGTAAAAAGAGCCTTAATTACCAAGTATAATCTAATAGAATGTACTATTATATAGTACCACATAATCAAATTAGGAGGTACAAATGTCAAGAAAAAGGAGAAAATTACCAAATGGATTAGGTTCAATTACAAAAGTTCCAAAAACATCATCAGGAAAGAATAGAGTAAGTCCATATTTAGCAAGACTTCCAGCTTATTATGACAAAAACGGAAAAGAGATAAGAAAATCCTTAGGTTATTATAAAACTTACAACGAAGCACAAAAAGCATTAATGAATTATAACGGTCTTGATAAAAAATCAGATAAATTAATTGATGTATTTAATGCTTACAAAGAATCAAAAGATTTTAAAGATCTATCAAAAAAATCTAAGGTAAAATATAACACTTCCTTTAGTCATTTTGAAATGTTGCAAACAAAGAAGATAAATGACATAAATAGATACCAGTTACAACAAGTAATAGACGATAAAGTTGATAAAGGTTATATTGCCATAGTAAATGGAAAAGAAGTACACAAAGAGTACAGCAAATCCACGATAAGACATTTAAAAACAACAATGGTAAAAATATTTGACTTTGCTTTACAAAATGATTTAGTTTCTATAAATATAGCTAAAGATTTGAAAGTAAAAGGAGAGATAAAACACACTAAAAAAGATAAAAAAATATTTACAGATGAAGAAATAAAAAGAATGTTCTTATTAAGAGAAAAAATTCCTTTTTTAAATCATATTCTAGTTATGTGCTTTACAGGACTAAGAACAGGTGAATATTTGAATTTAACCAAAGATAATATTAAATTAGAAAAAAATGTTATTATAAATTTTGGTGCAAAGACTGAAAAAGGAATGGAAAGAAAAGTTTTTATACTTCCAAATATAAAACCTATTTTGATAGATTTATATAAAGAAAGCAAAACAAACTATATATATGAAAAAAATGGGAAACATGTATCAGAAAACATATTTTATGAAGAATACTATGATGCCTTAGAAAAATCCAACTTAGAACAGAGAATCCCCTACTCTTGTAGATATACATTTGCTACTAGAGCATATCAAATGGGTGTAAACAAAAAAGCAATAGAAGATTTGATGGGTCATACAACTTTTAAGATTACCGATGAAAACTATATTATAAATCAAGATGAATTCATTAGATCAGAAATGCAAAAAATGATATAAAATTGACGTTGGTATCACCGTTGGTATCACGTTGGTATCAATTTGAATTGGTATCACGTTGGTATCATTTTGAAAATTATTCAGCATAAACATTGAAATTTCAATGTTTGTGCTGAAACTGCGGAGCTGGGAAGTGGCTCCATTTTTTTGCTTATTTTTAGATAATCTGGTATTTATATTGTTATAAATTCTAAGACATACAAAAAATAACTGCTCAGTAAGTAAAGACTTTCAAAATATCCTTCTACATTTTGATATATGATTAATCTAATATTTCTATATCTATTATATCAGGAGTATTTATATCATAGTACTTATATGGAGTCTCTAAACTTATACTTTCTATTTCAGGGTCGTTATCGCCAGCCGGCGTATATTAAAGTATAATAACCTATAAATGTTTCTCCATTATTTATAGTAATCTTTAATTTTTTATCTGCGTATTTTTTTAGGTTATTCCTACCTTCATATTTTTTTCATCGTCTCAACTCCCTAAATTCTCTTAATGTAGGAATTATATGATATCCGTTTTTAGAATAATGGATTATAGCTTTAACTCCTAATCTATTAATACAATATCCTTGTAGTCTGTCATCTTCAATTAACTCTTAGTTGAGTTTTATTTTTACTGATAAGTTCGCCTTTACCTCTATTACTCTTATATATTGTTTCTATTTCTTCAATAGTATTTTTAAATTGAGATTTGTTTTATAGGTTATCAAATTTGTTTAAATATTTTTATTATTTATTTATTTTAATTATACTAAAGACATCGTTATACTCTTTTTGCAAACAAACTGTTTGTAATTAAGAGCCTCAGCCACATGATTTGTTTCCACCACCATCATTGTCTCTATTTTTATATAATGTATATGCCATTAATATTACTATTAAAATTATAATATAATCCATTCTTACTTCCTTTCATTTAAAATAAGTTAATAATACAAGCTTATTACAAGTTAGTATATCATATATTATATTTTAATATTAAATTTTCGCACAAAAAACCGGAGATAATATTATCTCCGGTTAAAAATTCATTTACTATCTTAACGTCTTATAGTTGATTTATTTACTCTAGCAAAGATTTTCTTTGTCTTAAGTATCTTTGCGATTCTATCTTCAGCAAATTTATTTGCAGCTTGACTTGTAGGTATATCTTCTTCTTCAGCTATTTTGAAAACTTTTAATAGTTGATCATAAATTCCATCTACTGTAATAGCTACTCTTTCTTTATTAAATCCACCGAATAACTCATCATGGCAATGAATTACTCCGCCTGCATTTATTATAAAGTCAGGTGCATATAATATACCTTTATCTTTTAGGATTTGCCCATGTTTTTCTTCTTTTAATTGATTGTTTGCTGAACCTGCTACTATGTCAAATTTGAATTGTTCTATAGATTCATCATTTATTGTTGCTCCCAATGCGCATGGTGCATATATATCAGCATCAAAGCTATAAAGTTCGTCTCTTTCTATTATCTTTACTCCAGCTTCTTTTGCACGTTCTATGGCTTTTTCATTTATATCTGTACCATAAACCTCTGCACCATCTTCAAGTAAATACTTGCAAACATTAAATCCTACATTTCCTAATCCTTCTACGACCATTTTCTTTCCTTTGACATCATCTGATCCATATCTTTGTTTACAAGAAGCTTTTATTCCTACATAAACTCCTCTTGCTGTTGAAGGTGATGGGTTTCCAGAAGTTCCTGGTTTCATTGTTGTTCCAAGTACATAATCTGTTTCTTGATATATGTAGTCCATATCAGCTTCACTTGATCCAACATCTTCTGCTGTTAAGTATCTTCCATTCATTCCTTCTACAAATCTTCCGAATGCTCTCATCATTTCTTCTGATTTAGGATTCTTTTCTGGATCGATCATCATTACAGTTTTTGCTCCACCTGCATAAATTCCGCAAGCTGCATTTTTGTATGTCATTCCTTTAGCTAGTCTTATTGCATCAATTATAGCATCTTCTTCTGTTTTGTAATTCCAAATTCTTAATCCACCAATTGCAGGTCCAAGTGTTGTATTGTGGATACATGTAATTGCTTTAAGTCCTGTAGCTTCGTCGTGTGAAAAAATTAAGTTCTCGTAATCAGCTGTCTCTAATAAATCAAAAATATCTGTCATGATTTTCCCTCTTTTTTTTATTTTTTTCTAATTTTTATTTTGTGTTACTACATTCTTGAGAAATTTTGGCTACTCCACCAAATTTCTTTATATTGGTCATATTGACCTTTTAATTGATCATAATGGTATCTTTCCCAATATATCAATTCATCAAATAGTTTTTTGATGTTTTCATTATCCGTTTTTTCTATACCTTTTTGGTAGAATTTAACAGCGTCATCTTCAAGACTCATTCCAATTGAAAAAGTAGAAAGTGCCATACTGCTATCTGCCTCTTGTGCATTACCCCAATCTAGGGATACTTTTTCTGGTTTTCCTAGTTCTTCTTGTTCTTTATCCTCTCCTTTCAAATAATCGAGAAGTTTATTTAGATATAAAACATGCTTTTCTTCTTGTTCAGCTAAAGTTTTAAAAACTAAACTCGCTTCTGAATTAGAATATTTATCAGCCATTGCTTTATAAAAACTGATTCCCTCTTTTTCGCTGTATATAGCGTACTCAACCATAGTGATATCATCTTCAAAGATTTCGTCACTCATATTCAAATCAATTTTCTTAAATTCAGATTCTTTATTTGCAAATTGTTCAGGAGTTTTGTTGTATTCTTCTTTTCCTTCAAATACTAATTCTTCTCCTCTTACTACTTTTCCACCATTTTCCATAGCAGATCTATTAATAGGTATGAACTTTTTCTTTTTGTCTCCAAAAACCTTTGTAAAAGCTTTAATTACAGATTCTACTTTTACAGCTTGTGTTAGCTCAAGATATGCTCCAAGCATTACCATATTACCTACTTTAGGCATACCCATTTTTTTTGCTATTTCTGTTACTGGTATATCAGAAACTTTTATATCATCTCTTGTTTCTTTTTTGTCTATTAATGAAGCATTTACAAGTAGATTTCCACCTTCTTGTACTCTACTTAAAAACTTCTCATATGATGGTTGATTCATTACAACTATGTCTGTTGCTTTTGAAATATTTGGAGCACCTATTGGAGTATCTGAAATGATTACTGAGCAGTTAGCACTTCCTCCTCTCATTTCTGGTCCATAAGATGGCATCCAAGTTACATATTTATCTTCTATCATAGCTGCATAGGCTAATAATTGGCCCATAGCTAGTACACCTTGACCACCAAATCCTGCCATTATAACTCTTCTTTGCATATTACACCTCTTTATAGTTTCCTAAAGGATAGTATGGAATCATATCTGTTTCAACCCATTTAAGAGCTTCTACTGGTGTCATTCCCCAGTTTGTAGGACATGATGATAATACTTCTACAATACCAAATCCTTTTCCTTCAAGTTGAACTTCAAAACATTTTTTGATAGCTTTCTTTGCTTTTCTGATATTAGCAGGTGTATTTACTGCTACTCTTTCTACAAATTTTGCTCCATCAATTGTTGATAATAGCTCGCTCATTCTTATTGGCTTTCCACACCAATCTGCATCTCTTCCGTAAGGACTTGTTGTAGTTACTTGGTTTACTAATGTTGTAGGAGCCATTTGTCCACCTGTCATTCCATAAATAGCATTATTTACGAATATAGTAGAAATTTTTTCTCCTCTATGAGCTGCTTGTACTATTTCTGCAGTACCAATTGATGCTAAATCTCCATCACCTTGATATGTAAATACGAATTTATCAGGATGAACTCTTTTTATTCCAGTAGCTACTGCTGGAGCTCTACCATGTGCTGCTTCAAACATATCTACATCAAAATATTTATATGCCAAAACTGAACATCCTACAGGAGCAATTCCTATAGCATCGTTTTTAATTCCTAATTCTTCTATGCACTCTGCTACTAATTTATGAATAACTCCATGGGTACAACCAGGGCAGTAGTGTGTCTCCATGTCTGTTAAAGCTTCTGATTTTTTATATACTATTTTTTCTGCCATAATTATCTCCCTAAAATTTTCTTAACTTCTTCTACTATCTCATCTGCAACTGGAATTTCGCCACCTTGTCTTCCATAGAAATGAACTTTTTGTTTGCCTTCAACTGCAATCTTAACATCATCTATCATTTGTCCAAGGTTCATCTCTACTACAAGAATATCTTTGCATTTTAAATCTTTAAAAGCATCATAAGGATATGGCCATAATGTGATAGGTCTTATGATTCCAACTTTAATTCCTTCTTCTTCAAGTGCAGCTTTTGCTGTTTTGCAAATTCTTGCTATTGTTCCATAAGCACTTAATACTATATCACAATCTTCTAGATCAGTTGTTTCAACCATTACCTCATTTTCAACTATTTGTTGATATTTCTTTGCTCTTTCTTTGTTTTCTGCTTCAAGTTCATCTGCTGATAAATATAATGAATTTATTATATTTCTATGTCCTCTTTTAGAAACTTGTCCATCTGCAGCCCAATCTTTGTAAGGTAATGTAGAAGGATCTATATCTTCTTCAGGAAATTCTACAGGTTCCATCATTTGACCTAGCATACCATCGCCGATTACAAATACTGGATTTCTATATTTGTCTGCAACGTCAAATGCCTTCATTGTAAGATCAACCATTTCTTGAATTGATGATGGTGCGTAAGTAGGTGTTCTATAATCTCCGTTTCCACCACCTCTTGTAGATTGGAAATAATCAGTTTGTGAAGGTTGGATTGATCCAAGTCCTGGACCTCCTCTCATCATGTTTACTATAACGCAAGGTAGATTAGCTCCTGCCATATATGAAATTCCTTCTTGCATTAATGAAACTCCTGGTGATGATGAAGATGTCATTACTCTTGCTCCTGCTCCACTTGCTCCATATAGCATATTAATTGCTGCTACTTCACTTTCTGCTTGTAAGAAACAACCATTTCTTTTTGGTAATTCTCTTGCAAAATATTCTGGAACTTCACTTTGTGGAGTTATTGGATAACCAAAAAAATACTTACATCCTGCTTTCATAGCTGCTTCAGCTATAGCTTCATTTCCTTTCATTAAAACTTTTGCCATGTTACACCTCTCTATACACTGTGATTATTGAATCAGGGCAACTTATTGCACAATTTGCACAACCGATACAATCTTCCATTCTCTTTGCATTTGCTGGAGAATATCCTTTAGCATTAATTTGATCTAAATTAATCTCCAAAACGTTTTTAGGACAAACATTAACACAAAGACCACATCCTTTGCATCTGTCTATATCTAATTCAACTCTTCCCTTTGCCATAATACCTCCTTATAACATCCATTGATCTCTAAAATAGAGTTTAATAGGAAATAGTTTTTCTTTTAATTCTGATAAAGACTCATCTTTATCCTCTTTCAATTGTTTGTATACGTTTTCTATACAAACGTTATATTTTAATTCTAAATTTCTTATCTCTTCTACTTGTTTGCAAAGCTTATAGCCTTTTATTACATCTTCTTTTGTTGTAGACTTTAGCATATGAGTGGTATTTAATAATTTTGTAACTCTAAGATTAGAATATGATTCTATGTCATCTATGTAATCAATCACTTTTTGAGCTTCATTAGTTTCTGTTCTGTTAGCATTTACTACAAAATAATTTTCAGAATTTACTATATAATTTTTAAATCTTCTTAAAACTAATGAACCTTTTGGATCTCCTCCAGCGTCAATGACAACTATTGTATTTTTATCTTGAAGAGGCTTTAATATTCTTGAATCAAGAGCTGGCAAATCCAAATTTTGATTTCCTTTAAGGGATGTATCATAAACCTCTATTCCCTTAGATTCCAAAAAATCCTTTTTTTCTCTTATTCGAAAATATAAATTAATAATATCCAAGTCAATAAGAGCAACTTTTTCATGAAATTGCTTTAAATATAAAGCATAATTTATTGCAAATTCAGTTTTTCCACTTCCAAAATGTCCGTATACAACATTAATTCTTGAATTTAATTTATCTATACTATCAACTCCTTGCTTATATTATACTAGAATGATAACATGTATTTTTATTTTATGCAATAGTTTTCTTTAGATAAATTATTCTATTTAGTAAAAGTGCAAGAAAAGAAAATGTGGCTCCATTTTTTTGCTTATTTTTAGATAATCTGGTATTTATATTGTTATAAATTCTAAGACATACAAAAAATAACTGCTCAGTAAGTAAAGACTTTCAAAATATCCTTCTACATTTTGATATATGATTAATCTAATATTTCTATATCTATTATATCAGGAGTATTTATATCATAGTACTTATATGGAGTCTCTAAACTTATACTTTCTATTTCAGGGTCGTTATCGCCAGCCGGCGTATATTAAAGTATAATAACCTATAAATGTTTCTCCATTATTTATAGTAATCTTTAATTTTTTATCTGCGTATTTTTTTAGGTTATTCCTACCTTCATATTTTTTTCATCGTCTCAACTCCCTAAATTCTCTTAATGTAGGAATTATATGATATCCGTTTTTAGAATAATGGATTATAGCTTTAACTCCTAATCTATTAATACAATATCCTTGTAGTCTGTCATCTTCAATTAACTCTTAGTTGAGTTTTATTTTTACTGATAAGTTCGCCTTTACCTCTATTACTCTTATATATTGTTTCTATTTCTTCAATAGTATTTTTAAATTGAGATTTGTTTTATAGGTTATCAAATTTGTTTAAATATTTTTATTATTTATTTATTTTAATTATACTAAAGACATCGTTATACTCTTTTTGCAAACAAACTGTTTGTAATTAAGAGCCTCAGCCACATGATTTGTTTCCACCACCATCATTGTCTCTATTTTTATATAATGTATATGCCATTAATATTACTATTAAAATTATAATATAATCCATTCTTACTTCCTTTCATTTAAAATAAGTTAATAATACAAGCTTATTACAAGTTAGTATATCATATATTATATTTTAATATTAAATTTTCGCACAAAAAACCGGAGATAATATTATCTCCGGTTAAAAATTCATTTACTATCTTAACGTCTTATAGTTGATTTATTTACTCTAGCAAAGATTTTCTTTGTCTTAAGTATCTTTGCGATTCTATCTTCAGCAAATTTATTTGCAGCTTGACTTGTAGGTATATCTTCTTCTTCAGCTATTTTGAAAACTTTTAATAGTTGATCATAAATTCCATCTACTGTAATAGCTACTCTTTCTTTATTAAATCCACCGAATAACTCATCATGGCAATGAATTACTCCGCCTGCATTTATTATAAAGTCAGGTGCATATAATATACCTTTATCTTTTAGGATTTGCCCATGTTTTTCTTCTTTTAATTGATTGTTTGCTGAACCTGCTACTATGTCAAATTTGAATTGTTCTATAGATTCATCATTTATTGTTGCTCCCAATGCGCATGGTGCATATATATCAGCATCAAAGCTATAAAGTTCGTCTCTTTCTATTATCTTTACTCCAGCTTCTTTTGCACGTTCTATGGCTTTTTCATTTATATCTGTACCATAAACCTCTGCACCATCTTCAAGTAAATACTTGCAAACATTAAATCCTACATTTCCTAATCCTTCTACGACCATTTTCTTTCCTTTGACATCATCTGATCCATATCTTTGTTTACAAGAAGCTTTTATTCCTACATAAACTCCTCTTGCTGTTGAAGGTGATGGGTTTCCAGAAGTTCCTGGTTTCATTGTTGTTCCAAGTACATAATCTGTTTCTTGATATATGTAGTCCATATCAGCTTCACTTGATCCAACATCTTCTGCTGTTAAGTATCTTCCATTCATTCCTTCTACAAATCTTCCGAATGCTCTCATCATTTCTTCTGATTTAGGATTCTTTTCTGGATCGATCATCATTACAGTTTTTGCTCCACCTGCATAAATTCCGCAAGCTGCATTTTTGTATGTCATTCCTTTAGCTAGTCTTATTGCATCAATTATAGCATCTTCTTCTGTTTTGTAATTCCAAATTCTTAATCCACCAATTGCAGGTCCAAGTGTTGTATTGTGGATACATGTAATTGCTTTAAGTCCTGTAGCTTCGTCGTGTGAAAAAATTAAGTTCTCGTAATCAGCTGTCTCTAATAAATCAAAAATATCTGTCATGATTTTCCCTCTTTTTTTTATTTTTTTCTAATTTTTATTTTGTGTTACTACATTCTTGAGAAATTTTGGCTACTCCACCAAATTTCTTTATATTGGTCATATTGACCTTTTAATTGATCATAATGGTATCTTTCCCAATATATCAATTCATCAAATAGTTTTTTGATGTTTTCATTATCCGTTTTTTCTATACCTTTTTGGTAGAATTTAACAGCGTCATCTTCAAGACTCATTCCAATTGAAAAAGTAGAAAGTGCCATACTGCTATCTGCCTCTTGTGCATTACCCCAATCTAGGGATACTTTTTCTGGTTTTCCTAGTTCTTCTTGTTCTTTATCCTCTCCTTTCAAATAATCGAGAAGTTTATTTAGATATAAAACATGCTTTTCTTCTTGTTCAGCTAAAGTTTTAAAAACTAAACTCGCTTCTGAATTAGAATATTTATCAGCCATTGCTTTATAAAAACTGATTCCCTCTTTTTCGCTGTATATAGCGTACTCAACCATAGTGATATCATCTTCAAAGATTTCGTCACTCATATTCAAATCAATTTTCTTAAATTCAGATTCTTTATTTGCAAATTGTTCAGGAGTTTTGTTGTATTCTTCTTTTCCTTCAAATACTAATTCTTCTCCTCTTACTACTTTTCCACCATTTTCCATAGCAGATCTATTAATAGGTATGAACTTTTTCTTTTTGTCTCCAAAAACCTTTGTAAAAGCTTTAATTACAGATTCTACTTTTACAGCTTGTGTTAGCTCAAGATATGCTCCAAGCATTACCATATTACCTACTTTAGGCATACCCATTTTTTTTGCTATTTCTGTTACTGGTATATCAGAAACTTTTATATCATCTCTTGTTTCTTTTTTGTCTATTAATGAAGCATTTACAAGTAGATTTCCACCTTCTTGTACTCTACTTAAAAACTTCTCATATGATGGTTGATTCATTACAACTATGTCTGTTGCTTTTGAAATATTTGGAGCACCTATTGGAGTATCTGAAATGATTACTGAGCAGTTAGCACTTCCTCCTCTCATTTCTGGTCCATAAGATGGCATCCAAGTTACATATTTATCTTCTATCATAGCTGCATAGGCTAATAATTGGCCCATAGCTAGTACACCTTGACCACCAAATCCTGCCATTATAACTCTTCTTTGCATATTACACCTCTTTATAGTTTCCTAAAGGATAGTATGGAATCATATCTGTTTCAACCCATTTAAGAGCTTCTACTGGTGTCATTCCCCAGTTTGTAGGACATGATGATAATACTTCTACAATACCAAATCCTTTTCCTTCAAGTTGAACTTCAAAACATTTTTTGATAGCTTTCTTTGCTTTTCTGATATTAGCAGGTGTATTTACTGCTACTCTTTCTACAAATTTTGCTCCATCAATTGTTGATAATAGCTCGCTCATTCTTATTGGCTTTCCACACCAATCTGCATCTCTTCCGTAAGGACTTGTTGTAGTTACTTGGTTTACTAATGTTGTAGGAGCCATTTGTCCACCTGTCATTCCATAAATAGCATTATTTACGAATATAGTAGAAATTTTTTCTCCTCTATGAGCTGCTTGTACTATTTCTGCAGTACCAATTGATGCTAAATCTCCATCACCTTGATATGTAAATACGAATTTATCAGGATGAACTCTTTTTATTCCAGTAGCTACTGCTGGAGCTCTACCATGTGCTGCTTCAAACATATCTACATCAAAATATTTATATGCCAAAACTGAACATCCTACAGGAGCAATTCCTATAGCATCGTTTTTAATTCCTAATTCTTCTATGCACTCTGCTACTAATTTATGAATAACTCCATGGGTACAACCAGGGCAGTAGTGTGTCTCCATGTCTGTTAAAGCTTCTGATTTTTTATATACTATTTTTTCTGCCATAATTATCTCCCTAAAATTTTCTTAACTTCTTCTACTATCTCATCTGCAACTGGAATTTCGCCACCTTGTCTTCCATAGAAATGAACTTTTTGTTTGCCTTCAACTGCAATCTTAACATCATCTATCATTTGTCCAAGGTTCATCTCTACTACAAGAATATCTTTGCATTTTAAATCTTTAAAAGCATCATAAGGATATGGCCATAATGTGATAGGTCTTATGATTCCAACTTTAATTCCTTCTTCTTCAAGTGCAGCTTTTGCTGTTTTGCAAATTCTTGCTATTGTTCCATAAGCACTTAATACTATATCACAATCTTCTAGATCAGTTGTTTCAACCATTACCTCATTTTCAACTATTTGTTGATATTTCTTTGCTCTTTCTTTGTTTTCTGCTTCAAGTTCATCTGCTGATAAATATAATGAATTTATTATATTTCTATGTCCTCTTTTAGAAACTTGTCCATCTGCAGCCCAATCTTTGTAAGGTAATGTAGAAGGATCTATATCTTCTTCAGGAAATTCTACAGGTTCCATCATTTGACCTAGCATACCATCGCCGATTACAAATACTGGATTTCTATATTTGTCTGCAACGTCAAATGCCTTCATTGTAAGATCAACCATTTCTTGAATTGATGATGGTGCGTAAGTAGGTGTTCTATAATCTCCGTTTCCACCACCTCTTGTAGATTGGAAATAATCAGTTTGTGAAGGTTGGATTGATCCAAGTCCTGGACCTCCTCTCATCATGTTTACTATAACGCAAGGTAGATTAGCTCCTGCCATATATGAAATTCCTTCTTGCATTAATGAAACTCCTGGTGATGATGAAGATGTCATTACTCTTGCTCCTGCTCCACTTGCTCCATATAGCATATTAATTGCTGCTACTTCACTTTCTGCTTGTAAGAAACAACCATTTCTTTTTGGTAATTCTCTTGCAAAATATTCTGGAACTTCACTTTGTGGAGTTATTGGATAACCAAAAAAATACTTACATCCTGCTTTCATAGCTGCTTCAGCTATAGCTTCATTTCCTTTCATTAAAACTTTTGCCATGTTACACCTCTCTATACACTGTGATTATTGAATCAGGGCAACTTATTGCACAATTTGCACAACCGATACAATCTTCCATTCTCTTTGCATTTGCTGGAGAATATCCTTTAGCATTAATTTGATCTAAATTAATCTCCAAAACGTTTTTAGGACAAACATTAACACAAAGACCACATCCTTTGCATCTGTCTATATCTAATTCAACTCTTCCCTTTGCCATAATACCTCCTTATAACATCCATTGATCTCTAAAATAGAGTTTAATAGGAAATAGTTTTTCTTTTAATTCTGATAAAGACTCATCTTTATCCTCTTTCAATTGTTTGTATACGTTTTCTATACAAACGTTATATTTTAATTCTAAATTTCTTATCTCTTCTACTTGTTTGCAAAGCTTATAGCCTTTTATTACATCTTCTTTTGTTGTAGACTTTAGCATATGAGTGGTATTTAATAATTTTGTAACTCTAAGATTAGAATATGATTCTATGTCATCTATGTAATCAATCACTTTTTGAGCTTCATTAGTTTCTGTTCTGTTAGCATTTACTACAAAATAATTTTCAGAATTTACTATATAATTTTTAAATCTTCTTAAAACTAATGAACCTTTTGGATCTCCTCCAGCGTCAATGACAACTATTGTATTTTTATCTTGAAGAGGCTTTAATATTCTTGAATCAAGAGCTGGCAAATCCAAATTTTGATTTCCTTTAAGGGATGTATCATAAACCTCTATTCCCTTAGATTCCAAAAAATCCTTTTTTTCTCTTATTCGAAAATATAAATTAATAATATCCAAGTCAATAAGAGCAACTTTTTCATGAAATTGCTTTAAATATAAAGCATAATTTATTGCAAATTCAGTTTTTCCACTTCCAAAATGTCCGTATACAACATTAATTCTTGAATTTAATTTATCTATACTATCAACTCCTTGCTTATATTATACTAGAATGATAACATGTATTTTTATTTTATGCAATAGTTTTCTTTAGATAAATTATTCTATTTAGTAAAAGTGCAAGAAAAGAAAATATAGTAAAAAAACGCCTGGAATTGTTATGATTTTAACATTATCCTTGAGCGTTATAACTTTATACAAATATGAATAATTATTAATTTTATTTATTGTTATTATCCTTCAAACAATCCGGACATATACCTCTATAAACCACTTGTACTTGATTTACTTTGTATTGATTGCCCAAATCTGTATTTATATTACAGTCTTCTATATCATACACATTGTGACATTTATCACATATAAAATGAGCTTTTCCTTCTAAATCAAAATCATATCTTTTGCTTTTTTCGTTAAAGTCGAGTTCTCTTATTATGTTTTTATCTACTAAGACATTTAGTGTATTATACACTGTTGCCTGTGATAAAATCGGATCATTCTTTTTCAAATCCTTAAATATAGTATCAGCTGTCGGATGGCTTTTGTGAGTATATAGATAGTCTAGAACAAGTATCCTTTGATGACTTATTCTTATTTTATTATCGGAAAGTATCTTCTTTAGTCTTGTATATCTTTGCTCTTTTTTCATAGAAAGTCCCTCTCAATCTAATCTTAGAATAATTCTTGATTTAGTTTACCTATAAATTTTTATTTTGTCAAATTTTATAATAATTATCCTTTATTAGAAATCAGAAAGGTTATAAGTATATATTTAAAATATTATATCTGTATCTGTTAACTCTCTTCTTAAAATACCATATATCCCATTAATTCCACTATTAGTACCATATTCCTGACCCAAATTATCTACAACTATATGCCATAGAGTTTGTTTATCTATTGGGGCTTTATTTTTTATATCATCATATAATTTCTCTATCTCACTAGATTTATCAGGATACATAGAAATCAGATTTTCTTTTGATTTATCTATATCAAATTCCTCATTTTTGTCTTCTACAGTTTTATCTACAATACTTTTATCTATGATTAGCTTTTTCTCTTCTCTTTGATTTTCTTCTTTGATTTCTGAAATGGATTTTAATTCCATATCTACATTTATTGAATCTGCATAATCTTTTACAATCTTGTATTCTTTATCCATAGAGACAATTATATATTTTCTCTCTGGATTTTTTGCCATAAGATATCCTGCAATTGTAGAAACTGCAAAATCGACTTCATTGTTTTTCCCTTTCATTCTATTTACTTTATAAAGCTCATAGCTAAAGTTTATAGTCATTCTCATAGCTTCAAATAAATCATTTACTGGTATATGTGGAGTCTGCTCACTTATTACAAATATTATTTTCGTATAATTGCTATTTTCTACATTTTTAAATAAAGTTATAATATCTGATTGATTTTCTGTATCTACTATATAAGTTGTTTTTTTGTTCGCCATAATCCCCTCCTAGATTTATTTTATATCATCTTAAATTTTTACACAAAAAAAGATTCCATAATTATGGAATCTCAGACTGTAGACAAAGCAGGTAGAAAATACAAAACCTACCTGCTTTTTAAT
>JAUMZM010000085.1 GCA_030528125.1 Tissierellia bacterium
TTAGATAGTAGAAACAAACCCAGCAAAAAGCTGGGTTTGTCTACGTTCTGAAAGGAGCTTTAAGCTCCTTTTTTGTGTGCGAATTTATATGATAAGAGATTTATTTATTCCAACCAAAAATTTTAATTAACCATAAAATAATTTAATATATAATTAATAAAATAAATTCTAAAAATCAAATACATGAATTTAATTTATCTTAAGTTTAATTTTATTTAAATTAGTATTATAATTGATTAAGTGATAATTAAAAAGGAGGGTTTATGAGAAAAGTAAAGGCTATAGGAATTTCTATATTTATGGTATTAGTACTTGTCATTTCCCAATTATTAGCTTGGTTGATTGGTGATTTTTTTACAAATAATGGAATTTATGAATATATAAGTACTATTATTGTATCCTTTCTGTATCCTGTTTTTATATATTTTATTTTAAAAATTTGTCTAGAAAAACTATGTAATTACAATTTGAAGGATTTTTATATAGATAAGCCAAAATTAAAATGGTATTGGGTTTTAGTTTCAATCATGCTTCCAGCAATTGTTATATTATCATTTGTTATTTTTATAGATGGTAAGTGGGTTTTAAATGATCTATCTAAAATAGAAACTATATCTATATTGACATTTGGAATTATATATAGAGCAATATCTGCAGGTATTTGTGAAGAGATGATATTTCGTGGTGCTATTATGGGAATCCTGAAAGAAGAATTTGATATAAAAATAGCAATTATTATTCCATCTATTCTATTTGGATTAGTACATATTATAGGTTCTAATTTGAATTTCTCTTTAGCGATGCAGCTACTTATATCAGGGACTATGGTTGGAATCATGTTCTCATTAATAGAATATGAGAGCAAGAATTTTTGGAATAATGCTTTAGTTCATGCAATGTGGAATATGTCAACTGTTGGAATTATTAGTATTGGAGAAAAAATAGACAGTGATTCTTTAATAACATATATTACAAATACTAATTCCAATCTCATAACAGGTGGCAAATATGGAATTGATATAGCAATTTTTTCTATAATAGGTTATTTTGTAGTTTCATTTATGGCGATACTATTAATTAGAAGAAAGTCATAGAGATTTTTGGAAGCTTTAAGATAAAAATAGGCTTATATATTAATTAATATTGCTTTAACTTTTTAAAAAGTGTATAGTAAGCCTATAAACATTAATTATAAATGCAAAAAACTTCGTCAAGGCGAAGGTTTTTTATGGTAAGGGGAGAATATGTCAAAAAAGAAATTTGTAAAAGCAGTAACATCAAGAGATGATGATTTCGCACAATGGTATACCGATGTAGTTTTGAAAACAGGACTTGCAGATTATGCTCCTGTAAAAGGATGCATGGTAATTAGACCTTATGGCTTTGCTTTATGGGAAAATATAAAAAATATTGCAGATGGTAAATTTAAGGAGACAGGACATCAAAATGCTTATTTTCCTTTATTGATACCAGAAAATTTTCTAAGAAAAGAAGCAGAACACTTTGAAGGTTTCTCTCCCGAAGTTTTGTGGGTAACACAAGGAGGAGACAAAGAATTAACAGAAAGACTTCTTATAAGACCTACATCTGAGACTATGATTTGTACAATGTATGCAAAATGGATTCAATCATATAGAGATCTTCCAGTTCTTATGAATCAATGGTGTAATGTTGTAAGATGGGAAAAGACTACAAGACCTTTCTTAAGAACTTCAGAATTCTTATGGCAAGAAGGACATACAGTTCATGAGACAAAGAAAGAAGCAGAAGAAGAGACTTTAAGAATGCTTGAAATTTACAGACAAATTGCTGAAGAAAATATGGCAATGCCTGTAATACTTGGAAGAAAGAGCGAGAAAGAAAAGTTTGCAGGAGCAGATAAGACATACACAATGGAAGCTATGATGTATGATGGAAAGGCTCTACAAGCAGGTACATCACATTATTTGGCAGAGAATTTCTCTAAAATGTTTGGAATAACATTTTTAGGTAGAGATGGACAAGAGCATTATGGCTGGTCAACATCTTGGGGAGTTTCTACAAGATTAATAGGTGGACTTATAATGGTTCATGGAGATGATAGAGGACTTAGAATTCCACCAAAAGTTGCTCCAACTCAAGTAGTTATAGTTCCAATAGGACTTGAAAAGGGAAATATTGGAGAAAAAGCTGATGAGATTTATGCTAGATTAAAAGACAAATTTAGGGTAAAACTTGACACAAGAGAAGAATATAGCATAGGTTGGAAATTTAACGAATGGGAAATGAAAGGAATACCTGTAAGATTAGAATTTGGCAACAAAGAGCTAAGTGAAGGTTATATAACAGCATTTAGAAGAGATAAGCTAGAAAAAATCAAGCTTTCATTTAATAATCTAGAACAAGAACTAGAAGATTTGTTAAATACAATCCAAAACGATATGTATAATGATGCCAAAGAAAGAATGGAAAGTAAGATCTATAAATTTGATGACTATTATAAACTTAAAGAATGGTCAAAAGATTCAAATGGCTTTGCAAAGATAATGTGGTCTGGCGATATGGAAGATGAAGAGAAACTAAGAGAAGATACAGGACTTACAATAAGATGTATACCATTTGATGAAGAAAAAATTTCTGATAAATGTATAATTAGCGGAAAAGATGCAAAACACATGGTATATGTTGCAAAAGCATATTAATAAATAAAACAGCAAATAATTATTTGCTGTCAGACTGTAGACAAAGCAGGTAGAAAATACAAAACCTACCTGCTTTTTAATTA
>JAUMZM010000033.1 GCA_030528125.1 Tissierellia bacterium
TTTGTAATTTTTAACTTTTTTTAAGTTTTACTTGACTTATTACCACTGGACTTTATAATTGAATTTAAATAATTTAGTTTTCCTTTTGAATCTAATTTATAAAATTTTCCCAATTTATTTACCAAACCTACTTCTATTACTTTTATAATATTTTTTAACATTTCTAGATGGTTTTCATTATCTATAGCAGTAAATGATATTAACACTTTTATTGGAAATTCTTTATTGTCATCAAAATAAATATCATTTTTTATCGTTGTTAAACAATAACCTACATCAATTGAGCCATTCTGTGGTCTAGTGTGAGGTATAACTATATTAGGACTTATCATAATATAAGATCCATATTTTTTAACATCATTTATAATTTTATATTTATATATTTCGTTCGCTAAACCTAATTTTTCCAAAGGCTTACAACTTTCAATTATTGCATCTTCCCAATTATCTACAACTAGATCAAATCTAGTATTCTTTTCATTAAATTCCATATCATCTACTACTCCATTTCCTCTATCAAGATATTTTTAAATTCTTCTATATTTGAGCTATTACTCAATTTATCAACAACATCGCTCCTACTAAATACCTTAAAGAGTTTTTTGAATAAATTATCCCATTCTTTGATCTTGGTTTTAGGAATTAATAGCAACAAAATAATTTTCACTTTGTCTTTTCCCCAAAATATTTCTTTATCATTTATTAATACTGAAATATTCATATCTTCTAAAGAATACGATAATGGATGTGGTATTGCTATCATATTTCCTAAACTTGTATCACCCATTTCTTCTCTATCGTAAATTGATTTTATATTTTCTTTTGTTAATAGACCTCTCTTGTTTAATTCCTCTGTCATAAATTTAAGAACCTGTTCTTTATTTTCGTATGATTTTAAGTAAAATATGTCTCCTTTACATGGCTTTAGATAGTCTTTATTATTTATGCTAGTTAATTTATTTTTTAAAACATCCAATTCAAGTTGAGTTAATACATAATTTACTTTTATTGCCCCATCAATATCATTTATATTATTTAAACTACTTAATATAATATCGTACTGATCTTTTAGCTCTTGTTTGTAATCATAATAACTGATTAAATCTATATGATTTATATCGTATTTGAAATTTTCAAGTAAAGAATATTTTAAAAATTTTGCAGTGGATAAACCAGCACCACAAACTATCAATATCGAGCAACCTTTTTTTGATCTATTTTTATTTAATCTATTAAATGCTGTGCCCAAATGTAATGCTAAAAATAATACCTCTGTATCATCTAGATTTATATTTAGCCCCTTACTTATTTCATTTCCTGCAACTATTCCCATATCATAAGCTATTGGATATTGACTTTTAATTTCTGATAAGTCTATATGTTTTATTGAACTATTTATCTTATATCTATTTATTGATGTCAAAAGATGTAGTTTTAATCCATCTGTAAAAATTTTATCTTTTGAAAGGTCAATAGAGAACTCTCTGTAAATTCTATTTACTATATTCTTAAAAATTAAATCTATTATATTTCTCTCATTTATAAAGTTATAATCTTCTGAAAATTTTTGACTTGAAATTAAATGCTTAGTTAAATAATAAAAATCACAATCTAATTTATAACCTAATTTCAAATTTATCTCAGCTATCAATTCCGTAATTACATCTTTTTCTCTACTTTTATTTAATTTATCTATAAATTCTGTATCATAATCGATTAATTTATCTGTTCTAATTATTGATATTAAAATGTGAATTATAAAGCTATTAAAAGCTATATACGTAAGAGACAAATTATACTTATCAAGAAATTTTAAAGTTATTTTCTTTATTTCTTCTATTTCAGATTTGTTAAAAAATTCTGTTTTATTTAAAAAAATATCATAATTATTAGATGATAAAAAAAGTATGTTTGACATACACAATCTTATATTTTCCTCTTTACCTTCAATGTAAATTCCCTTTTTATTATCAACTATAATATCTAACTGATACTCTTTTAACTTTATTCTTGCTTCCTTTATAACTCTTTTTAAAACGCTTAAAGAAATATATAATTCTTCAGCTATTTCTTCACTGTATACTTTCTGATTAAAATAATTATTTATCAATATTATTTTTATAAGGTTTATACTCAAGTCTTCTTTTTCATCAGTTGATGTATATAGTCTATATAGCTCAAAAATACTCTCTTTTTTTTCTAACTTAATTCCTTTACCTTTAGCTATAACTAATTTATTTTTAGAACTTAGATTATTATTTATATTTTTAATTTCATTTAGAACAGTTCGATCAGACACTTTTATTTTTTCTGATATTTCTTTACAAGTTACTAGACCTTCCGTTTCCAATAATATTTTTATGATATTCTTTTGCCTATCTGTTATCATCGTTTTTTCTCATTTCTAAATTTAAAAATCTTGTAATTTTATCTATATCTGCATATTTATCAGAAACATCTTCTACTAATAATGCCCCTAATTTAAATTGATCATATTCTCTAAATTTGCAATGACTTACAAATTCTTCATAACTTATTAAATTTTCTTTCCTTATCCCTTCATCTATTTTCATGTTTGAGTTATATTCATTTAACAGATGACCAGCATTCCTATTTGGATCTAAATCTCTTGCAACTCTTCTTTTGTATATTGTTTTTAAATCTCCAGTTAGTCTTATAGTTATAGGATTATATCCATATTTTGTAATCAACTCTTTAAGATTTCCATATTGCAAATAGCTAAAAGGATAGTCTATTACAATGTCCTTATTTTCTTTCATATATTTTCTCAATTTTAGATAGAAAATTTCAAAGCTCAAATCATATAATTCTCTTTTTTCATTTAAATTATAAAATCCGTAGTTATCATAAAAGTATTCTTCTATATCATCAATGGATAAAGAATAGATATTTTTATAATTATTTTTTATTTTATTAATGATATATGTTTTTCCTGTGGCAGGATAACCTGCAAATATAATTAAATTATTCATAACCAACTCCTTATCCATTTTTCTATAAATCAAAAATCAATTTTTTAAACAAATGTTTTCCTGTTTATTAATTTAAGTATATTCCAAATTTTTAGTCACTTTAATATCTATTTTTTCGTTGAAGCGAAATTACTTGCCTTAAAACATAAAAAAACTATGCTATAATTAAAATTTCCAACAATAGCACAGTTATTCTATAAATATCTTTCTAATCAGTATTATACTTTTATCCAATTTTATATATTATTATAATTATCTTCATATTATCAAAATTCATTTTATTTACAAAATAAAAATCTAATACTAGATTTTACTAGATATCAGACCTTTATAATTTTTTTAATTTATTTTATATCATTCTATAATCCCAAGTTTTATTTTCACTTCTAGTATTCTTGGGAGCGAATTATTTATTGTATCTTCTAATATTTCGACATTTTGGACAGCTTATATTCCTGCTTTAAATAGGATAAAGTCTTAATTAACAAAGCTATCATAATCTCTTTTATCAAATGCAACGCCTGTATGGATATCTACGTTATTTCCATATCCTAGAAAATGTTTTAGAACGCTACCGATCTTTTCTTCTTTCATTGTGTATCTACTACTTCTTTTACAGCTGTATTTTATATTTATGGAATTTCCGATTACAATTTCTTTATCTTATGTTTTTACTTCTACTTCTGTGTTTCAAAATAGTATTAGTTATTATTCTCATCTACAACTGTTATGATATTCATAATTGCATTTTTATTGTTCCACTTAGTTCTTTTATTTCTTCTTTTGACTTTTCGCTATCTTCTTTATAAATAGTATCTTACTTACAGAAAGACTTTCTGTTATATTATCTTTATTGTTTTATATCTTATTCTTACAGGATGAAAAAATGAAGCTTCAAACAATGATAAAAAGTCCAAGAAAAACTAAAGTATATGGCTTTTTATTTTTTTAATATCTAATTCAAGCCTCCAATTGTTTTCTATAATTATTTTCAAAAATTATTTTAGCTAATTTAATGATTGGTATCTTTATACCCTAATTTCTATTAGAAGATTTTATAGATACTTTATCTTAATTTCTGCTAATAACTGGGATTTTATTTATTAATTTTCTAATCCATATTAGCACTTTTATCTATAGCTTTTATTATTGCATTCCTAAAGCCTTCTTCTTCTAATGCAATTACTCCTCTTATCGTACTTCCTGATGGGGAGGTTACCTCATCTTTTAATTGTGCTGGGTGTTTTCCTGTTTCTAATACCATAGCTGCTGTTCCTTCTATGGATTTTGCGATGTATTTATAGGCTTTATCTCTTTTGATTCCATTTTTTACTGCGGCATCTGCACTTGCTTCTATAAAAATATCGACATAGGCTGGCATGCATCCTGCTATGGCTGAAAATGCATCGA
The DNA here is from genome assembly GCA_030528125.1 of Tissierellia bacterium. Lineage (GTDB taxonomy): Bacteria > Bacillota > Clostridia > Tissierellales > Peptoniphilaceae > JAUNAV01. The sequence continues at coordinate 4,404 of JAUMZM010000033.1, forward strand.
AGTCTTTCTCGCTAACTTCAGCAACTTCTCCTACTGTCTTAAAGACTTCTTTTACATATTTGTATTCTTTATCTTCTACAAGATTATTTCTTGTTATTGCACTCATTGATTTTAGGACAATTGCTGGTGTATTTGGCATTACTCTTATTATTTTTCTTTTGCCAAAGATCTCTTCTAAGTCTTTTATTGTCTTAAGTGCTGCAATTGATACTATTGTTGTGTTTTCTTTTATAGTATCTTTTATTTTATCTGCTAAGTTTGTTATATCTTGTGGCTTTACGCCAATTATTAGGATGTCTGCTTTTTCTAATAATTCTTTCTCATCTTTTGCAAAATTTATATCGTAATTTCTAAATTTCTCTATTTTTGCTTTGTTTCTATTATAGATTGTTATGTCTTTCTCGTTGTATTTTTGTGATTTTAGTATTCCTTCTAGGATTGCTCCTAGCATATTTCCTACTCCAAGCATTGATATTCTCATCTTTTACTCCTTAATAATTCTAATAATTCTATATCCTAGATTCTCCCAGCTATATGTTTTTATCTTATCTTGTATATTTTGTGTAAAAAGATTTTCATCTAGTCTTTCGATTTGCTTTTCTATATTATCTACTAGTCTTTTGACATAGTCGTCTGTCTCTTCTTCTACTGGCTTATCTACATCATAGATTGTTGGAAGCTTTGTAAATTCTATAACTCCACTTTCTAATATCTCATTATCTAGAAATTCTCTTAGGCCCTTTATCTCACTTGTTACTACTAATTTATTGCAAGCTAGTGCTTCTATTGCTGTAAGTCCCAATGCTTCAAAATACGATGGTAGTACAAATATATCTGATGCTTTTAGATGAATTGCCATTGTGGGTTGATTTTCTGCATCGTAGAGTTTTAGTTTATCTGAGTAATTGGAATTTTGTCTTAGGATTTTTGCTGAATTACTATCGGCATTTCCAACTATATGCAACTCCAGGTTCTTGTGCTTTTCTTCCAATAATGGAAGTGTCTTTGCAAGTTCGAATACTCCTTTGGATCTACTTATCTTTCCTGCATACATTACTCGTATTTTATCTCTATTTCTAAGATCTTCGGGATAGAATATCTTCTCATTGTACCCTCCTCCTACTAGATATATCTTATTCTTATCTACTTTTAGAATATTTTCGATGTTTTTGTGTTCTAATGGTGTTACTGTTAGGACTTTGTCTAGATCTTTTATATTTTCTAATCTTTCTAGGAATTTATTGTGTTTTAGAACTTGCCTTAGATCTGTTCCATGTGATATTGCTACTACAGCTCTATCATTAAATACTCTTCTTACAAGATCTGTTACTATGAATAGATGATGGCTTATTACTATATCTGGATCAAATTCTTTTTTGGCTTGTTCTAATTTTTCTTTAAATTCAGCTAGGAGCATATCTATTTCATAATCTTTCATTTGGCTATAGACTGTGGATGAATATGGCATTGTATCGCTCATTCCGCATATATGAAATGGAATTTTCTTGGTATTATATATTACTTCTTTTATGTAATCTGCATCTACATTGATATCCATTCCTTCTTCTGTGCCATAGATTGCTCCATTTTCTATGTTCATTTTATTAAAACTTTCTATTAAATTGGTAAAATACACTCCGCTTCCTGTCTTTGCTGGTAGTTGTGTCAAAACATGTAGTATTCTCATTTGTTCTCCATTCTTTATGAAAAGGTTATATTTATGTATGGAAAAGATTAGCTTATCTTTTCCAATTGGTATTCGGCTTTTACTTTATCTCCAATTTTGATATCTAGATTTCTATTTAAAATAAGTGCTTTTAGCTTATGGTTAGCATTTTCTATATGCAATTCTATCACTTCTCCATAGAATATCATATCTTTTACTACAAATTCCTCTCCACTATTTCCTATCTTGATGTTTTCTGGTCTTACATAGAAATCTCCTATTATGTTCTTATCTCCCAAGAAATCTAGCGTGAATTTATTCTTTGGATTATTGTATAGATTATCGGATTTTCCCATGGCACTTATCTTGCCATCTTTTAGTATTATAATCTCATCTGCCATTACAAAGGCTTCTTTCTGGTCATGTGTTACAAATACTGTTGTGATATTAAATTCTTTTTGGATATTTCTAATTTCCTTTTGCATGCTTTCTCTAAGCTTTCTATCAAGGCTACTTAGTGGCTCGTCCATTAAAAGCAGGCTTGGCTTTATTACAAGACTTCTTGCAAGGGCTACTCTTTGCTTTTCTCCTCCTGATAGCTCGTCAGGGTATTTGTTCTCGTAACCTTTTAGGCCGACTTTTTCTATTATCGAATATACTTCATTTTCTTTTTGTTTTTTGGTTAGATTCTTTTGATGAAACTTTAGTCCGTAGGACACATTGTCTTTGACGCTCTTATGTGGAAATAATCCAAAACTTTGAAAAACCGTAGATACATTTCTATCTTCTGGAGAAAGCTTGTTGAGATTTTCTCCATCAAGGATGATATCTCCTTCATATTTTATAAATCCACCTATCGAATGTAAGATTGTGCTTTTACCTGAACCGCTTGGACCTAGTAGGCACAGGAATTTGCCCTTATCTAAGCTAAAGCTTATGTCTTTTATGGCATATTTATCTTCGTATTTTTTAGTTAAATTATTGATTTCAAGAAACATTTCTTCTCCTATTAAATAAAAGTCTCACTAATACATTGAATAACAGACATATAATCATTATATAAAATGCTATTACAGAGCCTTGGTTGTACTTGCCACTTTGAATTACATCAAACATTACAAGTGTTAGAACCTTCTTTCCAGGATATATTAGAAATATAATCGATCCTACTGTTGTCATCGTTGCTGTAAATATATTTATAAGTGAAATCATAATCGAGTTTTTGGAAAGTGGTATGACTCCGTCTTTTATTTCATCTTTGGAGCTTCCTCCAAGATCTCTTATCGAATTTAGGACATTCTTATCGATTTCACTTATTGCAGCACTTGATACTCTAGATGAAAATGGCATTTGCTTAAATATTACATTTAGAATAACTATAATAACTGTTCCTGTGATTTGAATTGGTGGATTTCTAAAAAACACCAAGTATCCCAATCCAAAGAAAGTCCCTGGAATTATATATGGAAGATTTGCAATTGTATCTACAAATTTCATATATCTTAGATTTCTAACTTTCATTAGATAAGATATCATAAATCCAATAAATGTCGCTACAACTGATGCTATAAGAGAATATACTACAGATCTTAGTATGATTTGTCCTATAAATCTATTAGATTCCTTGAAGTTTTCAAGTGTAAATACGAGATTTCCAAGTTTCATCTTTGTAAAGGCATTTAGTATTATAGACGCATACAATAGCACAATCCAAAGTATAAGAATTATTGCAATTATTCTTATTATATTAAAGAATATCCCTTCTTTTTTGATTGGAACCTCGTTTTCGCTAGATAATCCTGTGTTGAAGTTTCCACTTCTAAGTCCCTTTCCCACAAATAGAAATATAACTAGAGTTGGAATTAATATTATTATATTCATAGCAGAAGCTAAGGATAAATTACCATTTGATATAACCTCAAAATAGCTTTCTAATGCCAATACTCTATAATTTCCTCCGATAATTGCAGGTGTTCCAAAGTCAGAAACTGACCTAAAGAAAGATAAAAGCATAACGGCAAATATCCCATTTTTCATAGATGGAAGTATTATATCTTTTATAATATCGCTACTTTTTGCACCAAGTGATCTTGCAGAATTTATCACAGACTTATCAATTGATTTTAAAAATCCAATAAGTAATAGCGAATTTAGTGCAAGATCTGATATAGCCTGCATAAGTACAATTCCCCACATTCCATAGGGATTTACAGAAAGATGCAATAGATCATAAGTTATAACACCACTTCTTCCAAAAAGTGTAATATAACTTAAAGAAGATACAAATGGTGGAGAAATAAGAGCTATTGCAAGGATTACAGATATTATCTTTCTAGATTTCCCACTTTGAAAAATATAAAATATCGATACATTTATCGCAAAAAAGCTTGCAAATAGACTTGTAAGTATTCCAAGCTTAAATGTATTTATTACAAGATTTCTATCAGAGAATACTTTCTTAAAATTATACAAAGAAAGATTCCCATCATAGAAGAAAGATTCTTTAAACACTGCCATAAATGGCAACAATATAAAGATAATAATTGATAAAAAAAGAATTAAAGAAAAAATTACATCGCTTTTTTTGTAATGATTTTTCATAATTCACCTAAAATAAGACTCGGTTAAAACCGAATCTTATTTATCACTTGCCTTATCTTTTGCCATGTCATTAAACTTATCTATAACTGCTTGTCTATCTGTTCCAAATGTAGAAAGATCTTCTTTTACAAGTCCATCTTTAGAAAGTCCAAGATCAAATCCTTCAACTCCTTCAACTACAAGTTGGTTGGTATCTTTGCCATCGATATCTGCAATCATCTTTTGAGCTTTTTCTGTTAACATAAAGTCTTCAAAAGCCTTAGCTATATCGGCATTTTCGCTATCTTTAAAGATTGCAACTCCTTCAGGAACCCAGCATATTCCATCTTCTGGATAGATAACTGTTAGATTATTGTCCTTTGCTGTATCGAAAGCTATCTTATCTGCAGGAATGATTCCTACTGTAAATTCTCCTTGAGCAACTTTTTCTTGAGGATCCTTGCCTCTTTTTGAATAGAATGGAATGTTCTCGTTGATCTTACTAAATAAGTCCCAACCTTCATCTTCTCCATAAAGGTCTAATACTCCTTTTAGTGCGGCATAATTTGTTCCTGATATTGCAGGATTGCTCATTATAAGCTCGTCTTTGTATTGAGGATCTGCGAGGTCTTTCCAGCTTTTTGGCATATCAAGGCCTTTTTCTTCTAGTCTATCATTATTTACAAGGAAACCTACAACAGTTATTCCCTTAGAAATATAATATCCGTCTTTATCTTTGTATTCGCTTGGGATTTTATCTGTCATATCAGAACTATAGGATTCAAGAAGTCCATCGTCTTTTGCTTCCATAAAAGCATCAAGTCCGCCTCCAAACCACAAGTCAGCAACTGATTTGCCTTCGGCTTTGATTCTTGAAAGAACTTCTCCACTTGACATTGATAAGAATTCAACATCAGCCCCGGTTTGTTTTGTGAATTCATCAAATAATGGCACATAGGAATCACTTATTGCAATTACATTTAATGTTCTTCCATCAAAGCTTTCAGCTTCTGTTACACTAGCTTCGTCTTTACTTATAGCATTGGATGAAGAAGTTTGTGTATTATCTTTATTTCCACATGAAGTAAGCATCATAATTGATGCGAAAGCTACTAGAAACAAAGAATATAATTTGTTTTTCATAATACCTCCTAGTAAATTTTTTATAATATATTAGCATTTTATCAAATTTTATCAAATAGTCAAATTAATAAAATTAATAAATAAAATCACACAAAAAGAGATACAATAAGTATCTCTTTTATAATATTATTTTTCGATGTATTTTTTGTACCATTGATCTATCATTTTGATATGGCCTCTTTCTTCTTTTTCTACTCTATCAAATACATCTTTGTTAAAATCTGGCATTAATCTTCTAATTTCTCCTATAAATATTATGGTGTCTTTTTCAAGTGCCATTGCAAATTTATAGACATCTTTGAGATCTGCATTATCAAAGTCAAAATCAAAATCAAAACTTTGTGCTACTATAGTCTCTAAATATGATTTGTATTCATCTTCGTAATCTTGTTGTGTACTTACATTAGATGATCCTAGGCTATCTGCTAATTTCCTATAAAGTTTCTCATGGCCTAGTTCTTGTTTTGCTAGAAAGTTAAAAACTTTTTAATCTCTCAATTGTTCAAATCTTCGTTATATTTTGATATCATTTTTTTCATTGATACTCTTTGATCAATTGCTAAAGCTACAATAATGCCGTCATTGTTTGCTGATTTTTTCAAATTTTCATATTTTTCTTTTGATACTTTCATTATATCTCCTCAACTTTTATTTTTTCATAATATTTATCGAATAAATCCATATCAATTTTTGAAATTTCAGGATTAAAAGCATTTAGCAAACCACAATTCATAGATTTTTTTATAATATCTATATCAATTTCATCATCTTCTATACCAGAAAGAACTCCAGCAAGTGATGAATCTCCGCTACTTACAGGGTTAACTACATCTATTGTTGGAACTATTGCTTTATAGAACATATTACTCATTTTTACCAATATTCCATATTTTCCCATTGAAACAATTATATTTTTTATATCTTTAAAAGGTTTTTTTTGATAATATTTCTTTTAGATACTCAATAGAATCAATATCTTTATTTATAACATCTTTGATTTCTGTTTCGTTTGGTTTTATCAAGTCAGGTTTAACATCCGTTTCTATTATAGATTTTAAAGTTTTGACAGATGTATCGACAGAAACAAATTTATTATTCTTCTTGGCATATTCTATTATTTTATTCTAGAAATATGAGTCCAAACCTTTTGGTACATAGTGTAAAATATTTTGTGTAAAGTAGAAAAAGAGAACTCAAACTTGTAAAGTTTTGCTAGATAAAAAAATAAGACAACAAGGAGTTCTCTTATAGAAAATTTTAACACAGAATTAATGCAAATACTAGCACAAGGATTAGATATTAACGAATTTTTTAGACAAAAACTTGAACTTGCAGTAAATGATTTATTAAAATCAGAACTTACAGTCTTTCTTAATTATGAAAAATGGAGAAATCTTACATAAGTCAGAAAATATCAGCAAAAAAGAAAGCTCGTCAAAAGAATTGTTGAACATAAAAGACATTTATGAATTTGCAAAAACAGTAAATATTGATGATGTTAGAGAAGTTATCCAAAGACAAATTGATTATAATAGTGCAATAGCTGAAGAAGAAATTAAAAATGACTGGGGAGAAGCTGTTGGTAAAACATCTCTTGAAATAGGAGATGAAAGTATTAGGACAAAGGCTATAGCATATGCAGCAGCAGGATCATATGCTAGGATGAATGGATGTGCTTTGCCAGTTGTAATAAACTCAGGAAGTGGAAACCAAGGTATAGCCTGTACTATGCCAGTATGCGTATATGCTAGAGAAATGGGTCTAGATAATGATAAATTGATAAGAGCAATGGTTCTTACAGACTTAATAGCAGTCAATCAAAAAAATATATAGGTAACTTATCTGCCTATTGTGGTGCAGTATCAGCAGGCTCTGCAGCAGGTTGTGGTATAGCTTTTTTAAATGATGAAAGTTTTGAAATAATCTGTAATACTCTTACTAATTCACTAGCTACAAATGGTAGTATTGTATGCGATGGTGCAAAATCATCTTGTGCAGCAAAAATAGCATCTTCAGTTAATGGAGCAATTTTGGCTTATGAAATGGCAAAAAGAGATAGACATTTTAGACCTGGTGAAGGACTTGTAGCAAGATATTATGAAGATACAGTAAAAAATGTAGGCTATATAGCAAAAGAAGGAATGAAACAAACAGATATCGAAATACTTAATATCATGAATAAAAACATAGCTAAATAAGATAAAAAACAATCTATTATTTTCATAAAAATTTATTACTAAACAATATTTGACAGAAATCGTTTTTTGAACTATACTTAGATTAACAAATAAATAACACAATTCTTCAGGGCGGAGTGAAATTCTCCACCGGCGGTTATAGTCCGCGAGCGAAAGCTGAATCAGTGAAATTCTGATACCGACAGTTATAGTCTGGATAGAAGAGGAAATTGTCTAATTTTAATTAGAATTTTTTTAGTCCCTGAAATGGGACTTTTTCTTTTGCCTAAATTAAAGAATTGTGAAAATGGAGGCAAAATGAATGACAAAGATTATATGAAAAAAGCTTTTAAGCTAGCAAAAAAAGGAAGTGGAAGAGTTTCTCCAAACCCTTTGGTAGGAGCTATTATCGTAAAGGAAGGAAAAATTATTGGCGAAGGCTACCATAAAAAATACGGCGGCTATCATGCAGAAAGGGAAGCTATTTTAAATGCAAGTGAACCTGCAGAAGGGTCAACCCTTTATTGCACACTTGAACCATGTTCACATTATGGAAAGCAACCACCTTGTTCTGAATTGATTATAGAAAATAAAATAAAAAAGCTAGTAATTGCTAATCTTGATAACAATCCAAAAGTTTCTTCGGTTGATAAATTAAGAGAGGCTGGAATTGAAGTTAAAGTTGGCTTAATGGAAAATTATGGCAAAAGGTTAAATGAAATATTTTTCTATAATATGAAATACAAAAGACCTTTTGTAGCCTTAAAATATGCCATGACCTTTGATGGGAAAATTGCTTGTCAAAATAGAGATTCTAAGTGGATTTCAAATGAAAAATCAAGAAGATATGTTCATAAACTTAGGAATAAATATAATGCTATCTTGGTTGGGAAAAATACAGCTATGAAAGATAATCCTGCCCTTACTTGTAGGATAAAAAATGGCAATGACCCAGCTAGAATAATTTTAGATAGCAATTTTGATATAGATTTTAATTTAAAAATATTTAAGGAAAAATCAGACAAAAAAACTTATATAGCAACTTGTTGCAATAAGGAAAGAAAAGATATAAATGCAGAAGTGATTAGGTGTAAGAGCAAAAATGGAAAGGTTGATCTTAAAGATCTTTTGGATAAACTTTACCAAATGAAAATTGCATCCATCCTTGTTGAAGGCGGACCTATGGTAAATAATTCTTTCTTGGAAGAAAATTTAATTGATAAGATATATGAATTTATTAGTCCAAAAATAATTTCTGGGAAAAATTCCAAATCTCCTTTTATAGGAGATGGGGTGGAATTTATAAAAGATTCATATAAGTTTAAATTTGTTAAAATTAAAAGATTTGATGATGATGTAATGATTGAGGCAAATAATGTTTACTGGAATATCTGAAGAAATGGGAAAAATCGAAGCTATTAAAAGAAGTGGAGATACTTTGAATTTAAAAATATCTGCAAATAAGGTTCTTAAAGACATAAAGATAGGCGATTCCATAATGGCTGATGGGGTTTGTCTAACGGTTACTGAATTTACAGACTCATATTTTAAAGCTGACTTGATGAAAGAAAGTCAAAAGGCAAGCAAGTTTGATATGAATATGCTAAATAAGTATGTAAACTTGGAAAGAGCCTTAAAAATATCAGATAGGCTAGATGGACATATAGTTCAAGGTCATATAGATGGAGTTGGAAAAATTGTTTCTATAAGAGAAAACGTATTTAGGATAAGAACAAGTAGAGAAATTTCTAAATATATTGTAAGAAAAGGTTCTATTTGTATAGATGGTATATCTTTAACAGTTTCATACGAAAATAATGATGATTTTGAAGTTTCACTTATACTAGAAACATTAAAAAACACTAATTTTAAATATAAAAAAGTAATGGATAAGGTAAATCTTGAAACAGATATTTGGGCGAGATTTGTAGAAAAGCTTATGAAAAATGAAAAAAGGATGGACAGAAACTTTTTATTAGAAAATGGTTTCTAAAATATAATGACTGATGATAAAAAAATGGAAGAAATATTTGATTCTTTAAGAAATGGTCAAATAATTTTAGTAAGTGATGATGAAGATAGGGAAAATGAAGCAGACATGATATGTGCAGGTCAAGTAGTTACTGGAGAGATGATAAATATTATGGCAACCTATGCCAAAGGCTTAATATGTACACCAATTTCAAGTGAAGTTGCTAAAAAATTTAAACTAAATCAAATGGTTGATGAAAACACAGACAATCATTCTACAGCCTTTACAGTTTCAATAGATCATATATCAACTACTACAGGAATATCAGCTTATGAAAGAGCAAAAACTATTAGAGAGCTATGCTTAGAATCTTCAAAAGCAAGTGATTTTAGAAGACCGGGCCATGTCTTTCCACTAGTTGCAAGAGAAGGTGGAGTTTTTACTAGAGAAGGTCACACAGAGGCTACAGTAGATTTACTTAATATGGCAAATTTATATCCTGTTGGAATTTGCTGTGAAATTATGGATACAGATGGCCATATGATGAGGGGAGAGAAGGTAAGAGAATTAGCAAAAAAATTAAATTTAAAAATGACCAGCGTAGCTGAAATTAAAAGATATAAAGAAAAACACTATAAATTAATTGAAAAAACCTCCTTTGTAAATATGCCTACAGAATTTGGTAACTTCAAAGCTATAAGCTTTTATGATAAGAAAAATGACAAGGAACACATAGCCTTAATAAAAGGAGAGATAAAAGGAGAAAACATATTAACAAGAATTCACTCAGAATGTCTTACAGGAGATGTTTTTGGTTCAAAAAGATGTGACTGTGGTAGTCAATTACACAAGGCTTTAGAAAAGATTGAAGAAAATAATAGTGGAATTCTTCTTTATATGAGACAAGAAGGAAGGGGAATAGGACTATTTAATAAAATTAAGGCTTATGGCTTGCAAGAAGAAGGATTTGACACAGTAGATGCCAATATTAGGCTAGGTTTTGAACCTGATCTTAGAAATTATGATATAGCAGTAGCTATATTAAAAGAACTAGGTGTAAAAAGTGTAAACCTAATGACAAATAATCCTGATAAGATAGAACAAGTAGAAAAATATAATTTGAAAGTAAATAAAAGAATACCATTAGAGATAAAATCAAATCAAATTGACAGAAAATATTTACAAACAAAAGTAATTAGAATGAGACATGAACTTAAAGAATTTGTAGGAGAATAAAATGAAAGAATTTAGTGCAAAATTAGTATCAAATAATAAAAAATATGCCATAGTAGTATCAAGATTTAACAATTTCATCACAGATAGGTTAGTAGTTGGTTGCCTAGATTGTTTAAAAAGACATGAGGTAAAAGATGATGAGATTACTCTAATAAGAGTACCTGGAGCTTTTGAAATCCCTCTAGCAGCAAAAAAGGCAGCAAAAAAAGATTATGATGCTGTGATATGTTTAGGAGCTGTAATAAGAGGTCAAACAAGTCACTATGATTATGTATGTGCAGAGGTTTCAAAAGGAATTGCAAATGTAGGTTTAGAAAGTGAAAAGCCAATAATATTTGGAGTTTTAACTACAGATACTATTGAACAAGCAGTAGAAAGGGCAGGTACAAAAGCAGGTAATAAGGGAGCTGATGCAGCTATATCTGCAATAGAGATGGCAAACTTAATGGATCTTATATAATGAAATTAATTTTTGATTTTGATGGAACAATTCATAGGACAGATATAATTTACAAAAGGAGACTGTGAAATATTTTGTGTATAGAAACCTCCTGATTAGGGTAAAGAAAAACTAATCAGGAGGAATTTTTATGCCAAGAAAAAGACCAGAATCAAGAGGAAGTAAAATAGCTAAAATGTTAATTGAAGAATATCAACCTCAAAATGCACAAGATATTCAAGATGCATTGAAAGAACTTTTAGGAGATACAATGGAAGAGCTCTTAAAAGCAGAACTTGATCAACACTTAGACTATGAATATGGATAAGAGCCTCTATCGCTTAACACAAGAAATGGTTCAAGCAAAAAACAGTTAAATCATCATATGGGAATATATATCTGAATATTCCAAGAGATAGAGAAGGATCCTTTGAACCTCAGGCTTTAAGGAAATATGAAAAAGATATTTCTAACATTGAAAATCAGATAATATCAATGTATGCAAAAGGAATGACTACAAGAGATATATCATCTCACATTAAAGATATCTATGGGTTTGGCATATCAGAAACAATGGTAAGTAAGATAGCAAATAAAATACTACCAACCATAGAAGAATGGCAAAATAGACCATTAGAAAAAGTGTATCCTATGGTGTTTCTAGACGCTATTCACTATCATGTAAGAGAAAACAATATAGTAGTCAAAAAAGCCGTCTACATTGCTCTAGGATACAATATGGAAGGATTCAAAGAAATACTTGGAATGTGGGTTGGAGAAAATGAATCAAGTAAATACTGGCTTTTAGTATTAAATCAGCTAAAAGATAGAGGCTTAGAAGATATACTAATTGTTTCAACAGATAATTTACCAGGATTTACACAAGCCATAGAAGCAGTATATCCAAAAGCAGAAATTCAAAAATGTATAATCCATCAAATAAGAAACTCAACAAAGTATGTATCCTACAAAGATATAAAAGAGTTAATGAGAGATTTAAAATCAGTATACAAGGCTCCAACAGAAGAATTAGCATTAACAAATTTAGACATATTTGAAGATAAATGGAGTAAAAAATATCCAATGTGCGTAAGTTCCTGGAAAAATAATTGGGATAAACTTCTCACATACTTCAAATATCCAGAAGGGATAAGAAAACTAATCTATACAACAAATGCCATGGAAAATTTCAATAGACAACTAAGAAAAGTAACTAAAAACAAGACTATATTTCCAAATGATTATGCTCTACAAAAAAGTCTTTATCTAGCTATGGTAGATGCTTCTAGCAAATGGACTTATAGAATACGTGGATGGGATCAAATATTATCCCAATTATCCATATATTTTGAAGGGAGGTTTTAAATTAAGGAAAATATTTATTAGATCAACTGCAAATCATAAAAATTTGACAGTTTATTAAAGTCGTATAAAATTAAGTTAAGCTCCATTTCTATAGAAATGGACATCTACTGATACATAAAAAAATGTATCAACCCTTACCCTTTTCAGGATTTAGGTTGATACACAAAATTATTTACAGACCCTTATTTACAGACCATTATCTAGACAGTTGCCTTTTCTTGACATGGATTGGGTTATTCCTTCTTCTTCTAGTTTAGATGTGTATTGTTTTGCCTGATAGGCCCATCCTTGGTCTGAATGAAATATTATTTTTACTTTATTTATTTTTGTTACTTCTATTGCCTTATCTAAGGCTTTTAGTATTGGTTCAAGTGTTGGATGTTTTGATATTTCATAGGATATGATTTCGCTATTATACATATCTAGGTATAGATTTAAGTATAGTTTCTTTATTTGATTGTTTCCTTTTTATCTTTTTCTAGATATTTAAATTCTGTTGTATCTGTTGTTATTTGTGTGTATGGTTTTTCTACTTTAAATTTTTTATTTATTTCATTATCACAAACTTTGCCTACTTTTCCTTTATATGAGGAGTATTTTCTTGTTTTTCTTGAAAAACTTTTTACTTGAAGTTCTAATTTTTGTATTAGTCTTTGTACTTTCTTCTTGTTTATTGCAAGCCCTGATCTTCTTAGCATTGCTGTCATTCTTCTATATCCGTAGTTTGGATTGTTTCTTCTAATTTCTAATATTTTATTTTCTATTTTCTCATCTTTATTTGGTCTATCTAAGTGTTTTTGCCAATACATATATGTTGATTTTGGTAGTTTAAAATATTCTAACAAGTCTTTTAGTTTGAACTTATCTCTTAGTGATCTAATGACCTCAGATATTCGTTGATTTCTTCCTGTGTCATCTGAGAGAATTGAATCTTTTTTTTAGAATTTCTACTTCCATTTGAAGATAGTAGTTCTCTTTTCTTAGTTTTTCTATCTCACTTATCTCTTGTTTGCTTTTGGATTTTTTAATAGGTTTCTTATTGCTATCTTTAGGCATCTTTGATGGTCTTCCTCTCTTTTTTGGCTTTAGTCCTTCAATTCCTTTTTCTCTAAAATCTATTACCCATCTAGTTATTATGCTGGGGTTATTAATTTTAAGTTCATTAGCAAGGCTTTGATAGGACATTTCTCCTGTTAAGTACAAGTTTACTACATTTAGTTTGAAGTCTAAAGAGTATTTCTTGTTTTTTCTTGATATTTTTATCCCATCATAGCCTTCAGTATTGTAGGCATTGACCCATGTTTGAATAATACTTTTATTAGGTATATTGTATTTTTTGCTAATTGCTCATATCCTATATTAGCTTTAAGATATTCACTTACTACTTTCATTTTAAATTCTGTGCTGTATTTTGACACTGCCTATTTTTTTGATAAAACAAGATAAATCTCTAAAAACCATACATTTTTTGATACTATTTCTACTTGTTGTTACTAATATATTCTTTTAAATTTAAAGTAAAATGTTCTAAAAAATCTTTATATCCACAATAATTTTCATCATAAAGACAAACAGAAATTCTTTTGCAATTACCATTGCAAATATGTATATATTTACAAGAGTTACATATCTTTGTCAAATTTCTTTTTTCCTTTATAAAATCTAATGATTTTTCACACTGATATATTTCAGAAAGTTTATCATCACTAATATAAGCTAATTTATATTTATCTAATACATAAAAATCGCAAGGATAAATAGAACCATCAGCTTCTATTATCATATCGTTGCTACATTTTCCTAACATACCACATTGTAAAGGCATACACCTATATAAAAGAGAAATCACATCTTCAAGCATTGTAATTTTCAAACTCATTTTATCTTCTAACCAAACATCACTAAATTCTTTATAAAATCTAGCAAAGTTTTTAGGGGTTAAACCCCAACTTCTTTTATCATTAATCGGATTTAAGCAAGGTATTATTTGTATATATTTAAAGTTATTATTTTTGTAAAATTTATACAATTTCCTTGCCTTATATGACAATTCATTTGTTAGTACTGTCAATATATTATATTCTATATTATTAGCTTCCAGTTTTTTTATATTTGAAATAATCAAATCAAAAGATGAACTCCTATCATTTAATCTTCTATATTTATCATTAATGGTTCTAGGGCCATCTATTGATACACCTACTAAAAACTTATTATATTTAAATAACTTTATATAGTCGTCATCTAATAATGTTAAATTAGTTTGGAGATTATAACTTATATTATGATTTTTCTTAAAATAATCTACTTTATTTATTAAATATTCATAATATTTATGACCTGCTAAAAGAGGTTCTCCGCCTTGGAAATTAAATGTTATATTGCCATTATCCTCTACAGAACTAAAAACATTTGATATAAGACTATCTACAGTATTATTATCCATTCTCCCAAAATCATAAATCTGTCTATTTCTAGCTACGTCTTTATAAAAACAATATTTGCAAGTCATATTACATTCAGAAGATACAGGCTTAATCATAATATTTAAATTTTTAAATTTCATTTTAGCTCATAACTCCTTCTAATACTAATCCGATAACCGCTACTAGTTCAATCAACTTAAAAATATTTACTTTTTATAAATGATGAATTGCAAATAATATTGCGACACCTATAATAAACTAAGTTCGTGCATAAA
>JAUMZM010000034.1 GCA_030528125.1 Tissierellia bacterium
TTGTAATTTTTAACTTTTTTTAAGTTTTACTTGACTTATTACCACTGGACTTATATTAATTATTTAATCATTTCTGTTAAAATCTCATAAATATCATCTGTGTTTTTTGATTCATATATATCTTTAAGTTTGCTTGAATCAGCAAAAACTTCCATTAACTTTGCTAATACTGGTACTTGCTGTTCAGGATCCTTTACAGCCAAGATAAAAACTATATTTGCCTCTATCTTATTTTGTGGATCATCCATTTGTCCAAATAAAATAGGTTTTTTTAAAGTGCATACAGTAACACATGACTTTTTTACATTTTCACTATCTGTATGAGGTAATGCTACTTTTATATCTCCAGTATCCAGCCCCGTAGGGTATTTTTCTTCTCTTTTTAATACATTTTCTAAAAATGTATCTTTGACAAATCCTTTCTCTTCTAAAATATTATTTAGATAAGATATCATGTCATATTGACTATCAAATTCTTGATTTACAAATATTAAATCTCTATAAATCAATTCGTTATCCATTTTTCCTTCTTTCATTTTCCCATTCTTTTATCAGTTTTAGTATATTATCAACATCATCTATTTTGTCTAACTTATCTACAAAATTTTTATCTTGAAATAAATTTATAATTTCAAAAAAAGCATTTAAATGTGAAACTTGATCACAAGCTGCTAAAACACAAACATATCTAATAGGGTCAAAACTAGAATTAGTACCGAAATACACAGGATTTTTTAATCTTATTAAGTTAAATCCTGTCTTTCTAACGCCATCAGTAATTTTTGCATGTGGTATAGCAAATCCCTTTGCAACAACTATATAAGGTCCATTTTCTAAAATATTTTCTATCATAGCGTTTATATAATTTCGATTAATTAGATTTGCATCTAGTAATTTTTTTGATGCCTTAAATATAGAATCTTTCCAATCAATAGCATCTATATCTAATTGTATAAAACCACCTTTTAAATAATCACTAATATTAAATTCTTTTAATTCTCTTTTATTATTGCTATTAATAACTTGCTCTACTTGTAGAGAAATATCAGATGTATTTAAATTCTTTTCTAGTTTATTAGAATTTCTTTTATTTAAAACTATATTTTTGGCTTCATTTGTAATCAATCTAGTCTCATTAGCATTTAATAAAGAGCTAGTTTTAACTATTTTAATATCGTCTTTTTTTATATCAACAGTAGATATTATTAAGTCGATATTTTGTGTATTTATACTTGTTAAAATATGTGGAGATATCACATCTATTACATTAAATTTAAATTTTTCTTCCAATTTAGTTTTTAATAATAGGCCTGTACTTCTTCCACTATTAAATACTATAAGCACCTTAATTTTCTTAAATTCCTTGTAAAAATATCGCTCAAGAGCTGCACTTAAGTATACAACGATATAAGATATCTCTGGAAAAGTAAATTCTCTTTTAAAAGCTTTCTCTATATATACAGAGTTCTTTTCTACAATTTTTATTAAATTTTTGTTTTCATCAACTATCATTTGAACATCTGGATATACTATTATATTTTCTGCACCATCTAAAAATACTCTTTGTAAGTGCTCAGATAAACTTTGAAAGAGAAGATAGTCATCATTTAGATTAATACTTAAATCCTTTGATACTCCCCATATAAAATATCCTGTTAACACTTGAATTTTTACAGCTTCGACATTTTGCTTATTTGACATCCTAAAATTATTTTGTTTAGAAACCAAGAATTGCTTTTCTGTATTAAATTCTTTAATGTTATATTTTTCATTTAATCTTAAAATCAAAGTTTCAAAAAAATCATCTTCTTTTTTACTTATAAGTCTAGGAATATTCCCATTTTTATTTCTATATATCATAAATATTAGATAATTAGTTAAAACAAAAAAGGACTTTTCATTTAAATCTTGATTTTTTTCTATTTCACATCTTTTTGTTATCTTGTTTATTCTTAAAATCTCATTTTCTGAAGTTAGTTTATTTTTTAAAAGGACACTATTTAGAAAAATTTTATATATATCTTCATTTTCATCTATCAATTTTAGAAAAAATTCTCTTATTGCTTGTTCATTTGGATTACTAATTAATATCCCAGAATTACTCAAAGATTTTAAGCTTATATTATGACAAATCAAATAATCTTTTAGATCTTTGCTATCTTGAATAATCGTCGATCTACTTACAAACATGAGTTCAGAAATTTCTTCATAAGTTATGTAAGTATCAGTAAAAAGCAAAATCAAACTTTCTACTACTAATCTCTCTTCTTTATTCAATGTATAATAATAAAAATCTAATTTATTTAAAATGTCATTAAAGCTATTATCATTTATAAAACTAACTTTGTTATCTGAAACTACTAATCTAGAATCACTATTATTTTTTAAAAATATATTTATTTTTTCTATGTCTGTCCTAATAGTTCTTATGCTCACCCCTTCCTTTTTAGAAATAAATTCCAAAGGTACTTCAATAACAATGCTATTTAAAAATTTTAAAATTTGAAGCTGCCTTTCATTCATTTAATCACCTCTCGTACGATTATCTTTATTATAAATTTATAAGTCATAAAAGAACAGAGTAAAATGTTTCTATCAAAATGAAACCTTTTGTACTATCCTATATAAATATGTAAAATACTCAAATTCAACCTAATTCTAAATCATATTATGATATTATAACTAAACGTTTTTGTTTACAAAATTATATTAATATTCTCAAATTATATTCTAGTAAATTTTATTTTAAATATTATAAATAACTTGAATAAAACATTATTATGGTCTAAGCTTAAATTATAAACTAATAAGGAGTACAAAATGAGAATAGAAAAAGATTCGATGGGCGAAGTTGAAGTTCCAGAAAACGCTTTATGGAAAGCTCAAACTCAAAGATCCCTAAATAATTTCAAAATAGGAAAAGAAAAAATCCCATACGAAATTATAGTAGCACTACTTCACATAAAAAAAGCCTGTGCAAAGGCAAATTATGATAAAAATAACCTTGATGAGAAAAGAAAAGATCTAATAGTAAAAGCCTGTGATAAGCTATTAAATGATAATTATATCTCCTCATTTCCCCTATCTGTTTGGCAGACAGGAAGTGGAACACAGACTAATATGAATGTAAATGAAGTAATAAGTTCGATTTGCAAAGAAATCGATCCTAGTATAGACATTCATCCTAATGATCATGTAAATAAATCTCAATCTACAAATGATACATTCCCTTCTGCAATGCATATTGCAACAATAATTGAGACAAATAAAACAATAAAAAGCATAGAAAAGATTATAGAAACATTTAAAAAGCTAGAAAAAGATTACAAAGATATAGTAAAAATTGGAAGAACGCATCTACAAGATGCAGTTCCACTTAGACTTTCAGATGAATTATCAGCTTATAGATATTCTATCGAAAAGGATTTATACTACATAAAATCAGCTAATGACAATCTAAAAGAAATACCCGTAGGTGGTTCTGCTGTTGGTAGTGGGCTTAATGTAAAAGAAGGCTTTGACAAGTCTGTTTGTAATTATTTAAAAGAAGATCTAGGAATTGAAATAAAACCTATGAATAATAAGTTCTTTGGCCTATCATCAAAATCAGTATTTAGCAATATTAATGGATCATATAATTCTCTTGCTACAGATTTATTTAAAATTGCAAATGATATAAGATATCTATCAAGTGGACCAAGATGTGGACTAGGAGAGTTAGAAATTCCTGCCAATGAACCAGGATCATCAATAATGCCAGGAAAAGTAAATCCAACTCAAGCAGAAGCTTTAATTCAAGTTTGTGCACAAGTTATGGGAAATAACACAACAGTTACTGTTGCAGCATCTAGTGGAAATTTTGAATTAAATGTATTTATGCCAGTTATAATCTATAATACATTGCAATCGGCAAGACTCCTTACAGATTCTATTGATTCATTTAACAAAAATCTTTTAATAGGATTAAAACCAAATTATGAAAAAATAGATTATTTTCTAAAAAACTCTTTGATGCTTGTAACTGCACTAAGTCCTTATATAGGATATGATAAGGCAAGCTCGCTTGCAAAATACGCTCATAAAGAAAAGATAACTTTAAAAGAAGCTAATTTGAAGCTAAATTACCTTTCAGAGGAAGAATTTGATAGATTGACTGACCCCAAAAACATGATATAAATTAAATTTTTAAAATACTATTTTATAAAATTCCTCCTAATTAAATTGGAATAATGGTTAGGAGGTATTTTATAGCCATAAATAAAAATTTATATTAGCTATTTAATATGAATAATAATTCTAATATATAATCAATATAATTATTTTGGAAATTATATTTTAATCGCTATTTTTAAACCATTCAATAACGAAATATCTATCTAAATATTTTTTGAATATAATTAAAATTTGTTGTAGAATGTAATAGTGTATATACTGTATAGACTTTACTTTTTTCGGTATATAAGGATTTAATTAAAAATAATTCCACGATTATAAATAAGGGAGAATATAATGAAAATCATATCAAGATTTTTCTTTTTTGTAGGTTTAATAACAACATTAATATTAATGTATTTTGTTGGAAAAAACAATTTACTTCCGCCAAAATATCAGATAGCTTTTATAGTAATATATGTAATATTTTATACAATATTAGCAATTTTACTTGCAAAGTCAAAAGTTTCTAATAAAAGCAATCCTACAGAAAGATCAATCTATAAAAAGCAAAATAATAAAAAGACTATCATTTTAGTTATAGTAATGATACTTGCAATTATATCTACAACTTTTAACGGATTTGCTAGTTATTATATATATAAGAGTATGGATACTCTAAGTAGTATAAATAATACTGAAAAGAAAGATAAGATAAATTTTTCTTTCGTTGTTCTAAAAGATTCTGATATAAATGATATCGAAGATTTATATGATTATGATGTATTATCAGCAATTGGACAAGATAATAAAAATATAGATTCATTTATGAAGAATTTTAGTAAGAAAGAAGATATAGATATAAATCTAGAAGACTCAAAGACTTACATGGATGCTGCTTTAAGTCTAGTTAATAGGGAATCTGATGTAATTTTATTAAATGAATCATATAGACCTTTAATAAATGAGCAAATTAAAAACTTTGATTCCATTACAAGAATTCTATATTCATCTGATATAAAATCACAAAACAATAATGAATCAAAAAATGTCGAAAAGAACGAACCATTTAATATATATATCAGTGGTATAGATACCTATGGTCCAATAGCAAGTGTATCAAGATCTGATGTAAATTTAATACTTACTGTTAATCCAAATACCAATAAGATTCTTATAACTGTAATACCTAGAGATTCTTGTATATATATAAATGGAATTAAAGGCAACACTGATAAATTAACTCATGCTGGGGTTTTGGGGGTAGATACATCTATTAATACAATAGAAGATCTTCTAGATATAGATATAAATTATTATGTAAGAGTTAACTTTTCATCTTTTATGGATATAGTTGATGTAATGGGTGGAATAGATGTCTATAATGACCAAAGTTTTACTAATAGTGAAGGAGGATTTTTCTTTGATGTTGGAAATGTTCACATGAATGGTGAACAAGCTCTAAGCTTTGCAAGAGAAAGATATTCTCTAAATGAAGGGGATTTGGATAGAGGTAGAAATCAAGAAAAAGTTTTAAAGGCAATAATAGAAAAAGCCATGTCCCCAGAAATACTCTTTAATTACGATGACCTTATGGATGTAGTTAATCAATCTGTTGATACAAATATGCCTGAAGATAAAATCGTAGAGCTTGTAAATAAACAAATTGATGATAATAAAAAATGGGATATCGAAACTATTGGAATGGAAGGATATGGTCAAATGGGAATTCCTTCTTATACAATGCCAGGTTATGATTTATATATGTTTGTTCTTGATGAAGATAGCATAGATAATACAAGTAAATCAATTAAAAAAGTTTTAAATGAAAAATAATATATAATTATAACTTTTAATGTTTTATATAGGCCTTCTGATTGTTCTATCATACCAATCAGAGGGTTTTTCTTATTAAATATGTTTTAATTTAAAATCGTTAAATATTAAAAAATATCAACCAAAACCTTAGTTTAGATTTTGATTGATATTTGAAATTATGCTTTATTAATATATTAGTTTAATCTTCTGCTTTTCTAATCTTATTGTCAATTGTTCCGCCTACAATTTCAAGCATTTTGTTTATTTCTTCTTCTATTCTCGCATTGCTTTGTTCGGCTGTTTCTGATTTTATGTCTTTTATTTTTTGTGAATAAGGAGTCTCTCTTAATGGAAGTTCAAATCTATTCTTATGATCAAGGCTATAATAAGCGCCAGCTATTGCAGGTGCTGTAGGTATGGATGATATTTCCCCTATTCCCTTTGACCCTAATGCAAAGTCTAAGAGTTCTTCTTTTTCTACTGTAATTGCCTCAATCTCTGGTACATCTTTTGATCTCATTAATCCAAGGGTTCCATATTTATAGGCTACTTTTGAATTATCTAGCTTATAATTTTCTGTAAGAGTATATCCCATGCTCATTGTAACTCCACCTTCGATTTGACCTTCTATTGCTATTGGATTTACAACTTTTCCACTATCATGGCATGCTACTACCTTAGTGAGCTTTCTTGTGTCTGGATCAACTATTGCAAGATGTGTTGCAAATCCATAGGCAACGTGGCTTTTTGGATTTTTCTTATCATTTACAAGTGGATCTGTTGGATCAAAGAATTCATAGAAGTACTCTTTGCCTTCAAGATCTTTAAGACTATTTCCTTTATCTAAGTCTTCTTTCAACTTGGCACTTGCTCCTCTTACAGCTTCTCCTGTTATTAGTGTCTGTCTTGAACCTGATGTTGTTCCTGAATCTGGTGCAAATTCACTTGATGCATACATATATTTTACATTACTCTTATCAAGTCCTGTTATCTGACAAACCATTTGTGTAAATACTGTTGCTGAACCCTGTCCTATATCACTTGCTGCTGAATATATCTCAACTGTTTCATTATTTACTTTTATTCTAGCACGTCCTTTATCTGGAAGTCCTACTCCTACTCCTGAGTTTTTCAAAGCGCATGCTATACCTACATGTCCTTTGTTGTTTTCAAACTCGTCTTTTACTTTAAGTAATGTCTCTTTTAATGCTGTCGATCTATCTGCAAATTGTCCATTTGGTAATACTTCTCCTGGTTCGATGGCATTTTTGTATCTTATTTCCCAAGATGATATTCCAACCTTTTCTGCAAGTAATGTTACAAGTGTCTCAACTGCAAAGTTTGATTGACAAACTCCAAATCCTCTAAAAGCTCCTGCTGGTGGATTATTTGTATAATATCCAAAACCTCTTATATTGGTGTTTTGATATTTATAAGGTCCAACTGCATGAGTACAAGCTCTTTCTAGTACAGGTCCACATAATGAAGCATAAGCTCCTGTATCAAAGAATATATCACAATCAAGTGCTGTGAAGTTTCCCTCTTTATCGCATCCTAATGTGAATTTGCCAATCATAAGATGTCTTTTTGGATGGAAAGCTAAGGATTCATCTCTTGTAAATATTAGTTTTACTGGCTGTTTTAATTGATAAGCTGCAAGTGCTACAAGATGTTGTGCGGATACGTCTTCTTTTCCTCCAAATCCACCTCCAACTGTCATATTTTGTACGACAATTTGATCTTCTGTAAGCTCTCCTTTAAACATGTGAGAAAGTTCTTTTCTTGTATCATATATTCCTTGATCACTAGAATATACTTTTACTCCATTTTTATAAGGCTCTGCCAATGCTCCTTCTGGCTCTAAGAATGCGTGTTCAGAAAATGGTGTTTTAAAGGTTTTAGTTACTGTATATGCAGAAGTTTTAAGTGCAACTGTAGTACTTCCTCTTGTTACATGTCTTCTCTGGCATAGATTTCCATTTGAATGAATCTTTGGAGCATCTTTTTGTATTGCTTCATAGATACTTGTAACAGGCTTTTCTTCTTGATATTTTATCTCTACGAGCTTTTTGCCTTCTTCAAGAGATTTCTTATCTTTTGCAACTACCATACATATTGCATCTCCCACACATCTTGTGTAGTCGCCTTTTCTTATAAATACATCCCAGTCTTGTTGAATATGTCCAACTTTATTGTTATATACATCTTCTGCTGTAAATACTTTTACAACTCCTGGATGTTCTTGGGCCTTTTTATAATCTATATCCAAAACCTTTGCTCTAGGATATTTGCTTCTTATTGCTGAAGCATATAGCATATTATCTAGTTGCATATCATCTACATAGGTTGCTTTACCTAATGCTTTATCCACTGCATCGATTTTTATCATGTTTTCGCCTACTTTTTCGTAGGCATCTTTTTCGATTTTTTCTTTACCAAATAAGATTTTAGATATTAATAAGATGGCTTTTTCTATCTTTTTGTATCCTGTACATCTACAGATATTTCCATTAATTGCTTTTTTGACATCATCTATTGTAGGATTAGGATTTGAATCAAGCAAAGCTTTTGCACTAATCATCATTCCTGGTGTACAAAATCCACACTGTACTGCCCCTACTCTTGCGAAAGCATAAGAATAGATTTCTCTTTCTTCCTGTGTAAATCCTTCTAATGTTGTTATCTCTTTTCCTTCAAGTTTTGAAAGTTTTTGAGTGCAGGCTTTTACATTTTTCCCATCAATAATTACAGTACAAGTCCCACAAGCTCCTTGAGAACATCCATCTTTTACTGATATTATATTTAAATCATCACGAAGAAATCTAAGTAATGTTTTGTCTTCTTTACTTTCATATATCTTATTATTTATCTTAATTTTATAATTTTCTTCAGTCATTTTACCAGTCTCCATTTTTAATTTTTATCATCTGAGCCACTACAGAAATTGCGATTTCTTCAGGTGTTTCTGAATTAATATCAATTCCAACCGGTAGGTACAAATTCTCAATATTATAATTATCTTTTAATAGATTTTCTTTTACTAAATTAGCTTTTTTGGATGAACCCATGCATCCAATATATCTAGGATTTGCATTTTTAAGTGCATATCTTATACAAATCTCATCATATTTATGACCTCTTGTCATAATTACACAATAGTCGCTATTTGTAATTTCTATATCCATGTTTTTAAAATCTAGATTTTTTAGTATAACTTTACTAGAGAATTTATCCTTGGATAGAAATTCTTTTCTATCATCTATTACAGTTACATCAAACCCAAGATATATTAGAACTGGCACTAAAGCTTGTGATACATGCCCTGCCCCAAAAACATAGACTATACCTTTTTGCTTTAGGTTTAAGTAAAAGTATTTATCATCTATTAATTTATTTTTTATTTTTTCATCTTCTGTAATTTCTATATTTGAAGTTTCTATATCATAGATTAATGTTAGATTATCATTTTTGTTGATCTTTTCATTGATTTCTTTTACAAGCTTATAATCTTTTTTGCCGAAATATCTAAAGTAAACGTCATTTTCTCCACCGCAAACCATTCCAAGATCGCCAGCTTTCCTGTTATCTAAACTATAATGTACAAGCTCTGATTTTTTTTCATCAATTAAGCTTCTTGCTTTTTTTATGGCTTGGTATTCTTCTACTCCTCCACTTATTGTTCCATATATTTTATCTTTTGTAATAAGCATAAATGTTCCTGGGCTTCTAGGAGTAGATCCTGTTTTTCTTACAATAAGTGCAAGAATTACGCCCTCTTTTTCTATGAGTTTTTCTAATATTTCGAATTGTTTTTCCACAATATTCCTCCAAATACACCAATTGGGATTGTATACACAATCCCAATTAGCAATTACTTTAACAAATAAGGTTTTTCTTGTTTTATCTGATCTATGATCTCTTCTAATTCTAACGGAAGATTGTCTAATATTTCTCCGTTTAACCTTGCTATTATATTTTCATTTTCTATTGCAAAGCCATCATTTGTGCTATCCATAAGCGCCTTTTTGTCTTCAAATACTGTTATTCTATCTTTGTATGGTCTACAAGGTTCTATACATAGGAATTGACAATTTCCACATTCATTGCAATATTTATCCATGTGAATTATTATCTCTTCGTCTTTTAGTTTAAGCACTTCATTGCATCTATTAGGACAAACTCTTACACATGTCTTGCACAATACATTACATTTGTGATCGTCGTCTTTAACGCCTTTGTAATCTTTCTTAGCATATTTCTTTTTCTGTGCACTTGATTTCTTGTAGTTTTTATCTTCTAGAACTTTATCTTTTAGTTCTTTAAGCTTTTGTGTATCTGTAATCTGATCTTTTGGATAGTCACAATCTTCTAGAATTTCTGCAAGGTTCTTTGCATTATCTAGTCCCTTTCCTCTAAGGATTGCTGTTGCAACTGTTATTGGATAGATTCCGCATTCAAATATATCTTTGATGTTGTTTTTATCTGCTCCTCCTGAAAAACTAATCGGAAGTTTTCCATCAAAGGCTTTGGATAATTCATAAGCTAAGCTTATTGTAAGAGGATAAAGGCTTTTTCCTGACATATACATATTTTCGCCTGGAAGCTCATTTTGCTTTATGTCAACTTGGAAAGTATTTGTAAGCTTTACTCCAAATTCTAAGTTTAATTTCTTAGCTTTATCCATCAATCTTTCGATTAATTTTACTGCTTGATCAAACTTAAGGTCCTTATCAAAACCTTCTTTTCCAAATTTGATGTAGTCATATCCCATTTTATCAAGGATATCTCTAACTCTATCATATCCTAATAATGTTGGGTTTAATTTTATATGTGTATGGATCTTCTTTTCTTCTAATAGATAGCTTGCAATTTTTTCTATTTCTTCTGGAGGACATCCATGCATCGTAGATAGAGTAATTGAGTTTACAAAATGTGGATCAATTGATTCTATGAAATCTCTATCTATATTTTTAAATCTGTCTAGATTATCTAATAGGTAGTTTTTGGATTCTTCCCATACTTTGCTTATTCTTGCATCTTTTAATGTTTCTATGAATTTATCAACCTTATGTGATTTTATTCCTTTAAGATCATATCCAACTGACATATTAAATATAAAGCCATCAGGATCTCCAAGCTCTAGCTCTTTTGCTATAACTTTTATTGCAAGATAAGCTTTGATATATTCATCTGCTGCTTCTAATATGTCAAGTTCTGTTGACCATTCTACATTATAGCATTCATCTTCTGCTCTTATACAAGGTTTGGGAATATTTAATGCTTCTTTTTCAAGAATCTGTACTGTTTTAAGTTCTATAAATCTCAATCCTGCTGCATAGTCTGCTACAATATTATGTGCAAGCTGTGTATTAGGTCCTGCTGCAGCTCCTACAGGATTTTCTAGTTTAGCATTTAATATATTTAATCTTTTTTCTGTATTTGCGTGATAAATATTTTCAACATTATATATTGTGTTGTATTTATTATATTCTTCAAAAATTCTTTCAATCATCGAAGAAAATTTTACAGCTTTCATTAAATCTGACATATTTTCTCCTTATATGTTTTTATTCTAATAATATAGAATTATTAGATACTAGGATATTTTCCATCCCATACTACATCTCTGTAATTTTTCTTATCAGTATCTCCTTCTGTTGAGAAGCAAAGAACAACTGAATTTTGATCTAAACCTATTTTTTCTTTTATATTTTTTAATCTTTCATCAGTCATTAATTTGTATACAACTCCTGATGTAACAGCCCCTGATTCTCCTGAAACTATTTTCTTGTCATCATTTAGTGGATTTGCTAATAATCTCATTCCACAAGCTGCGTATATATCATCAACTGATAAGAAGTATTTAGCATAAGCACTAAGTATTGGCCAACCTACTGTTACAGGTTCTCCACAGTTTAATCCTGCCATTATGGAATCCATATCTCCTGTTACTGGATGAAGTTTTCCATCATCTGCAACTGCTGTCTTATATAGACAAGCTGCTTTTTGTGGCTCTACAATTGTAATTACTGGGAGATTATCTTTCATTACATTTGCAAAAAATCCTGTAACTGCTGATGATAATGATCCTACTCCTGCTTGTAAGAATATATGTGTTGGTGTTTTGCCTTGTTCTTTAAGCTCTTCATAGGCTTCTTTTGCCATTGTCATATATCCTTGCATAATCCAACGTGGAATATCTTCATATCCATCCCAAGATGTATCTTGAACTAAGATTCCGTTGTTTTCTTTTGCATATTTATCTGCAAGTCTTACACATTCGTCATAGTTATATTCATAGATATCAGCATCTGCATTTTCTTTTCTTATATTTTCTAATCTTTCTTGTGCTGATCCTTTTGGCATAAATACTTTGGATTTTTGTTTAAGTTGATTTGCAGTCCAAGCAACTCCTCTTCCATGGTTTCCATCTGTAGCTGTTGTAAATGTGATTTCTCCAAGTTTTTCTTTTATGTCATCAGATATCATTTTTTCATAAGGAAGATCTTTTATATCCATGTTTAATCTTTCAGCAATATAATTTCCTATTGCAAATGATCCTCCCAATACTTTAAATGCGTTAAGATTAAATCTATATGATTCATCTTTTACATATAAATCCTTGATTCCTATCTCTTTTGATAGATTTTTCAATTCGACTAATGGAGTTTTTCCATATTGTGGAAAACTTTTATGAAAATCCATTGCCTTTTGTGCAACTTCTTCACTTAAAAAACTTGTATCTACATTTTTATTTTGTTCTTTTAATTGTGTTATAAGTATTTTTTCCATTATATCTCCTACATCTTTTTCCAGATTTCTGATGCTCTTTTTCTAGATTCTTTGAAAATTTCATCTTCATCTACTGTTAGAATTTGTCTATCTTTCATTACAAATTTACCATTTATTATGGTGTCATTTACCATTCTTCCTGTAAATCCAAATATTATATGGCCTTTGATATTGTCTTTATTCATTGGTGTATAGTTTTTGTAATCAACGGTTATAATATCCGCATAAGCTCCCTTTTTGATTACTCCAAGCTCTTTTTTGAAAAATCTTGATGCAATCTTAGGATTATTTTCCATTTGCATTTTATAACTTTCCATAAATCCTATTTCAGGATCAGAAAGTCCATGATTTTGCAAAAGCTTAGCTACTTTCATTGATTCAAACATATCATTTGTATAAGCATCTGTTCCAAGTCCTACTCTAATTCCCATATCAAGCATTTTGCATACTGGGCTTAGTCCAACTGCATTTCCCATATTACTCATAGGATTGTGAACTAGATTTGTATTGGTGTCTTTTAGAATTTTTAATTCAAAACTTGAAGCATGGACTGCATGAATTATTAGAGATTTTTCTCCAAGTATTCCATCATCAAATAGTCTTTCTATGCATCTTTTGTTGTATTTTTTTAATGAATCGTATTGATCTTCAATTCCTTCTGCAACATGTACATGATAGCCACAATCTAGATCTTTTGTAGCTTCTTTTATCTTTTGCATTGTCTTTTCACTTATAGTAAATGGTGCATGTATTCCAAAATGAGCATTTATCATATCATCTGATGTACTATTGCATTTTTTAATAAATTCTACATTTTCTCTAATTCCATAATCTGCAATTTCTTCTCCATCACGATCTGATACTTCATAGCAGAAATCTCCTCTCATTCCAAGATCTCTTGTGCTTTCTGCTAGAGCATCTAAGCTTCCTTTTATATGATAAGCTGATGCATGATGATCAAATACACATGTTACTCCATTTCTTATAGATTCTATAAGTGTTGTATAGGCATTAAGTCTATCATCTTCTACTGTAAGTAACTTGTCTAATTTCCACCATTGGTTTTCAAGAATTTCTATGAAATCTCTAGTTCTACTGGATACGCTCATTCCTCTTCCATAAGATGAGTAAATATGTGTGTGCATATTTATCATTCCTGGCATTATTATTCTTTCTTTGACATCTATTACCTCTTCATTTGAATAGTCATCAGGTAAATTCTCCATATCGCCAAAATCTTTTATCTCATCATCTTCTATAAGGACAAATCCATTTTCTATATATTCATTACTAGGATTATTTGTTATAACCTTGCCATTAATAAGTAGCATAAAAAATCCTTTCTTAGAAATTACTTTTTGATTATAGTTCCTGTATTTCCATTTAAAGCATCTTTTGCTTTTTCTAAAGATGTAATTATTGCTCTTTTTCCATCTTTGCTTTCTACAAATTTCTTGCAAGCTTCTACTTTTGGTAGCATGCTTCCTTTAGCAAATTCTCCATCTTCTATATATTTATCTACTTGTTCTAAGTTTAATTCACTTAGCCACTCTTGGTCTTCTTTTCCAAATCTTATAGCAACTTTTTCTACTGCTGTAAGAATTAAAAGTGTATCACAATCTAATAATTCAGCTAGTTTTTCGCTAGTAAAATCTTTATCTATAACAGCTGGTACTCCAATGAGTTCGCCATCTTTTTTTATAACTGGAATTCCGCCACCACCTGCAGCAATTACCATTGTGTCATTTTCTATTAATTTGTTTATTGCATTTATTTCTACTATATCTACTGGCTTAGGACTTGCTACAACTCTTCTATATCCTCTTCCTGCATCTTCTTTAAATACATAGCCTTTTTCTTCCATAACTTTATCTGCTTGTTCTTTTGTATAGAATGATCCTATTGGTTTTGTTGGATCTTCAAACGCATTATCGTTTTCATCTACAACAGTTTGAGTTATAACTGTAACGGCACTTTTATCTATATTTCTTTTTCTAAATTCGCTTTGAATTGCATTTTGAAGATGATATCCAATATATCCTTGGCTCATTGCTCCACATTCAGGAAATGGCATATCTGGTGTATTTTCTTTAGAATTATGAGATGTTTCCATAGCAAGATTTATCATTCCGACTTGTGGACCATTTCCATGGCTTACTACTACTTCATTTCCTTCTTCTACTAAATCTACTATTGATTTTGCTGTTAATTTTACTTTTTCTAATTGTTCTTGTGGTGTTTTTCCAAGTGCGTTTCCACCTAGCGCTAAAACTATTTTTTCTGACATTATTTTCTCCTGTGTATTAAATGAACTAAAAGGGAGGAGTCTCCCTTTTAATTTCTAGTTACTATCTGTCTTGATATTTTGTAGTGTAAATTAAAGGAAGTATTGAATAAACTGCTGCACATGTTACGAGATCTTGTTTCCAAGTAACTTCATTAGGTGCGTGAGCTTGATCTTCTGCTCCAGGTCCAAATCCTATAACTGGAATATTATGTCTTCCCATTATTGCTACTCCATTTGTTGAGAAAGTCCATTTATCTGTAAGAGGTCTTTGTCTTCTCTTTTCCATTTCGCTATCTGGTCCGATTCTGTCATTTCCATATAATGATTTATATGCTTCTTCTAATGCTTTTGTTACATTATGATCTTTAGGTATTACCCATGTTGGGAAGTAACACTCTTGATCATAGGCAAGCCCTGTCCAACTTTCTCTATGGTAGTCATACATTGAAACTTTTGCACCGAATTTTTTAACTGATGGTAGATCTTCAATTTCTTTTATACATGATTGCCATGTTTCTCCAGCTGTCATTCTTCTGTCTAATGATATAGAGCATGAATCGGCTACTGCACATCTTGATGGTGATGTAAAGAATATTTGTGATGTTGTAACTGTTCCTCTTCCAAGGAAGTTAGCTTCTTTATATTCTGGATTATATTTTTCATCAAGCATTTTTACAAGACCTTTAATCTCAACACTATCATCTGCTGGATTTTCATTTAATTGTTCTACTTCATTTAAAATCTTTGCCATTTTATAAATAGCATTATCTCCTCTTTCTGGCGCTGAACCATGTGATGAAATTCCTGTAACATCAACTCTTATTTCCATTCTTCCTCTTTGGCCTCTGTATATTCCACCATCAGTAGGTTCTGTTGATACTACAAATTCTGGTTTTATATTTTGTTGTTCTATCATGTATAACCA
The DNA here is from genome assembly GCA_030528125.1 of Tissierellia bacterium. Classification (GTDB taxonomy): domain Bacteria; phylum Bacillota; class Clostridia; order Tissierellales; family Peptoniphilaceae; genus JAUNAV01. The sequence goes on from JAUMZM010000034.1 coordinate 15,975, forward strand.
GCAGTTTCCATCGCAATCTTCTTCTTGAACTGTTCCTGTTACAAGAACTCTATAATCGTCATTTAATAATCCCATATCTTTCATGATTTTTGCACCATATACTGCTGATACAGGTCCACCTAATTGGTCGCTTGCTCCACGTCCACCGATTACTCCATCTTCGTCTTTTCCTTCATAAGGATCGAAGTTCCAGTTATCGATATTCCCAATTCCTACTGTATCAATATGTCCGTCAAATGCGATTTGAGTTTTTCCTGTTCCCATCTCTCCAAGAACATTTCCTTGTGGATCTATCCAAGCTTTGTCAAATCCTAATTTTTCCATTTCTTCTTTGATTCTTTTTGACTTTTGTTCTTCTTCTGTTGATTCTCCATGAAGTCTTATAAGATCTCTAAGAAATCTTGTCATATCCTCTTCATAGCCTTTAGCTAATTCTTTTACTTTATCAAAATCTATATTCATTTATATCCTCCATTAACCATTAAGTCTTGGTGTGCTGTTTGTATATAATTCATTAAGTTTAGCTTCTGGATCTTTAACTTTCATTAAGAAGATCATAGCTGCTATTATATATGGTTTAAAGCTTGCTTCTTGATATAATTCTTTTCTGTATCTATCAAATACTGAAGCTGCAACTTCTCCTTCTTTACATGAAACTCCTGTTATATCTGCTGGAAGCGGATGCCCATAAAGAGCTTTTCCATTTCTTGTAAGCTTCATCATTTCTTCTGTGCATTCCCAATCTTTGTGATTTGCATTTTCAGCTAATAATTCTTTTTCTAGCTTATCAATTCCATCCCAATCGCCTTGTCCATAAAGATCTGTTCTTCTTTCCATAAATGCATAAGGAGCCCAGGATTTTGGTATTACGATATCTGCATCTTTGAATGCTTCTTTCATATCATTTGTAACTTTATAGCTTCCACCAGATTCTTTTGCGTTTTTCTTAGCTATTTCGTTTACATCATCCATTATTTCATAACCTTCTGGATGAGCTAATACTACGTCCATTCCAAGTCTTGTCCATAGTCCTACTCCTCCTTGAGGAACTGAAAGTGGTTTTCCGTAAGATGGTGAATATGCCCAGCTCATTGCAATCTTTTTGCCTTTAAGTTTGTCAAATCCTCCGAAATAATGTGCGAAATGAAGTGTATCTGCCATCATTTGTGTTGGATGGTCTATATCGCATTGTAATGAAAGAACTGTTGGTCTTTGCTTTAATACTCCATCTTCAAATCCTTCTTGAACTGAATCAGCAAATTCCTTTTGGTATGTATGTCCTTTTCCTATGAATTTGTCATCTCTAATTCCTATAACATCAGCCATGAATGAAAGCATGTTAGCTGTTTCCATTAGAGTTTCACCGTGAGCAATTTGTGATTTTTGTTCATCTAAATCTGCAATTTCAAGTCCGAGTAAGTTACAAGCTGATGCAAATGAGAATCTTGTTCTTGTAGAGTTATCTCTAAATATTGAAATTCCTAATCCTGAATCAAATATTTTTGCTGATTTGTTTTCTTCTCTTAATTGTCTAATTGCATCTGCAACTGTCCAAATAGCATTTAATTCTTCTAATGATTTATCCCATGTTAAGAAGAAATCATTGTGATAAAGATTTTTGTAATCTAATTTTGATAATTGTTCAACTAATTTGTTAAAATCCATATTCTTACCTCATTTCAAATTTTCTATTTCTTTGATATACCTATAAATTGATTGTGTGGAAATATTTAATATTTCCGCAACTTTGTTTACGCTGCCTTTGTACTTAAAGACATTCATTTGGCACAACTGTCTGATTGGATTATCTTGAGATTCGATTTTGTTTACTGGAATTGATCTATCCCAATGCAATATTACATTTTTTATTGTCGCATCAATTATATCTTCCATCGAAGTATCAAAATAATCTGTGTTCTTTTGGATATTATCATCTATTCCAAATAGGAATTTTTCTGAGATGAAATCTTTAAAATTAATAACATCCGTTAGATTGTAATTTACACTCAAAAGTCCGATTAAATCATCATCCCTTTTGATATAGTATGTTGAAGAGCGAAAGACTTTTTGATTTGTTTCGCTTATACCGACATAATTTGATACATAATCATTATCCTTATAGTCCACTCTTAAGATTTTGTCTAAGGTGTATCCGGATATTTTTTCTCCGATCTTTCTTCCACTCATCTTAAGATTCTTGCCATAGATAATAACTCCTGTATCATCTTGTATCTCTCTTAATAAGACCTCACAATTGGGACCTGTTATTGTCGATATAAAATCAACTATTGATTTGTAGTTAGTTAATAAATATTCTTTATTACTTGGCAATTCTTTTCCTCTCCTTATGCTTCTATTCTATGATACTTTTTTCTAATTGTCAATAGTTTTTTGTAACTTTTTCTCATATTTTTATTATTTTTATCAAAAGTTCTTTATTTTTTATGTTAATTGTATAAATTTTGGACTAATTTTGATGAAATTAGGCTAAATATTAGATATTTTGTTAGAAATTTAGCTTATTTTAGTTATGAAAACGTTAGTATTATCATGTTTTAAATTTATATTTATATTATAAGGACAACTTTAATGTAATGTAAAATTTTAATGAAATGATTTTTGATTTTAGATACTAAAGGGGCTGTTGCAAAAGTCCTAAAATAAAAAAGGCGAGGAAATGAAAAAATCC
>JAUMZM010000035.1 GCA_030528125.1 Tissierellia bacterium
ATTAATAAAAAAATGATGTCGCAGAATAGATAATTCTATTCTGCAACACCACCATTTTTGTGTCATACAATTAAAATTAAGCTCTAAAAAAATCTTAGATATTTTAGAATTTTTAAAATAATTCTATATTTTTATCCAAACAATTATAATAATATTCAAAAGACAAAATATATATAAATTATAAAACAATGCGAATATATGAATAATCCAATGAAAAGATTTAATCATCTAATGTATAACATTGAATAAAATCATGTATTTGTTATAATACTCTTTGTGATATAGGAGGACTTATGGAAAAGAATAAGAAAAAGAAAAAGAAGGGATTTAATTTCCCGTCAGCTTTTAGCGTACTATTTATAGTATTGATTTTTGCTGCTGTTTTGACTTATCTTATACCAGCTGGAATGTATTCACGATTGACATATAACGAAGATCATACATTTACAATTACAGACCAACAAGGTAATGAAACTAAAGTTGAAGCGACAGAGAAATTCCTAAAAGAGAACAATATCTCAATACCATTAGAAAGTTTTGAGAACAAATCTATAAAAAAACCAATAGCAATACCTGGAAGCTATGAGAAAATAAAAGAAAATCCCCAAGGACTAAAAGATGTAATCCTTGCATCAATCCAAGGGGTAGAAGACTCAGTAGATATTATAGTATTTGTACTTATAATAGGAGGAATCGTAGGATTATTAAATGAGACAGGCACATTTAATGCAGGAATGAGCGCATTATCCAAAAAGACCAAGGGCAGAGAATTCCTTATGATAGTAGTAGTCTTTGCACTTATTGCACTTGGAGGAACTACATTTGGACTTGCAGAAGAGACCATAGCACTTTATCCAATACTACTTCCAATATTTATAGCAGCAGGTTATGATGCAATGGTAGTTATAGCTACAATATATCTCGGAAGTTGCGTAGGAACGATGTTTTCAACAACCAATCCATTTTCCGTAGTAATAGCATCAAATGCTGCAGGAATCTCATTTACAACAGGACAAATTTATAGAATTATAGGACTTATATTAACATCAATATTGACATTAGTATATATCGGAAAATACGCAAAGAAAGTACAGAAAAACCCTAATCTTTCTATAATTGCAGAAGATATGCCAAGAATCAAAAATAAATTCTTAGAAGATTATGATTCATCACAAGAAGAGGAATTTACAACTAAAAAGAAAATAACTCTAATAGTATTCGTATTATCATTTGTAATAATGATATGGGGAGTTTCTACAAAAGACCGGTGGTTTGAAGAAATGAGCGGAATCTTCTTGGTTTCTGCAATCATAATAATGTTTTTATCAGGACTTAAAGAGAAAAAGGCAGTATCCACATTTATGAACGGAGCCGCAGATCTTGTAAGTGTCGCTTTGATAATAGGAGTCGCAAGAGGTATAAATATAATATTGGACAATGGTTTTATATCGGACACATTGTTATACAATGCTACACAAATAGTTAGCGGAATGAGCGGAGTAGTATTCTCATGGGTACAAATGGCAATTTATTCAATACTTGGAATCTTTATCCCATCATCATCAGGACTTGCCGCATTGTCAATGCCAATAATGGCACCTTTGGCAGATGCAGTAAATGTAGGACGTGATGTAGTTGTATCAGCATACAACTTCGGACAAGGCTGGATGGCATATATAACACCAACAGGACTTGTAATAGCAACACTTGAGATGGTAGGAGTAACCTATGACAAGTGGTTTAAATGGGTAATCAAGCTTTTACTTATGACGATAGTTCTAAGCCTAGTAGTGCTAACTATACAAGTATTGGTATAGGAGGGAAAAATGGATATAGTAGATAGATTTATCGAATATGTAAAAATCGACACACAATCTGATGACAAAAGCGAAACAACACCATCAACCAAAAAGCAATTTAATCTTGCTAATCTATTGGTAAAACAATTAGAAGAGATGGGAATAGAAGTAGAAATGGACGACAAGGCATATATCTATGCGACAATTCCAGCAAACACAGACAAAGATTTGCCAACAGTTGGATTTATAGCACACATGGATACAGCACTTGAAGTCACAGCAGAAAATGTAAAGCCACAAATAATAGAATACAAGGGTGGAGATATCAAGCTATCAGATAAATTTACAATAACAACAAAAGATAGCCCATCATTAGAAAACCTTGTAGGAGAAAAGCTAATAACAACAGATGGAACAACACTATTAGGAGCAGATGACAAGGGCGGAGTAGCCATGATAATGGATATGGCACAGAAAATGTCAAATACTTCTATGGAACATGGCACAATAAAGATAGGATTTACACCAGATGAAGAAATCGGAAGAGGAGCAGACTTATTTGATGTAGAGAAATTTGGAGCAGACTTCGCATATACAATAGACGGAGGACCAGTTGGAGAGCTAGAGTATGAAAACTTCAACGCAGCAGGAGTAAAAGTAGACATCAAAGGAAAGAACGTTCATCCAGGAAGTGCCAAAAACATCATGCAAAATTCCATTGTAATTGCAAATGAACTAATCTCAATGCTTCCAGCAGATCAAAGACCAGAACATACCGAAGGATATGAAGGATTCTATCTAGTTAATGAGATAACAGGAGATGTAGAAAATACACATCTAGAAATGCTAATAAGAGATTTCCACAAAGAAACATTTGAACAAAAGAAGAACTACCTAGAAGAAGTAGTAGCATTTTTAAATAAGAAATACGGCAATATAATAGATCTTAAGATAACAGATGGCTATTATAATATGATAGAAAAAATCAAAGATCATATGGAAATAGTAGACCTTGCCAAAAAATCAATGGAAGATATAGACATAACTCCAAAGATTCAACCAATAAGAGGAGGAACAGATGGAGCAAAACTCTCATTTATGGGACTACCTTGTCCAAATATCTTCGCTGGAGGATATAACTTCCACTCAAGATTTGAATTTATTCCAGTAAGCTCATTGTATAAAGGAAGCGAGCTTCTAGTTAAAATCATAGAAAATATTGCAAAATAGCAATCAAAAAGGCAATTAAGAGAACTCTTAGTTGCCTTTTAAAATGTAATTTTCAAAAACATTTATAAAGATTATAAAATTTAAAAGAAATTTTAATATAATTTTAGAATTTATTCAATATAATTTTACGAAAAAAAGCGAAAAGCTATGACTTTTCGCTTTTTGTAATATACATAGAAATTTTTTATTTTAAAAACTTCTCTAGCTCTTTTTCAAAATCTTTTTCCTTTTCATTATTGCCATATACATAGTCTGTAGGCACTTCTAGGTAATTGGTATTTAGGTTATTTTCCTCTAATTTTTTGAAAAATTCCTCCATAAAAACACCCCTTTGATCTGTAATTGAGCAGTTGGGGCTATTATGGATTCCAATTGTTCCAATAAATTCACTTCCGCCCTTTACCAATTCTTGTATCATTCTTATTGGGATTTCGCACAAATCATTGCAAAGATTTCTATGAGTTATTGTATTGTAGTCATCATAATTCATAGGTGGTCTATTCACACCATTTGCAAGAGTTTCTGGACAAGGAAGAGTTACAATTCTAATGCCCTTATTTATTATTAAATTAGAAAAAGGATAGGCTCCAGGAGCTCTTTCCCAATCTATTAGAACTGCATTTTGGTTTAAGATGCAATTAGAAACAACTACAAATCTATTACTTCGCACGACGTGCTCCAAGGTATTTTATTGGTAATTTGTTGATTAGAATGCTTACTAATATACAAGATACAATCTTATCGACAAAGTTAGATGCGACAACTCCTATAAATGTTGAAGTAAATATCTCTTTGCCCGATGCTCTTAGTCCTGCAATTATTATATCTGCACCAGAACCTGTAAATCCTCCAAATAAAGCAAGTCTAATTGGTGTTCCAATTAGTGGAGATACTATTGCAAGTAATAATCCTGTTATTATTGCCTTTTTGATATCGAATTTGCCCTTTCTTGCCATAAGTCCAACAACTATTGCTGTTGCAATACTTACAAGTACAAATGGAAAAGCCACAAAGCCTTCCATAATTGTCATTACAAGATGAGTTCCTATTGCTACGAGAATTCCCCAGCCGATTCCAAATGTCGCTGACATAAAGATTGTTCCCATTGTATCTAAAAATAAAAGAGGAATCTTTAAGGCTGATACAATAAGACCTAAGACTACATTGATTACAATGGCTAATGCCCCAATAGTCATAATTTTTGTTCTACTTGTGTTCATATAAACTCCTTTGAATTTTGATTATTAATATAAAAAATATATAAATTTATTTATAAATCTTATACATAATCTTATTAAGATTATAAATTGTACATTAGAAAAAATCAAGAATCTTTAATCTCAATTATAATTGTGATATACTAAGAGAGAACGTAAGATAAAGTTTGCTAAAAAGCGACTAGGAGAGGTGAAATGAAAATAGCAGTAGCTATAGAATCATATCTAAATATAATAAATTCGGCAGAGATTGGAAATTACATAAAAAAAGAGCTCAAAGATGACTTTGTAAGAGTACTTCCAGTAATAGATGGTGGCATGGGTTCTGTTTCTACATTAAAAAAGATGCTAGGTGGGCAATATCAATATGTAAATGTTCATAATCCATTAAATCAAATAGTAACTGTAAGATATCTTCTAAAGGGCGATTCTGGAATAATGGAGATGGCAGAGCCTTGTGGCATAGGCACAATAGATGAAGAAGATATTGATATAATGAATTCATCATCAATAGGGCTTGGAGAAATGATTGTGGACGCATTGGACAAGGGAGTTCGCAATTTTCTTGTGTGTATAGGTGATTCTGCAACCAACGATATTGGAATGGGAATGCTCTATGCTCTAGGGGTTAAATTTCTTGATAAGGACAATAAAGAGCTTGAACCATCAGTAATCAATCTATCCAAAGTAAAAGATATTGATATATCCAATATGGATATTAGATTAAAAGAATCGAAGTTTTCTCTAGCTTGTAATATCAATTGTCCACTTATGGGAAAGAATGGTTGTGCCAACCTTCATGCAAAAAGAAAGGGCGCAACTGATGCTGAAGTAACAATGCTTGAAAATCTAGCAAAAGATTTTACAAGTCTAATCGAAGATAAATACAATATCAATATGAAAGATCACCCTCAAGCAGGAGCAGGCGGAGGAGCAAGCTATGCGATGATGAGCTTTCTAAATGCTGATGCAAAAAATAGCATGGATCTTGTAATAAATTACATAGATTTTAAGAGTGCACTTGAAGGATGCGAGCTTTTATTTGTAGGAGAGAAGGTTGTAAATTTCGATAATTCCCCTTCAATTAAGATTGCAAAAATTGCCAAAGAGAATAATCCTAATTGCAAAGTCGTATTTCTTACAGAAGATTTCCCCAAAGGCTTAGAAAAGCCAAAGGAGATAAATGCAGTATTTAATCTCAAATTTTGCTTAAAAAACAAAACCAAGGACGAAGAGAAGGAATACTATGGCAGAATAATAGCAGATATGGCAAGAGAGATTAGAGGACTACTAGGCTAGCAATTAATCATAAATAAAAGTATAATATTGCACCAGTAGAGGAAATATTATGGAAAGAAAACACACAGTAACAAATATACTAATAGCAATAAATGTACTTGTATTTGTTATAATGAGTATTAATGGCGGAAGTGAGAATACCGAAGTTCTAGTAAAATATGGAGCGATGAATAAAATCCTTGTATTAAATGGAGATTGGTGGAGATTTTTCACACCAATATTTATCCACATTGGATTAGGTCATATTATAATGAACTGCTATTCGCTTTATATATTAGGCGGAATATTTGAAAGAATCTATGGAGCCAAAAGATTTCTTATAATATATTTATTGTCAGGAATTATGGGAAATATCTTCTCATTTGCATTTGGTTCAGTCTATACAATATCAGCAGGAGCATCGACATCACTTTATGGAATGTTCGGATTAGCACTGTCGATGTATGTATTTTACAAAAATTATGGCAATCTTAGAGCTTTCGGAAGATCATTTTTCGGAATAATTGCACTTAATATAATCTATTCTATGATGAATCCATCAATAGGAATGCTAGGACATCTTGGCGGACTTATAGGAGGATTCCTACTAGGTGGAATGATTGAAATAAGAAATATAAGACTTAATAAAAATACGAAAATTATTGCAAGTATAGTATTCGTAGTTCTTGCAGCATACCTTTTGAGATACGGATATAGTATATAAATTGATAAGTATACTTGTATTAGAACAAACCCAGCTTTTGCTGGGTTTATTTATGTATAAAGTTTGATTTTTAGATATTTCTTTTTAAAGATTTCTATAAAAATTCGGCAAATTGCCTTTAAAATATTATATCTTAACGTTAATTCAAAAACCGTATTAGAAATCTATCTATGGTAAAATGTAATGATTAGTCTCTCATAGAATAATTAACAATTACAATCCCCAAAATCGTAATTATTCCAAATAACCCCCAAGCGCTCATAAGGATATCATTATAAGTATAGATATCTTTAACAAAAAAACTACACACAAAAGCAATAATTAGAGGTAGACACATTATCAAAATCATTTTTTTGACTTTAGATAAATATCCTTTCTTTATCAATTCTTCTTTCTTGTCTTGTTGCATTGTATTAAATCCAGCTATAATATTTCCATTAGTCTTATCTACAAGATAGAAAATAAATAAACATAAGATTATTGGAATTAATAAAATTATTTTAAAAGTAATATCACTAGGATCCGCTAAATTCATTTGACCAACACCCCTTTAAATTAAAATTCTATTCTAAATAGAATAGAGAATATATTATATAGCTATTATACCCTAGTACCGTAATAAGCAAGTAAATCTTATTGATATCATAAGAGATTTTTCATTTATATAAAATTGCCTTTATGTTATCATAATTCTAGAAAATAAGATAGGTGGATTTATGGATAGATTAATAATTGATCAAAAGTTAAGACCATCGGAGAATATATTGCTCTCGCTATCACATATTCTCCTTATGAATGAATATGTTGCCCCTCTTATAATAGCTGCCGCTGTGGGATTTGGAGCAAATGAAACTTCTAATTTCATGTCTGTGGCATTTATAGGATCTGGGATTGCAACATTTCTAATGGCAGTTGTTTTTATGAAGTATCCTTTGATATTGGGATCTTCATTTATACCAATGGGAGCTGTTATTTCTATAATCTTAAGCTTGGGATATTCGTATTATATAGGAGCCTTTCTTGTAAGTGCGATATTGTTTTTTGTGTTGTCACTTTTTAGAAAATTTGATAAAATAATCGAGTTTCTAATTCCCAAAAACATCGGAGCATTTATCGTAATAATAACAGGAATTTCTCTTATACCAATCGCACTGGAAGGACAGATCTTTGTAGTAGACAATTATTCATTAAATGAAAATATGACAATTGCCGCAATAACATTTGTTATGATGCTTGTATTTACAATTATAGGTGGCAAGAATAACAATATCGGCAAATTCTTTAAGATAGCAGGAACTATACTTGCAATAGCTATTGGAATATTATTTGCAAATAACATAAGAGCTATTGATTTATCAATAGTTTCTAGTGCGAAATTTCTGAAAAAAGTTAATTTTATAGGAATTAATTATGATGTCAAATTTAACATAAGTGCGATTGTGACAATGTTTGTGTTATTTATAGTAATGATTTCAGAAAATACAGGAAGCTTTATAATAGCACAAAATGAAACAGGAGTTAACTTAGAAAAAGATACTATAAATAATGGATTTATCGGTATATCCATTGTAAATATAATATCATCACTAATAGGATCAATACCTGTATCAGTCTTTTCGTCAAATGCAGGAATGATAAAGCTTACAGGATCTTTCTCAAGACATATCTATAAGCTAAGTGGGATAATTCTTCTTATAATAGGACTATCAGGAAAGCTCATGGCATTTCTTACAATAATTCCAAAAAGCGTAATAGGAGGAGTCTTTATATTTGTTGCAGGAATGATAGTAGTTTCAGGAATAAGAATGATTGATATGAAAGCTTTTAACGAGAAGCAAGGCTATATCCTTGCGATTTCAATAATTATAAGCTTATACTTCTCGCTTATACCTGAAAGTGCATTTCAAAATTGGGGCAATTTTGTAAGAAATCTCTTCTCATCATCAATAGCAGTAGGATCAATTACAGCCATGCTTTTAAACAAGCTAATCCCAGAAAAAGTATAAAATGTTCGAAAATGTGGAATTATCCACATACACAAATAAAAATGTTTACAATTTTAAAAATATTCATCAAAAAATCACAAAAATATATCAAAAGATAGCTTATAAAATAGATTTAAACATTGAAAATACTTTCTAAAAAATCATCAAAAATAAAAAAAGAAACTGATTTCATATTTCAAAATTATAAGAAATTGGTTTAAAATGTTTGACTTTTTTATAAGCTTTATCTATAATAAAAATTAAGGAGAAAGTAGGCACATGGACGAATTTTTAAGAGATTTGTTGGTAGTTTTATTTATATTAGCAATACTATTTGTAATTTATTCAATAATTTCTTATTTTAGATTGAAAAAGACAAGAAAGTATTTCAAACAATTGCAAGAAAGCCTTAAGAAAGGTGACCAAGTAATCTTTCTAGGCGGAGTCTATGGAACAATTGATAGACTTACAAAAACAGACGCTTTTATAAAAATCAGCGAAAACAATATCATAAAAGTGAAAAGAGAAACTATTTCTCAAAAAATAAAATAGGGAGGTTTTATTATGCCAAATATTGTGTTAACAAGAATCGACAATCGTCTAATCCACGGACAAGTTGCAACACAATGGACCAATGTTATCGGAGCTAATCTTCTTCTTGTTGCAAACGATAAAGTATCAAAAGACAAGATGCGTCAAGGACTTATGGACATGGCAGCACCAAGTGGAGTTGCTACAAGATATTTTTCTGTACAAAAAACGATTGATATCATTAGCAAAGCAGCAGATAGACAAAAGATTTTTATAATCTGTGAAAATCCACAAGACGTTCTAAGACTTATCGAAGGCGGAGTTCCTATAGACAAAGTAAATGTAGGAAATATGCACATGGCACAAGGCAAAAGACAAGTTGCCACATCAGTTGCAGTAGACGATAGCGACGTAGAGGCATTCAAAAAAATCAAAGAAAAAGGTGTTGAATTATTCATTCAAAGAACACCTAACATCGCAAAGGAAGATGTATCTAAAATTTTAGGAGAATAATATGCATTATAGTTTTATTCAAGTATTATTGATTTTTATAGTTACATTCATAGTAGCTATTGATCAATTTTCATTTTTGGAATCATTGTATCAGCCAATAGTTACAGGCCCAATAATTGGAGCTATACTAGGCGATTTACAAACAGGACTTATAGTTGGAGGAACATACCAACTTATAACAATAGGTAACATGCCAGTAGGTGGAGCACAACCACCAAATGCCGTAATCGGCGGAATCATGGCAGCAGTATTCGCAATAACATTGAACATGGATCCTGCAGCAGCATCAGGATTTGCAATAGCATTCGCATTATTAGGACAATATTTAATAACGATATTATTTACAGTAATGAGTCCTATTATGAAAGTTGCAGATAACGCTGCACACAACGCAGACCCTAAAGGAATTGCAAAAGTAAACTACATCGAAATGGCAATACTAGGAGCAGGATTTGGACTTATAGTAATACTATTCTTCATTGCAGGAAGCTCAATAGGAACAACAATTACAGATGCTATACCAAAATCTGTAATGAACGCACTATCAACAGCTGGTGGAATGATGAGATATGTAGGATTTGCAGTATTATTAAGAGTAATGATGAACAAAGATTTCTGGGGATTCTATTTCATTGGATTCGCATTAGCGCTTCTTGTAGGTTCAATTGATGGACTTGCTCAATCTACACTATTAATACTTGCATTTGTAGGATTCGCATTTGCTTATTGGGATTATCAAATCTCAATCAAAACAAAAAATATTTCTGTAGACGGAGGTGACTATTCTGATGGAATCTAACGAAACATATATAATTCCTGACACTTATGAAGATCAAACTCCAGCACCAGAACTAGATCAAAAGACTCTAAATAAAATGGTGTGGAGATCATTATTCCTACAAGCTTCATTCAACTATGAAAGAATGCAGGCAGCAGGATGGTTGTGGGGCATACTTCCAGGACTTGAAAAAATACACAAAAACAAAAAAGACCTTGCAGCTTCAATGACACACAATATGGAGTTTTTCAATACACATCCGTTCTTAGTAACATTTGTAATGGGTATTGTATTATCCCTTGAACAAAACAAAGCAGACATTCAAACAATAAGAGCCGTAAGAGTCTCAGCAATGGGACCTTTGGGAGGAATCGGAGATGCTTTATTCTGGTTTACACTAGTACCAATCGTTGCAGGACTAACCTCCAACATGGCAATCGAAGGAAAGCTGATAGCACCATTCTTATTCCTTATAATATTTAACGTATTCCAATTTGCAATAAGATTTGGACTTATGAACTGGTCTTACAAATTAGGACAAGATGCCATAGGCATACTTACAGAAAATGCCAAAGAATTTACAAGAGCAGCATCAATCCTTGGAATATTCGTAGTAGGAGCATTAACAGCAAACTACGGAGCAACATCAGTTGCAATAGAGATTCCTAATGGAACAACAGCCACAGCAAAACCTATTACAGCAGTAATAGATCAAGCAGAACTTCCAAAATACGAAGATGCATTATATGCAAAAGATAAAGACGGCAATTTCATGGAAGAAAATGGCGAGAAAGTTCTAAACGACGGAGCATCAGTATTCAAATTACAAAACGGCGACTATGAAATTCAATATAATGAAGTAACAGAAGAACCAGTAACAATAAATATTCAAGAAATCTTAGATGGAATACTTCCTAAACTAATTCCATTGACACTTACACTTTTACTTTATTCAATGATGAAAAAGCATGCTTGGACACCAATCAAATGTATCGGACTATTGCTACTAATTGCAGCAGCAGGAATGGTAATAGAAATGATAATAAATGCAGCAGGAGTTGAATGGTTCAAATTCTGGCCAGGCATCTAGCATCAGAAAAAAGAATCGCATAAGCGGTTCTTTTTTTGTGTAAAAAAATTAATATACAATATTTTAAGTTTTAATATTTTGTTTTTATATATAATTTCAAAATTGAGGCGTTAGATTAAACAATTTGTATATGATATAATATTGAAGAAAAATTATAAAGAATGAATAAACTAGACTTACAAAAAGCCACAAAGACAACTCCTAGTCCATCGCAAAAATAGGCTAAGATTAGAATGTAAGTATGAGGATACTGGGTGGATTTGTAAGTATTTTGATTTTGATATATCAGATATATTGGAGTATAGAAATGAACAAAAAAGAAAAGGCAACAGATCTATGGGTATACGATCTTTTAAAAGAAGCTAATATTTCACTAGATCCACAAGGCTCTTCTATCAAAGAAATAGATGATGCTTTAAAAACAGCATCAAAAAGAGGTACTGGAAAAGTTGGATTCCCCGAATATGTAGGAATAGTTAGAGACTTTATCATTGTCATTGAAGATAAAAGTTCTCTTTCTATGCATGAAAAAAGAACAGATAAAGATGTTTTAGCAGATGATATAACTTCAATTTGTGATTATGCAATAAATGGTGCACTATTTTATGGTAAGCATCTTATAAAACATACATCTTATACAAAGGTTATTGCTATAGGAGTATCGGGAAATGAAAAGAAACATAAAATCAGCCCTATATTTATAAATGAAAGAGAAGATTACTATGAACTGCCAGAGATTGAAACTTTCATTTCATTTAATGAAGACAACATCTATGAATACTATACCAAAGAGATTTTAAAAGAAAATACAAACTTTGAAAAAGAAACAAAAGAAATATTAAAAGATGCCGCATTGCTACATGAAGACCTTAGAAATTACGGATCTATACAAGATAAGGATAAACCTTTAATAGTTTCAGGAATACTACTTGCTTTAAGAGAAATTGAACATGGAAACTTTTCTATAGATTCACTTACTGGAGATAGCCGAAAAACTGATGGTCAAAAAATATATGATTCTATTAGAGATAATTTAAATAGAGCTAATGTATCACCAGAAGTAAAAAGAGACAAACTCTTAAATCAATTTTCAGTTATAAAAGATACGACAAAGATTAATCAAATAGACCCAACTTTAAGGAAAACACCAAATAGACACTATACAGAATTTCTATACAAAACTATTTTTCAGTCAATAAGATTTCACCAAAGTGGAGAAGATTATCTAGGCAGGTTTTATGGAGAATTCATGTCCTATTCTGGAGGAGATGGACAAAGCCTAGGGATAATACTTACGCCAAGACATATTACTGAGCTATTTTGTGATTTATTGGACTTAAAACCAAACGATAAAGTCATAGATCCATGTTGTGGAACGGCAGGATTTTTAATTGCGGCTATGCACAATATGCTACAAAAAACTGATGACGAATTTGAAAAAAATAATATTAGAAAAAATCAGCTTTTCGGTATCGAAGATCAATCATATATGTTTACAATTGCTACTACAAATATGATTTTAAGAGGAGATGGAAAGAGTAATCTTGAAAATCAAGACTTTTTAAAACAAAATCCTGCAAAATTACAACTTAAAGGCTGTACGGTCGGAATGATGAATCCACCATATTCTCAAGGTTCAAAAGATAATCCTAATTTATATGAAATATCTTTTACAGAACATCTATTAGAATCAGTTATTGAGGGGGCAAGAGTTGCGGTTATTGTTCCTCAATCAACAATGACAGGTAAGACAAAATATGAAAAAGAAATAAAAGAAAATATTTTAAAACATCATACTTTAGAAGGAGTAATCACCTTAAATAAAAACACTTTTTATGGTGTAGGAACAAATCCATGTATAGCTATTTTTACTGCAGGAATACCACATCACAAAAATAAAATCTGTAAATTTATAAATTTTGAAGATGACGGATATGAAGTTGCAAAGCATATCGGACTTATTGAGACACCATCTGCAAAAGATAAAAAGCAACATCTTCTTGATGTATGGTTTGATAGGACAGACGCACAGACGAAATTTTGTGTTGAAACTACTATTGAAGCTGATGATGAATGGCTACATTCTTTCTATTACTTCAATGATGAAATACCAACGGATGAAGACTTTAGAAATACAATAGCTGATTATATAACCTTTGAAGTAAATATGATAACCCACGGCAGAGGATATCTTTTTGGAATTGAAGATGATGAAGAAATAGATGATGATTTATTAGTAGATGAAGATGGTGATGAACATGAAACAGAATAAACTATCACTTAATGATGTGGAGTGGGGAGAATTCAAAATCATAGATATATTTGAAATTATAAGAGGTAATGCAAAAAACATCACTAAACGTGATATGGAAATTACGAAAGGAATACCATTAGTCTCTGCAAAAGATAATAATAATGCAGTTAATGGATATGTAGAGCTAATCCAAGATGAAAGAGTATTCGCTAATGTTTTAACGACTAATAATAATGGTAGTGTAGGCTTTACTTTTTATCATGAGTATAAATTTATAGCTACATCAGACGTAACAGTTTTATCGCCAAATAAAAAGTTAACTAAAAATCAGCTATTATTTACTAAAAAATGTATTGAAAACAACAATTTATTTAAATTTAGATATGGTTACAAAGCATCTAATGAAAGATTGAAGAGAAGTAAGTTTTTATTGCCAATCCAGTATAATGGAAATCCAAACTGGCAATTTATGGAAGATTATATTAAGCAAGAGCAAAAAGATATTGCTCAAAAAGTTATAGATTATTATGAGCAAAAAATGCTTGGAACTTCCTTTGATTTAGTAGGGCTTGAAGATGTTAAGTGGAAAGAATTTTATTTTAACGATGTATTTAGAAAGATTCAAAGAGGTAAAAGGCTTAAAAAAGATGACCATATAGAAGGAGATATACCTTATATTTCTTCAACATCTTTAAATAATGGATTGGACGGATTTATTGGAAATAAGGACAATATTAGGAAATTTAATAATAATTTAACTCTTGCCAATAGTGGAAGTGTTGGTTCTTGTTTTTATCATAACTATGAATATATAGCAAGTGATCATGTAACATCTTTAACTTTAGAAAATGCTGATAAATATATTTATCTATTTATGGCTACTATTATAAAAAGATTAGAAAAAAAATATTCTTTTAACAGAGAAATAAATGATAAAAGGATAAAAAATGAGAAATTCATTTTACCAACAGATAAATTTGGCAATCCTAACTGGGAATATATGAGTAAATTTATGAAGAATTTAGAGGCTGAAAACTTAGAAAAAGCGCTTGAATATATATATATATATATGAGTTAGCTCTTTCCAAGGAGTCTAAGTTTATTCATCTTTATGAAAAAGAATGGAAAGAATTTTGGCTTGAGGATCTCGTAGAAATAAAATCTGGAAAAGACATTTATGAAAGAGAAAGAGTTTTTGGCAACACACCATATATAACAGCGACTGCACAAAATAATGGTATTGGTTATTTTGTATCTAATACAAATAAAACATTGGAAGAAAAGGCTATAAGCGTAAATCGTAACGGTTCAGTAGGATATGCTTTTTATCATGACTATAAAGCCTTATATGGAAATGATACAAGAAAATTGATACCTAAATTTAAAAATAAATATATCTCTCAATTTTTGACGACTATTATTACTATGCAAAAAGAAAAATATGGATATGGTTATAAAATGGGAACAGGAAGGCTTAAAAGGCAAAAAGTATTTTTACCCGTAGATGATAATAAAAATCCAGATTATGATTATATGAAAAAATATATGCAAATTCAACAAATCAAAAAATATTATAAATTGCTTAGATACTATAAAGAACGATAATTTGTTTATATTAAAAAACTATGTATAAATAAGTATTAGTATATATTTATTTGTATTTTTAAACTTATTTTTTAGAATTTGTGAGAAAACTATAAAAGTATCATAATTATTTTATAATAAAAATCCCAATTTAACATATTTCAAGTTTGGATTTTGTCATCTAAAGACTTATTAAATAAATTTAATTAAATGAGTCTTGGGCGTTTTTGTGTGAAAAAATAATTACCTTATCTAGCAGATTTTACGAAACATTTCAATAATCCCTTTACAAATCGTAAAAGTTAAGTTAGAACAATTATATCATCTAGATATTACAATAACTTATCAAATTAATAAAATAAAAAGTGATAAAAAAGTGATGGAATAAAAAAGGACAAAATTTGAAA
Source organism: Tissierellia bacterium (assembly GCA_030528125.1). Classification (GTDB taxonomy): domain Bacteria; phylum Bacillota; class Clostridia; order Tissierellales; family Peptoniphilaceae; genus JAUNAV01. The sequence continues at coordinate 15,391 of JAUMZM010000035.1, forward strand.
ACGAATACTAGAAACAAAAACTACTAACTCAAAACAAGGAAAAATCTAGAATCAAGACCAGAGATTATAAGATTAAAATCAAACTAAAAATAAGATAATTTAAAGGAAGTTATGAAAAAACTAAAGGATTTATGATTATTATAGCTATGATATTTATAACTATTATCTTCTGGCAGTTAAAAGGTGAAATTTATGTAGATAATAATAAGATTACATTTGATTGCAATGAGAAAGGATTTCTTGGACTTGTATTTTAAAATTATAATCTATTTTCCAATATGACAGTATGGGAGAATTAGACTCTTCTCCAAGATTTCATAAAATGCCAGAAGATGAGATCAATAAGAAAGCCAATAGATTATTAGAAGAGATGGATCTTAGCTATCATAAGGATAAATTGCCATCTAAGTTATCCGGTGGCCAAAGGCAAAGAGTTGCAATAGCTAGAGCTTGTATGCTAAATCCCAAGATTCTGTGTTTTGATGAGCCAACATCTGCACTAGATGAGGATACGAGAGATCAAGTAGGACGCATTATCAAAAACCTAGCAAGAAAGAATATTACCATAATAATAGTAACTCATGATAAAGCATTGCTAAAAATATATCTAATAGAATCTTTCATATAAAAGATGGAGTATTCGTATAGAGCCTACAAGGCTCTTTTTTGTTTTTGCAAATATCTACAAAAAAAACCACCTCAACGGGTGGTAAAAAATTATAAGTTATAGCTCAAAGATTAGAAAAGTTATGGCGTAGTGGGCTTTGTGTGCCATTGTGGGGCGTACTTTCACGAATATGGGGAAACTCGTGCGTATCATTGCTAGTTAAAGCATACTTCCCGTTTCCTGACTAAATAGCGGCGAAGATGATACAAAGCTATAAACTTCGACTCTATGAAGAAACATACTAGGGGGTATGTATCTATATATCTAAAGAAGATTGAGTCATCTCTCCTTTCGATTATTAATATAAATTAGGGCTATGATAGTTTAATAAAGACAATGTAAAGTTAATGTAAAATAAGAAGGAGAATATTTTTTTACTTAAAGGTATAATAATTAGAGAAATAGGAGGAAGATATGCAAAGAAACGAAATTGACGAGAAATTAAAATGGAATGTAGAAAAAATCTATGCCACAGATGACAAGTTTTATAGCGAATTAGATAAATTAAAAGACCTTGTTGAGAAAGTTTCATCACACAAGGGACATATTCTAGATAGTGCCGATAGCCTATATGACACCTTGAAAGATCTAGAAGAAGCTATGAGAAAAGCACACAAGCTTATGGTTTATTCACATCTTAGAAATGATGAAGATACAAGAGAAAGCAAGTATCAAGAGATGAATGCAGTAGCATCCAATGTTCTAAGCAATATGTCAAAGGATCTAAGCTTTATAGATCCAGAAATTCTATCAAATGATACTTCACTTATCGATAAATATATAGAAGAAAAAGACGAGCTTAAAATCTACAGACAATTTTTCGATAATATGCTTAGATTCAAAGAGCACACATTATCAGAACAAGAAGAAAGAATAATAGCAAGTTACAACAAATTATCAGAAAATCCAGTAAATACTTATATGCTATTCTCAAATGCAGATATTAGCTATAAGCCTGCACACAAAGACGGCGAAGAAGTTAAAATTACAGATGCAAATTTCACAGACTTAGAAGAAGATGACAACAGAGAATTTAGAAAAGAAGTCTACGAGAATTACTACAGCTCATATAAACAATTTGAAAACACTGCAGCATCATTATTAGATGGAGAAGTTAAGTCAAATGTAATAAGAGCCAACCTCAAGAAATTTAGCTCAGCAAGAGAGATGTCACTTTTTGAAAACAATATATCAGAAGAAGTCTATGATAATCTAATCAAAGTTATAAACGACAATATGGATATAATGCACGATTACACAACACTTAGAAAGAAAGTTCTAGGAGTAGATGAGCTTCATTTCTATGATGTGTACATGCCACTTGTAAAGTCATTTGATAAGAAATTTATATTTGATGAAGCAAAAGAAATTATCCTTAATGCAATTAAGCCACTTGGCAAAGAATATGTAGAGATTGCAAGAAATGGATTTGAAGATAGATGGTTTGATGTATGTGCAAATGATGGCAAAAGAAGTGGAGCATATTCATCAGGATGCTATGATACAGACCCATATATACTTCTAAACTTCACAGGAGGATTGGATTCAATATTTACAATAGTTCATGAATTGGGACATTCAATGCACTCATACTTTACAAGAAAGAATCAGCCATTTGTATATGGATCTTATTCAATATTCTTAGCAGAGATAGCATCAACAACAAATGAATTATTATTACTTGACTATATGATCAAAAACGCAAAAGATGAATCAGAGAAAGCCTATCTACTAAACTACTACATGCACTCATTCAAATCGACAGTTTATAGACAGACAATGTTTGCAGAATTTGAGCATGAAGTAAATAAGCTTGTAGAAGCTGACAAAGCAGTATCAGCAAATATACTAGATAAAATCTATCATGATCTAAACGAGAAATACTTTGGCAAAGATATGATAGTAGATGACTATATATCAGTAGAATGGGCAAGAATACCACATTTCTACATGTTCTATTATGTATATCAATATGCGACAGGATTCTGTGCAGCAGTAGCATTTTCACAAAAAATCCTATCAGGAAACCAAGAAGACATAGATAAATACCTAGGATTCCTAAAAGCAGGCGAAAGCGACTATGCACTAAATGTATTGAAAAAAGCAGGATTAGACATGGCAGATCCTAACTCAATCCAAAAAGCGCTAGATGTAGCAAGAGAGAAAATGAATGAATTAAAAGAAAAATTATAGAAGATTTTTCTTTTAAAATATTTTTATAAATACTAGATAAATATTCATTGCCTGGTTTTACTTTTATATAAGTATCTTTTCCAATTCAAGGGGAGGGAATTAGTGGAGTTTCGATTCTCCCCAACATTCCCTCCCCTTAAACCTCTCCTTTTCTACCCC
>JAUMZM010000086.1 GCA_030528125.1 Tissierellia bacterium
TAAAAAGCAGGTAGGTTTTGTATTTTCTACCTGCTTTGTCTACAGTCTGAAACTAATTTATAGTTTTTCTTTTTTTGTTGTGCTGTGGTATTATATTGTTAAAGGAGTAGTTATGAAGAAATTTTTACCTATAATTTTAGGAACAGACTTCAATAGTTATTCAGTAGCTAGAGCTATTTATGAAAGTTTTGGTATAAAATCTGCAGTTTGTGGGGCTGGGGTTCTTATTCCATTTTATAAATCAGAGATAGCTATTTTATATACTGAAAAGGGATTTTCTTCAAATGATGAAGTTTTTGTAAGAAAATTAAATGAAGTTTATGAGAATAACTCTGATATAGATGAATTTATAGTTTTTGTTCCTACAGAAGAATATGAAAATATATTATTAAGAAATTATGATAAACTAAAATTTGATTTAAAAATACCATATCCTAAAAAAGAACTTGCTAATAAGCTAATGATTAAAGAAAATTTTTATAATATTTTAGAAGAAATAGGAGTTCGTTATCCTAAAAGTCAAATAGTTAATATCAATAATTACAATGATATTAATTTTGATGGAGAAATCTTTATAAAGGCAAGTGATTATGAGGATTTTAATAGCTATGATTTCGAATACAAAAAGAAGGGATATCATTGTAAAGATAACAATGAAGCAATTTTTTATCTTCAAAAGATTTATGAAAGTGGATTTAAAGGAGATATGGTTGTCCAAAACTATCTATACGGAAAAGATGGAAGCGAATATTCTTTAAATGGATATAGATCTACAAACGGAAAATTCTCCATGTCACAAGCAAGAAATATATTTTCTGATAAAAGAGATATGTGGGTTGGAAATCATATAGTCCAATGTGATAGTGATATTAAAGAATTTTATGATATTGCTAAAAAAATAATCACAAACTTAGGATATTATGGATTATTTAATATTGATTTTAAGATAGATAGTAAAGATAATAAAATTTATGTACTAGAACTTAATATAAGACAGGGAAGAACATTTTATTATTCAGTTTTATCAGGGGTTAATCTTATAGAAATTGCAATAAGAGATTTGATTTTTAATGAAGAAATGGAAGTTTATCCAACAAAAAAATATAATCTTATAACTCAAGGATTTAATGCAGTAAAGAAAAATATGAATGATGATATGCTCATAGAATTTAATGATGAATCAAGACTTAATAATACTCAAAATCCTATTATCTATAAAAAAGATAATTCTATTGTAAGAAAAATCAAACTGAATAATTACTTGGATAGAACAGATAAAGAAATTTTTGGAAAATAGGAGTTTATATGTTATTAGATAAAAAAAATGAAGCTGATGTTAAAAGATATAATGAATTTGTAAGAAATAGTCCTTATGCTAAAATCGAACAAGATATGAATTGGGCTATTGTAAAAAATAATTGGGATAGCAATTATTTCTACATAGAAGAAGATGGAAAGATAGTAGCTGCACTTTCTGTTATATCTGTATTTGATAATAGATTTAATAAAAAGTTATATTACGCGCCAAGAGGACCGGTTTGTGATATTCAAAAAGTAGATTTGGTTAAAAAGTTATTATTTGAAGCAAGAGATTATGCAAAAGAAAATAATGGTTTCTTGTTAAGAATTGATCCTGAAATAGAATATGACGAAGATATAGCAAAATTATACGAAGAAAATGGAATTGGATTTAATAGAGATCCTGAAATTTCATCTCAGCCACTAATGAGCTTGGTTCTTGACATAAAGGGAAGAGATATTGATGAAATTTTCAAAAACTTTTCAAAAAATACTCGTAAAGCTGTAAGACATTCATATAGAGTAGGACTAACTACAAGAGTTGGAGATAGAAGCGATCTAAAGCTATTTTATGATATGATTGTTGTAATGAGTGATAGACAGGGAATAAGTCATAGACCTTATGAATATTTTGAAAGGATTTATGATGCTTTTGAAAATAATATAAGATTATCATTTACTGAATTTGAAGGCGAACCTTTATGTGCATCAATGCTTTTATCTTATGGAGATAAATGTTTTGCGATTTATGGAGCAAGCAATAATAAATATAGAAATATGGATCAAAATTATCAAATTAATTTCGAAGAAGTAAAGTATGCTGTTGAAAATGGATTTAAAGAATATGATATGGGTGGAATCTTTTCAACAGATCAGAATGATGGACTTTATGCATTCAAAAAGAAATTTACAGAAGATAATGTGAAAAATTGGATTGGAGAAATTGATTTAGTAATTGATGAAGAAAAATACAATGAATTTATACAAATAAAAAAACCACATTTTCAAAAAAAGGAAGAGCAAGACTAATTAGTCTTGCTCTCAGACTGTAGACAAAGCAGGTAGAAAATACAAAACCTACCTGCTTTTTAAT
>JAUMZM010000036.1 GCA_030528125.1 Tissierellia bacterium
GGGATAGAGAACAAAATGTAGTATTAATTACTACAACTATAATATATGAGGAGAATAAATTGAAACAATACAAAAAAATAGAAATTCCAGAAAGAAAGACAATTGCATTAGTCGCTCACGACAAGAAAAAGGATGAATTATTCGCATGGGTTTCTAAAAACTTGGATAACTTAAAAAAACACAATTTGATTGGAACAGGAACTACTGCATCAATAATAAAAGATAAATTCAATCTTGATATAAAGCCGTTTCTATCAGGCCCTATGGGTGGAGATCAAATGATTGGATCAGAAATTGCAAAAAACAAAATAGACATCTTGATATTCTTCTGGGATCCGCTTACAGCCCAACCCCATGATCCCGATGTTAAAGCACTTTTAAGAATAGCTGTCTTATATGATACGGTTGTTTGCATGAGCCCTACAAATTGTGATTATGTATTTGAAAGTCCTCTTATAAATAAGAAATATGATAAATATATCCTAAATACAGATTATATCCTAGAAGAAAGAAAACAAAATTTAAAATAGTTTTAGCAAAGCCTTTAGGGCTTTGTTTTTTATTATAAATTTGCAAAAATGCTATTTAACTGCTATATTTTTATTAGACTGGAGATAATATGAAAAGAAGGCACAAAAATAGTTCTAGAGATAAAAATAAAATAAAGAGAAAAAGATCAAATAATTCAAGAATAAAAGTGTACAATCCTAATCTATCAAAAGAAGCTCTTAGAAGAAAGAAAAAAAGAGCTCTTGCAAATAAGAAAAAATACAGAAGAAGACGAATTGGAATACTAGTAGTCTTTATTTTAATTGTAATTTTTTCTGTAAAACTAATTTCAAGAGCTTTGGGAGGAGATCATAATTACACCTATCCCCCATTTAGAGAAGAAGTTAGAAATGATATAAATAACAATGTGATGGTATCTTTAACTGAAGGAAGAGGTCTTACTTCAAGCGAAAAGCTAGATGATTTTGAATATCTAACCGATACAATCAAAAAGACTTTTCCTGCAGATCAAAAAAACATAGAAAACTTTAAAAATTTCAAAGAAGGTTATAAAGAATTTAAAGATAAAATCTCAAAGAGTAAGACAGATGAGGAATTCTACAAACTAATAGAAGAATATGTCGCACTTTTAAATGATTCAGATTATAGTCTAATGCATAAGGCAGAATATAATAGCATACTAAACTATTACAAAAATCAAAAAGACGATAAGAATCCTTGGAAAGAATCAATAGAAAATCCAACGGTATTAGATAGATACAATAGAATCGTTGAAGATCAAGACCATCTTGACTCAAATTTAAGCCTTGATCTATCAGAAGATAAAAAGACTCTTACAATAAAATTAAATGATTTTGTATTAGAAGATATACAAAGAGATTCAGAAAATCTTAAAGAGACAATAGATTCAAATACAGAAATAAAAAATGTATTCTTAGATCTTACTTCTATAAATTCAACTGATAATGAATACTGGATAGAAGTTTTTATTCCAAATCTTTTGAAAAATGACATAAATGAACAAAACAGAATCCTTTATAGATCAGATTTTAATAATAGATACTTTGATTATATAAACGAAAATACCGACTATGCTAATTTTAGTAAAGAAATGCCTGCAAATAATCTTAAAAAAATAGATGGAGTAAATCTAATTGATTATATGTACTATAGAGATTTGACCTTTACTTTTAAAAATAATAAGAGAAATTTCAATGTATTTATAATCCTAGATTCAAAAACAAAAAGTGCTCCAGAAACATTTGCAGCACTTATGCAAAAATCATATAATGCGTATATAATAGGGCAAAGTCCTTATGGAAGTGCATTATCAATTACAAATCCATATCTTAATCTAAAGCATAGTGGACTTATAGTTAAGATCAACACTACAAATGCAATAAACTATTTTGGAAAAATTGATAGCATAGAATCTCTTCATACAGATCTTATAATAAATTCAGAAGATATATTAGAAGAAGCACAAAATAAGCTTAAAAACGGGACTTTGTTAAATGAAATAGAATATTTTAAAGAAAATGACAAAGCCTTAAAAGAAATAGACAAAGATAAAGAGAAAGAGAAAACTCAAAATCCAAATCAAAGTAAAAACCAAAAAGAAGAAAAGAACGAAAAAGAAGATAAAAATCAAGATAAAGACAAAGACGAAACTAATTAGGAGTTATTATGAGAAAACCTATTATAGGAATATCAGGATCCATCCTTGAAGATAATGGCGGATATTTCCCAGGATATAAGAAAAGTTATGTAAGCGAATACTTCGTAGAATCTGTAAGCTCTAATGGAGCAGTTCCTATAATTCTACCTATTACAACTGATATTGATATTATCAAAAAACAAATAAGCTTAATAGATGGACTTATACTTACAGGAGGACATGATGTATCACCATTATTCTACAATGAAGAGCCTAAGTTAAAGCTTGGAAGAACGCTATATGATAGAGATTTCTTTGAATTAAATCTATTAAAATTTTCAATAGAAAAAGACATCCCTATTCTTGGAATATGTAGAGGAATGCAACTTATGAATGTGTATTTTGGTGGAAGCTTATATCAAGATACAAGTTATCAAAAAGACTTTTATATAAAGCATAATCAAGTATATGATCCACCAGTTCCAACTCATTCAGTTGATATAATTAAAGGAACAAAGATTTATGATATCTTTAAGAAAGATAGTCTATTGGTCAATTCATTCCATCATCAAATGATTAATAAACTAGCAGATCCTTTTATAAAAAGTTCAAGTTCAAAAGATGGCTGTATTGAATCAATTGAACACAAGGACAAAGACTTTCTTATAGGAGTTCAATGGCATCCAGAAATGCTTCATAAATCAACTCCTATTATGAATAATATCTTTAAAAAATTAATAGAAAAAAGCCTATAGCTTTTCATTAAAAAAATCCAGAGCAATCTGGATTTTTTAATTAAAATATTATCTTTGTGTATTAAGTGTATCAGTCTTTGTCTGATTATAGTCTTTATCAATCCAAAGAGCATCTGCTTTTTCTTTTTCTATAAGTTTTTTTCCGTCTTCTTCTGTCTTTATAAATAAAGCCGTACTCAATGCATCTGCTCTTGCGCTATTATCAGTTATAATTGTAACTGATGTGAAATTTTCTGCAGGCATTAGAGTCTTTGGATCAACTATATGATTATATCTTTTGCCATTGTATTCATAAAATCTTTGATAATCACCACTTGTAACAATGGCTGCTTCTTTAAGTTCTAATACATTGGCATAATTTTCTTCGCTTTCTTCATTAGGATTTTTAATTGCAATCTTCCACATTCCATCATCTGATGATGGATTTTCTCCTATTGTAACTACATTTCCTCCTGCTGATATTATGCCGTTTTTCATTCCTGCATCTTCTAGTTTTTTTCTTACCTTCTCTGTTGCAAATCCTTTCGCAATTGCTCCAAGATCAATCTTTGTTCCTTTGTCTTTGATAAATACGCTAGATTTCTTTTTATCTATTACAATATCATCTATATTGGTGTGTTTGTTTGCATTTTCTAATTCTTCATTAGTTGGAATCTTAGCATTATCTGGATTTGCTATTGCATCTTCTCTGTAATTATGCCATATTTCAAGAACAGATCCCAATGCAACATTTACATCTCCATCTGTCTTATCATAATATTCTTTTGATAATTCTAGAATTTCTATTATTTCAGGATCTACTTCTACTTCCTTTTCTCCAGCATTTTCATTTATAGTATATATATTATTTATTCCATTATATGATTTATAATTATCAAATAATTTATTGTATCTTTCAAATTCATCTTTAACTATTTTTGCATATTTTTCAAAATCACTGGATTTCTCTTGATATGTTGTAAAAGTAATTACTGTATCAAATGTATCATATATTTGATTTTGATATTTCTCTAATTCTTTCGTTGTGCTTGATTCGTTTGTCGTACTTGTTTCATTTGTTGTATTTATTTTATTTGCCTCATTTGAAGCGCATGATGTAAGCGCTATGATGCTTATCAATAATACTAAAGCCTTCTTTAACATAATTCTCCTTTTATTTTTATTTTTATTATGGTATAATTCTATCTGTTAACGGGATGTGGCGCAGTTTGGTAGCGTACAAGTATGGGGTACTTGGGGTCGAAGGTTCGAATCCTTTCATCCCGACCATTAGTAATTATAAACCGCTGATATATATTATAGATATCAACGGTTTTTTTATTTCATTATTCTATTATAACATAATTATCAAATCCATGTTTTAGTGAGCTTTTACATCTGCCCATATATCATCATAGACTTCTACAAAATCCATTGGATTCTTATAGATTTCTAAATGGCTTATCTTAGATAAGTCAGGATATGAAATCTCATTTGTAATTTCATCTGGATTAAGTATTTCTTTTGCTTTCGTTTCAGGAACAGATGCTCCTGTGTATTCTCCATTTTGTGCCATTACATTAGGATCTAGTAGAAAGTTGATAAATTTATATGCGTTTTCTACATTTTTTGATTTTTTGGATATTACCATTGAATCAAACCATATATTAGTTCCTTCTTTAGGAATGGTGTATTTTAGATCACTATTTTCTTGAATTGATGTTAGAGCTTCTCCAGAATACATAAGTGAAATCCAAGCTTCTTCATTTACCATAAGGCTTTTTGTCTCATCAACCATATAAGCTAGGACTAGATCTTTTTGTTTTATAAGATCTTCTCTTGATTTGTTAAGCTCTCCTACATCTCTGCTATTTAGTGAATATCCTCTTCTTAATAATGCTACTCCTATGGAATCTCTTGTAGAATCCATCATTATTATCTCATCTTTATACTTTGGATCCCATAACTCATTCCAACTATCTGGCTTATCTACATATTTATCATTATACAAAATCCCAACAGTTCCCCACATATAGGGTATGGAATGTTTGCTATTTGGATCATAGTCTAGGTTTTTAAATTCATCGTCTATATATTTGAAGTTTTCTATCTTAGATGTATCTATTGGAAGGAGCATATCTTCTGATACCATTCTTTCAATCATATAATCTGATGGGAAAAGCACATCATAATTTCCTCCCCCTTCTTTTACCTTCATATACATATCTTCATTTTGAACAAATGTATCATAGATTACTTCTATTCCGGTCTCTTGTTCAAACTCATCTATTAGATCCATATCCATATATTCTCCCCAGTTAAACACATACAATACATTATCATTTTCTTTCTTGCATGATGTTAGAAGAAGAAATGGAACCAACAAAAATAATAATTTCTTCATAATCCCTCCTATACTTCTTCCTCTATTACTGATGATCTCTTATTTATTATAAGCAATAAGATTATTATGGATAAAAACATCAATGTGGATAGTGCATTTATTGCAGGATTTATTCCTTTTTTGGCCATTGAATAAACTGTAGTAGATATTGTAGAAACTCCATTTCCAATGTTAAAAAATGAAACAACAAAATCATCCAGTGACAATGTAAATGCAAGCAATGCTCCAGAAAATATTCCAGATTTGCATTCTGGTATTATTATCTTTTTAAGTGTAAATACAGGCGTTGCCCCAAGATCCATCGCAGCTTCTGGCAAAGATTTGGGCATTTGTTTAAGCTTAGGAAGAATTGATAATATGACATAAGGTGTTGTAAATGTTATATGTGATAACAACAATGTCAAATATCCAAAGTCAAGCTTTATTATCTTATAAACTACCATTAAGCTTATAGCAGTTACTATATCAGGATTTAATACAGGAATATAGTTTATATTCAAAAGAATCTTTTTCTTTATAGTTGGCATATAGTAAAATCCAATAGCTCCCAAGGTTCCAAGCACTGTTGCAATCAAAGTTGTAAGAATTGCAATTGTTATTGTTGTATAAAAAGCACTTAGTATCTCTTCATTGTGGAATAACTCTACATACCAATTAAGAGTAAATCCCGTCCAGCTTTGCTTAATTCTTGAGCTATTAAATGAAAATACCGCCATTGTAATTATTGGTCCATACAAAAACAAGAATACAAGGAAAAGATATATCCTTTTTAGTATCTTTTTCATTAATCTCCCTCCTTATCTGTTACAAACATTGCAATAAGGATTATGACCATCAAAACTACAGATATAGCAGAACCATAATGCCAATTTCCAGCAACCTTGAACTGATGTTCTACTATATTTCCTATAAGATTGTATTTATTTCCTCCAAGTAATGCCGATATTTCAAATGTAGATATTGCAGGAATTAATACCATCGTAATTCCTGTTATAATTCCAGGAACACTCATTGGGAAAATCACTTTCTTAAATGTCTTAAAGTCATTTGCTCCAAGATCTTTTGCAGCTTCTATATAGGATTTGTCGATTTTTTCCATTACATTATATATTGGAAGTATCATAAATGGAATGAAGTTATATACCATTCCAAGTAGTATAGAACCTTTTGTGTATAGCATTTTTATAGGTTCAAATCCCATGGTTACAAGAACACTATTTATAAGTCCGTTTTTGCTCAAAAGATTTACCCAAGCATAAGTTCTTACAAGAAAGTTCATCCACATTGGAAGAATTATAAGCAAAAGGAGTATATCAGCCTTCTTTTTTTCCATTCTATATAAGAAAAATGCTGTTGGATATCCTACAATAAAACAAAACACTGTACATAAAAATGCCTGTCCTATTGAATCCAATAGCACATAGAAATACCTTGATGTAAAAAACTTATAAAAGTATTGAACGGATAAGCTTGTTGTCTCAAAAGATCCTATATTTCCTTCAGAAAAGGCATAATATAATACCAAAGTTATTGGGAAAACAATGAATAAAAATATCCAAAACACATAAATATATGATAAATTAGAAAATCTTTTAATCATTTCTTTTCTCCATTATGTGTATATTATCATCTATAATCTTAAGAGAAACTACACTTGATTCTTCCTTTGGTAGAGTTGATTGAACCTTATAAGTGAAATCTCCAGTATGGACTAACATTTCATAGTGAATTCCTTTAAATACTACCGATTCTACAACTCCTGATAATCTATTCTCATCATATTCTATAAGTTCTATATCTTCAGGTCTTATTACGACATCTACTTCTTCGTTGTTTTTAAATCCAACATCAACACAGTCAAATTTATAGCCTGAAAATTCAACAAGTCTATCTTTTATAAATACTCCATCAACTATATTGCTTTCGCCAATGAAATTTGCAACGAATTTATTCTTTGGCTCATTGTATATATCAATAGGAGCTCCTATTTGTTGAATCTTTCCTTCGTTCATTACAACGACAGTATCACTCATTGTAAGTGCTTCTTCTTGATCATGAGTTACATAGACAAAGGTTACACCTACTTCTTGTTGCAAGTTCTTAAGTTCAACTTGCATCTGCTTTCTAAGTTTCAAATCAAGTGCCGAAAGAGGCTCATCTAATAAAAGAATTTCAGGATCATTGCACAAGGCCCTGGCAATTGCAACTCTCTGTTGTTGGCCTCCACTTAAAGCATCAGGCTTTCTTTTTTCAAAGCCTTTAAGATTGACAAGTTCTAGCATTTCTTTTACCCTCTTGTCAATTTCTTTCTTGTCCTTTTTCTTTAATTTCATGCTAAATGCCACATTATCGTAGACATTCATATTTGGAAAAAGCGAATATTTCTGAAATACAGTATTGACATTTCTCTTAAAAGGAGGAAGATTACTTATATCTTCTCCATCAAATAACACCTTTCCACTATCTTGAGTTTCAAAACCACCTATAATCCTAAGGGTAGTTGTCTTTCCACAACCTGAAGGCCCTAAAAGAGTCAAAAACTCGCCTTCATTGATATATAGGTTAAAATTATCGAGTATAATATTGTCGTTGAATTTCTTTGTTATATCAATTAATTCGACAGCTTTTTTCATGTAAACCCCCTTATAATAAAATCTAGTAAAAGTATAGCAACACCGCAAATTTAAGTCAATAGGAGTTATTATGAATTATTTATTTTTTGTAAGCAAATCATGCAGCCTTTGCAATGGAATGTATGATAAGTCAATGAAACTTTTTGAAAAATTTAATATAGAAGGAAAAACTATAGATATTAGCGAAAATCCCAAGCTACGTGGAAAATATAATGTGTTTTCTGCACCAACTGTAATAATTTTGGAAAACGAAAAAGAAGTTCACCGAGAAAGCGGATTTTTTGATTTTTATATGCTTCAAAAAATCATTTCTAGGTGAACTCCAATAAAATAATTAACATTAGAATTCTTCCTTATCAAGATCTATCATTTTCATATCTACATCTACGTTAATTGATTCATCATTTGCCCAATTATAGAGAATTGCAGCTGAAACTCTATCCTTAAATTCATTGAATTTATTATCAAGTCCCAAGTCATATACTGCATCTCTAAAATTCTCGTATGGTCTATCGCTTTCTAGAACTTCAGAAAGCTCTGCTTTGTCTTCTTCATTGCAATAGCTCATGAATTTCTGGATAGCTTTGTCTATATTTATTGAATCTCTATTTGGCATACAATGAAATTTATCTATATTTTGTTCAATATCTATATAATTTTCTTCAATATCAACGTTTGTATCCATGTCTTCAAGAATTCTTACTATATCTCTGCTTTCTGTATTTAGCCAGATATTTTTGATGTAAATATCGTCCCACATAGGCCAATTCTGAACAAGCCAAGATAGACTAAACTCTTCTTTCATAACCTCTCCTTTCTTTAAGTATATTTTATCAAATTTTTTATTTATCTGAAAGTACTTCATAGATTATAGCTTCATACTCGCTTATTTCTATTTGTAACTTTTTATCTTTGCTTTCAATTACTGTACTTTCTTCCTTTCTATAGCCCCCATATTTTTCATAAAGACTTGATACAATTCTTTTAAGTTTTATGTCTTTGTCAAATTCAAATTCATAAGAACCTTTATAAGTATTAGTCATATTTAAAACAACAAAAAGTTTTTTATCTTCATAAATTCTAAAATAAGAAAAGACAGAATTATAACTATCATCTACTGTATTCCACAAGAAACCTTTTTGATCAAAATCCCACTTGTACAAGGCTTCATTTGAAATATATAATTTATTGATATCTCCTACAAATCTATTGAAGCTATCATGGATTGGAAATTCCAATAAATTCCAGTCAATTCCTCTATGCTCATCCCATTCTCTAAACATTGCTATTTCATTGCCCATAAAGTTTAGCTTTTTGCCAGGATGAGTCATTTGATATATATAAAATAACTTGTATTGCTTAAACTTATCTTCATAACTTCCACTCATCTTGTTAATCATGCTTTTTTTAAGATGAACTACTTCATCATGACTTATTGGAAGGATGTATTTTTCATTATAAAAATAAAACATAGAAAAATTAATCTTAGATTGGTGATTAGATCTATAGAAAGAGTCCATAGAAAAATATCTAAGTGTATCATTCATCCATCCAAGATCCCATTTATAGTCAAATCCTACTCCTCCATCTTCTACTTTAGATGTAACTTTAGGATATGATGAAGAATCTTCTGCAATTAGCATAATGCTTGGATATTTATTTTTTAAATCATGATTTAGCTCTTTTAGGAAACTAAGATTATTCTCATTAACTCCCCTATCGCTATTTCCATCCCAATAAATCATATTGCTTATAGCATCCATTCTTATTCCATCGAAATGGAAATTTGTAATCCAATAATTTATTGAAGATTTGATAAAACTTTTTACATGATTTTTTGAGTAGTCAAAATTAAAAGAACCCCATTGTGATTTCTCTATATCTGGGTAATCTGGCTCATATAGACTATTTCCGTCGAAATGTTTTAATCCATAATTATCATTTGCATAATGAACTATAACATAATCTAGTATGACTCCTATATTATTTTGATGTAATATATCTATAAATTCCTTTAAATCATTAGGATTTCCATATCTTCTAGTCATTGAGAAAAATCCTGTAACTTGATATCCCCAGCTTTCATCTAGTGGATATTCTGTTATAGGAGTAAGCTCTACATGTGTGTAATTCATCTTTTTTAGATAGCTAACTAGACTATCTACTATATTAAGAGGACTGCCAAAACCATCTCTATTTACCCAACTTCCAAGATGTAGCTCATAAATATTAAGTGGCTTATCTAGATTATCACTTCTTTTATCCATCCACAAAGAGTCTTTGAACTTATAATCATCTTCTACAATCCATGTTGCAAATTCTGGTCTTAGATCCATCATCTTTGCATAAGGATCTGATTTTTCTGTAAAAACTCCATTTTTCTCTATTAAATACTTGTAGCAATCGTATTTATTTGCCTTAATTCTTATAAAAAAATATCCATATCTGTGATTTTTGGTCATTCTTAGATTTTCCCAATTAGAAAAATCTCCTCTTATATAGACATTATCTGCATTTGGAGCATATACTCTAAATATATACTTGTCGTTATCTTTTATAGCACCGAAAAACTTGTATCCTTCATAAGATTTACCTAAAAGATAATCTTCTATCATGCTATAATCTGTATCTATTGAACTTATCTGCATCTTATTCCTCAATCATTTTTTCAAGATGTTTTATAACCATATCAATTGCCACTAAGTTTTCTGCCCCTCTTGGAATTATTATATCTGCAAATTTCTTCGTTGGCTCAATGAAAAGCTCATGCATTGGCTTAACTTGATTTATATATTGTGTAAGAATAGAATCTAGACTCCTTGCTCTGTATTGAGTATCTCTTATAATTCTTCTTTGAAGTCTTATATCACTATCTGCATCTACAAATATCTTTATATCACAAAGATCTCTTATCCTCTTATCATATAATACAAGTATTCCTTCTATTAAGACAATCTTTCTAGGATTAACTCTTACAATTTCATTAGATCTTGTGTGTCTTTTATAATCATAAGTTGGCATATCGATTGGATTTCCAGCCTTTATCCTTTTTAAATCTTCCAGAAATTCTTCATTATCAAAAGCCTCAGGATGATCATAATTAAGCTTAGTTCTATCTATAAAGCTCATATCATCATGAGCTTTATAGTAGTTATCATGGCTTATTACAACCAAATCATCCTTGAAATATTCTTGGATTTTTTTAACAATGGAAGATTTTCCGCTAGCAGAACCACCTGCTATCGCTATAACTTTTATATCTTTCATCTATAATTATCAAACCTCGTTTTGAATTTTTCCATCTATAAATTTATACAAATTATCAAATACTATATCGCATCTTTTTTGCATAGCTTCTTTGGTAAAGAAAGCAATGTGATTGGTTAATACAGTATTTTTTGCATTTCTTAGTGGATAGTCCTTATCTAATGGAGGCTCCATGTCAAATACATCAATTCCGCAAGCTGCTATTTTCCCATCATTTAATAATTTAGCAAGATAATCGTTATCTATAATAGGACCTCTAGCACAATTTATTAATATTGCATCATCTCTTATAAGATCTAGCTTGTCTTTTGATAGATATCCTTTTGTTTTTTCATTTAATGGAAGATGAATGGAAATAATATCTGATTGTTTTAATAAAGTATCAAGATCTACATACTCTACTCCCATATCTATTACTTCTTTTTTCTCAGTTCTTGAGCTTGCTATAACCTCACATCCAAAAGCTTTCAATAACTCAATAACTCTCGTACCGATTTTGCCTGTACCTATTATTCCAACTTTCTTCGATGCAAGTGTATCTCCAAGAAGGAAATTGTCTTTATCTTCATAAATATTTTCTTCGTTTGCCTTAAACTTTCTAAGAATATTAATCATAAATCCAATTGTAAGTTCTGCAACTGATTGATCTGAATAACCGCTTGCATTTTCTACAACTACATTATTTTCCTTAGCAGCATCTAAGTCTACATGGTCAACCCCTGTAAATGCGACATCTATTAATTTTAAGTTGGTATTTTCTATTACTTTAGATGATAATTTCTTATTTGTAATTATTGCTACATCACTATTTTCTAGTCTTTTTATTATTTCATCATCATCTTTTGCACTTTCTTTAAAATACTCGAACTCATGTCCCATTTCTTCTAGTTTCTTTTTGTTTTCTTCTATAATCTCATCTGTAACTACTAATGGATCTATTAATGATATTTTCATAATGCCTCCTTTATATAAGGATAATATTTTTATTTAATAACGTCAAATTTATAAAAGATTTTGATATTTTAAATCTAAATCATTAATTATATTAATGATTTGTACAAAATATTTTAATAAAGTATAATATAAATGTTAGAAAGGAAGTTTGAAATGCCTGCAAGTGTAGTTTTTAAAGATGGAAAATGTGAAGAGGCTCTAAATTATTACTGCAAAGTTTTCAATATAGATTTTCCAGATAATATAATAAGATATGAAGAATTTAATGAATATCAATATCCTTTGGATATTAGGCATAGAATCTTCTTATCAAAGGTTAATATCTTAGGGACAAATATATATTTTTCGGATGCTGCAAATGACAATATAATTGACTATGGCAACAATGTATCAATAGTTGTAAATACAGATGAAGAAAATTTATATAATTATCATTATATGCTTAAGGAAGATAGCTTTGTAATTTTTGAGCCCCAAAAGAGAAAAAATCTTTTATTTACAAAAATAATCGATAAGTTTAATGTAAGTTGGATCTTTGTAGCAAAAATTTAGCCCAATGGAATTATTTCTCCGATTGGGCTTTTTTTGTCTTCTGTATTTTTCTTAAATTTTTAAAGAATTTTTGAATTATATCAAGGCTTTCATCAGCCAAAACTCCCATTGTCACATCAACCCTATGAAGCTGGTTTGTATCATTTACCATATCAACATGTGAACCACAAGCTCCTCTTTGGGGATCTTCTAGCCCAACTACAACTCTTTTAATCCTTGAATTTACAATAGCTCCAGCACACATTGTACAAGGCTCTTTTGTAACATACATAGTCGCATCTTCAAGCCTAAAATCATTTATGTATTCATTGGCCTTTTTGATTGCAATAATCTCACTATGATAAAGAGCCGACTTTCCTTTTTCAGTGTAATTATGAGCTCTTGCAATTATCTTTCCATCTTTTACAATAACAGCACCTATTGGTACCTCTCCTTCAAAAGCTGCAAGCTTTGCCTCATTTAAAGCCTCATTCATATAAAAAATATCATCCATAATTTCCCCTTGTCTTCATTTAAAACAAATGCTTTAATGATATAATAATACTATTAACAAGAATTTTTACAACGATAGGAGGTATATATGCGAAACAATGTATTTGATACAGCCTTAATACTTGAAGGAGGTGGTATGAAAGCAAGCTATACAGCAGGAATAATAAACACCTTACTAGAAAATGAAATTTATTTTGATTATGTTACAGGAGTTTCTGCTGGAAGTAGCCACTGTGTAAACTACATATCTCGTGATAAAGAAAGGGTCAAAAAATCTTTCGTAGATATAGTAAAAGATCCAGATTTTGGAGGATGGAAATCCTTTATGAAAGGAGAGGGTTATTTTAATGCATATCATCTATATGAAGGTATTGCAGATAATAATACACTTCCATTTCACTATGAGGACTTTATGGATAATCCTGCAAGAATAACCATACCTTCATTTAATTCCACCAAAGGAAAGACTATATATTGGACAAAAGATGATATGCCAAACACAACAGAGCTTATGAAAAGAGTAAGATCATCATCAACAGTTCCATTTCTAATGAAACCATGTATTATAGATGGCCAATATTATTATGATGGAGGGCTTGGAGAAAATGGTGGACTTCTAATAGATAAAGTCCGAAAAGATGGATTTAAGAAACTTTTCCTAGTGCTAAGTCATGAAAAAGGCTTTAGGCACAAAGAAGTAACTCATCCCCATATATTAAAAAAATTTTGCAAAGATAATACTAATCTTTATAATGCAATGATTGATAGACATATAAAATACAATAAGACAATGGATGAAATTGATAGACTAGAAGAAAAAGGACTTGCCTATGTAATTCGACCTAGTAATCCAATAGGAAATCTTACAGAAAAAAGTCTTTCAAAACTTGAAGAGCTATATATTAGCGGTTACGAATATGGTCAAAAGAACGTAGATGAATGGATTAAATTTCTATATTAATATTATAATTATGTAATTAGAAGGAGAATATAATGAATTTTTTGGAACTTGCAAAGAAAAGATATTCTGTTAGAAAATACAAAGACAAAGCTGTAGAAAAGGAAAAATTAGATAAAATCTTGGAAGCTGCAAGGATTGCCCCTACAGCAAGAAATCTATAAACTATCAAATTATTGGTTTTACAAGATAAGAAAAATCTTCGACTAGTTAAAAAGGCTGCTAATTTCTACGATGCACCACTTGTCATAATAGCATGTGCAGACCATCTAAAAGCCCACAAAAGAGCTTTTGATGGAAAAGAAACCACAGATATAGATGCATCAATTCTAACAACTCATATGATGCTAGAAGCAACCGAGCTTGGACTTGGATCTGTTTGGATATGTCAATTTAGAAAAGATATCATACAAGAAGAATTTAACATGCCAGATAGACTAGAACCAATTAATATTCTTGCTATAGGATATTCAGATCAAGAAGATAATGATCATTTATCGAAAAGAAAATCAATTGATGAGATAGTATCTTATGAGAAATTATAAATAAATAAAGCGAAGTTAAGCTTAATAAGCTTAGCTTCGCTTTTTGATTCTAATATTAATGGCGTCCACGAGAGGATTTGAACCTCCGGCACCGCGCTTAGGAGGCGCGTGCTCTATCCAGCTGAGCTACGTGGACCAACAAACCTTATAGCTAACTTGCTATAAGGCATTCGATTAAGAAATTACAAGCATCTTTTAAAGATCTTATAACTCTTGTAAATTTTGTGGCTTGTCCTTGATCCTCGTTTGCAACAAGATCAATATCATATTCCATGTCATTGTATTTTATAGTGACATTTCCCATAACATCGCCCTTTTTTATGGGAGCTTTCTCATCTTCGTTGATATTTACACTTTCAGAAATTCTATCGTCATTTTTCTTAATTATAGTAAGATTTTCTGTAGGATAAAGACTTACATAGCCTTTTTGTGCAGAATTCATCTTTAGATTCTCAAACTTTTCTTTGGTATCTGCAATCTTGAATAAATCAAAATACCTTGATACATAATATATCAAATCTGTTGCAGCAGATTTTCTTACATCATTACTTGATGCCCCCATTACAACAGCTATTGTTCTAAACTTATCCTTTGAATCAAGTTTTTGCATATCACAAGTTGTTATAATACAATAACCCGCCTCTTCAGTTGTACCAGTCTTTAGTCCATCTACTCCATCTATTTCGCCAACCAATGGAAGTACACTTGGCTTATGTATATCAAGAGTGTTTATGTCAATTTGTTTCATAGAAGAGTATTGCAAAAGTTCGGGATACTTTTCTATAGCATATTTAGAAAGTCTAAAAAGATCTCTTGCAGAAGATGAATTTTGCTTATTATCTTTACTTTGGATACCAGATGCATTGTAGTAAGTTTGAGTTTCTAATCCAAGCTCTTCAGCCTTTTCATTCATAAGCTTTACAAAGTCTTTCTCACTTCCAGCTACAAGCTCAGCTAGTGCAACCGCACAGTCATTTCCACTTACAACTATAAGACCTTTTAATAGATCATTTACCTTAATTTTCATATCTTCTTCAAGACCTAGAGCAGAATACTCCCAGGAATTTAATTCAGCTGCATTCTTACTTACCTTAACTTCATCATCTAAGCTAAATTCTCCTCTATCCAAAGCTTCCCTTACAACCACATAAGTCATAATTTTACTCATAGATGCAATGGGCATAACCTCATCTGCATTTTTTTCATAAAGGCTTTCTCCTGAATCCTCAACACCTATGATATATCCTTTTACATTATCATCTTCTCCTACAATTCTATCTGCAAAGCTATAGTTAGGAAGTAGTACCAATACTAAAGACAATAGAATTGCACAAAATTTTTTCTTATTCATTACAATCTCCTAAGGATTATCATATCATAAAATATATTCAAATAAAACACTTAATTTATCAAACTTTCAAGCTGTTTGTAATGACTTCTAAGTATTTTCATTATCTCCACATCTTCTCTTTTTAGATATTCCAATTCTAAATTCTTCTCAAGAAGAAGTCCCATCTTTCTAAAAGTCGTACAAGCATCAAAAAGTGAATTATAAATACTAAGAGTATCTGCAGTGCTAAAGGTCCTTTCTAAAAGCTCCTTATAAGTCTTTGTAAGAGTATTTCTAAGGTATTCACCGTCTTCGCCAATAGATTTGGTGTTAGAATATCTATCGATTATATACCAATTGGTCATTCTTAGAAGCTCTCTTCTCACATTTGCAAGCTTAAATGAAGCAAAAAGTCTATCTCTTTCCATAAGAGCAAAGCTTGCCTCAAGAGCATTTGAGAAGAAATCTCTAATACAATTTTGAAATTCATAAGGCTTAGGATCCTTAAAAAAGTCTTTTTGTATAGATACATCATCACCCAAATTGTCCTTATCCACTATAAAAATAGGATCTTCAGAAACTTCATTTAAGAAATTTCCGGCAAATTTATCATCTATAATCGATTCTTTTATTTTATTAAAATCATAAGAATAGACTAATATATTAGTATAACTTTGAAATTTGCTTTCAATCTTAAAGCTATCCTTACTCCTATTAGAAAGAACAATATCTGGAATAATCTCCTTTAGATCTTCTTCTAATTTATAAATCTTGGGATTTTTTACAATTGAAAAAAAGCTATTAAATCTATTATTCTTGTTTTGATAATCAAAATAAAAAATAGCTCTTATATAATCCTTAGAATCAGCATATTCTCTTAATGTATCTAATAATTTATCATCCATTATGTCACCTACAATTTATTTTCAACAAATTCCTTCAAAAATCCAGCAGTAATTCCCCAGATAACAGGGTTAGTATCATAGAAATAAACATCATGAATTCCCTTAGCAAATTCATATTTTCTACCATTATTTATCTTATCAAAAGGAAAATTCTCTGGAGGAATAACCCTAACTTCCATCTCATATTTTTCAGGAGGGTTGTTTTTCAAAAAATCTGTACTGATAATAAAAATATCTTCAACTTCTTCGTTGAATTTTATATCCTTGATATCTAAATTAATTCTTCCATAAAAACTTTTGATAACTCTATTTGAATAGCCAAGATTCATCGACGAATATCCATAAAGCTCGAAATCACAATCTTTTAGAAGCAATTCCTCCTTAAGCTCTCTAATAGCACAATCTTTAAAAGTCTCACCTTGTTCGACATGACCTCCAGGAAATGAAGCCTCTCTAGGTTGGGATACAATATTGCTTCTAGTCTCGAATAATATATAATCTCTACCGCTGACATTTATAATTGGAATAAAAACAGCATATTTCTTTAATTTGCTATAATAATCTTCGTGTTCTTTATAATTTTCCATTAATTCCCCTGCTACTATAATACGAATTTTAAAACAATAAGTCAACTTTGAAATTTTCCCACATAAAAATATAATGTATGTGGAGGTACTTATGATTAAAGAATTCAAAGAATTTATACAAAGAGGCAATGTCCTAGATATGGCAATTGGTATTGTAATAGGTTCAGCCTTCTCAGCTGTAGTTAATTCAGTAGTAGAAGGATTATTGATGCCAATAATAGGATTTTTGACAGCAGGCATAGACTTTTCCAAATTCAGTGTAAAAGTAGGAGATGTTGAACTACTAATAGGAAGTATACTAAATGCAGTTATATCTTTCCTTGTAATAGCTTTCTTTATGTTCCTTGTTGTAAAAAGCTTTAACAAAATGCGCTCTACACAAGAAGATCAAGAAGAAGTTACCACAAAAACTTGTCCTTATTGTAAGAGTGAAATCCCAATTGAAGCAACAAGATGCCCACATTGTACATCAAAATTAGAAGAAGTAACTGACTAATATTAGAAATATAATTAAATATTCAAACAAAAAAAACTCAGAGAAATCTGAGTCAGACTGTAGACAAAGCAGGTAGAAAATACAAAACCTACCTGCTTTTTAAT
>JAUMZM010000037.1 GCA_030528125.1 Tissierellia bacterium
TGTAATTAAAAAGCAGGTAGGTTTTGTATTTTCTACCTGCTTTGTCTACAGTCTGTCAGAAAGCAAATGCTTTCTGATTTTTCTATTAATTAAAATTACTATCCTTGCAATCCGTCAGCTTGTCTTTGCATATTTTCTACAACTACATCGTAGATATCGCCAATACTTTGGCCATATTCTAGGATTTCCCAAGGTTTATTTGTGTGAAAATGAATTTTGATTAAATCTTCATCTCCTACTGCAAGTAGGCTATCTCCTTCGAAATGTTCTGTTATATAGTCAAATATTTCATCTTCGTCTAGTCCTTCACCTGCTATTAGTAATTGTGTATCAAATTTAAATTCTATCATTTTTTCTCCTAATTCATAAGTTTGTTTTTAAGTTCATCTTCAAGATTTTTGATTTCTTTCTTAGCTTCTTGTCTCTTCTTGCTTCCTTCGATTTGGATATTTCTAACTTCTTCAAGTGCTGTTATCAAGGATTCATTGGTATGTTTTATTGTCTCTACATCAACAACTCCTCTTTCGCTTGCTTTAGCTGTTTCTATTGTATTTATCTTCAATTGATCTGCATTTGATTTGAGCAATTTATTTGTCATTTCATTTACTGCATTTTGTGCATCAATTGCTTGTTTTGAGTGAGCTATTCCAAGTGCTAGTACCATTTGATTTTTCCAAAGTGGAATTGTATTTGCAAGTGTTGTCTGGATTTTCTCTGCCATTAGTGCATTGCTTGCTTGTACCATTCTTATTTGTGGTGCCATTTGAAGACTTACCATTCTTGTTAGATCAAGATCGTGAATCTTCTTATCAAATCTATTTGCCATTTGGGAAAGATCATTTACTTTCTGAGCATCTTCTGGAAGATTTGTCTTTTTGGCTTCAATCTCAAGTCTTGGAATATCTTCTTCGTAGGTTTTTTTGAGCTTTCTATTTCCTGCTTCTATATACATTGATAATTCTTTGAAATAATCTTCGTTTAGATCATACATTTTATCAAGCATTGAGATATCTTTTAGAAGAACTATTTGATGGTTTTCGAGAGATTTTACTATTTCTTGGATGTTTTTTTCTGCGGATTGATATTTTACTTTCATTCTATCAAGCTTATTGCCTTGCTTTTTGAAAAATCCCATCAAGCCTTTCTCGTCATCTTCATCGAAGCTTTTAAGCTCTACTACTACATTATTTAATAGATTTCCGATTTCTCCAAGGTCTTTTCCCTTAACTGCTTCTAGGGTTTTTTCTGAGAAATTTGTGATCTTTTTTTGGGCTCCTGAGCCGTATTGTAGTATTATATTTGAGTTGTGTAGGTCGATTTTGTCTGAGAATTCATCGATTTGTTTGTTCTCTTCATCTGTGAATTTTACTCTTTGTATATTTTCTTTTGGATTTATATTATCAATAGTTTCTAGTTTTATTTCTTTGTCTAATTCGTTATTTTGTGGTTCTTCTCCGTCAAGATGTAGGTCTATTTTAGTCATTATTTCCTCCAAGTCCATCATCTATTAAGCCTTCTTGTTTTAATATCATTTGTAGTGCATCAATATCTGTGTGAACATCCATTGATTTGTCTTCGTATAATTGTACGAGGATTTTTTTGAAGGCGTCATCTATTGTATCTAAGCTTTTTTCTATTTCTTTCATTGAATCATACATTTTGCTATCTTTCTCATAGACTTGTTCAAATGTAGAGTATGAGTTTAGTAGTTTGATTGTTGTTGGTAAGAAGTAGTCCATGAATTTATTGAGTGCATAGACTTCTTCGGGGTATTTTTTGATGGTTGCAAATATATTTGAGATTGTAGTCTCGATTTTTACTACCTTTTCTAAGACTTCTCTGTTTTGGATTTTATTTTTTATATCATCTATTGCTTGTAGGTAATTTTCTCCTTGTTCAAGTATTTGTTGATATTTTTCTTTGGTAGTGGTATCTATTGGCTTTTTTTCTTTATTTTCGATATCTTTTATTACATTTTTTCCTCTAAGCTGTTCTTTGTAGGCTTTAAATGTTGGGATATCAAGTATAAAAAGTTGTCCATTTTCTACTATTCTTGATTGCTTGAAAAATCCTTTCTTTTGAAGACTTATTATATCTCTTATTGTATCTTCTTCTGATAGATTTACAGAGCTTGCAAGATCTCTTATTGTTATTACTGTGTTATTTCCAAGTTCACTTACATATCTATTAAATCTTTTGATTTGCTCGTCGTTTCTTTTGGCTTCTTGTAATGTTTTAGTTCCAATTAATGTAACTATCGCACCAAATAAAGCCAAGCCAAATTCCCAATCGGATATTCCTCCAATTACAAATATTATTCCAAAGAAAAACGCACATCCTGTAGCTATTCTAAGCCATGTTGACTTTGATGATGTGGGTGCTTTTTGTGCTACAACTTCTGGATCTTTTATTGCAATATAGGGTTTTTTCTTTCTAGGAGAATTGTTGTTAAATTTTCTTAGAGTATCTTTTACTATATTTACAGATCCATCTATTAGCTCATTTAGTACATCGCTTAGTCCTTCGTAATTGTCATTTTTTATTTTGTTATTTACTTTTTCGAGATCTTTTTCGTTTTTGTCTGTCAATATGTTCACCTCTTTATTATTCTAACATATATTGTGGTATTTAGTTTGTTCTAATCTGGAATCACTTAAATAAATTCTAACATATATTAGAATTTATTTTATCGAGTTTATCTAAATTTAACGAATATTTAACAATTAATTGATATTTATTATGCTATCGAACAATTCTTTGTTTTCTAGTATTTTGTCTTTGTTGCCAAAAACTGTAAGATAATTTTTACTCATTGCAAAATCCAGGCTATCTTTAAAGTCTTTGATGTCTTTTGTATCAGATGCTTTTATATCTTTGATGTATTTTTCTAATTTCTCATAGCTTCGTCCTGTCATATACATACTTAGATCTAATAAGGCTTTGCTTCTTACTGATTGTGGGAATTTTAATATTCCTATTGTTGAAATCTTTAGATCGTCAAATTGTCTTTTATCTATATTAAATTCATCTAGGAATTTGCCCATTTCATCATAGATTTTGATTGTTTCTTTAAGATTTGGATCTCTATATGAATAGGTTGTGATATTATTTAATCTATCAATCTTTATTCCTGCTCCATAGGCTCCACCTTTTGCTCTTATTTCTTTGTATAGATATAGATTATTAAGGATTGATGCTATTAGAAATTCATTTGCATTAAATTCTTTTTTTTCTTTTATATTAAATCCTTTACTGATGTATTGGACATTTGCACTTGTTATTATTGCTTCTTTCTTATCTTTTAATAAAAGATCTCTTTTTACTTTCTTGTAGTCTTTCTTTTCAATTGAGTCTGTGATTTTTCTGGTTTGTTTTTTTACAAATTCGTATTCACTTTCATTTGAAACTATATCTACTATTATATTTTTGGAATTTAGTATTTCACTATAGACTTGTTCTAATTTTGCTTTTATTTTGTTGTAGTCTTTTTCTATTTCTTTTTCTAGATTTTTAAGGAAAATTAGATATTCTATTCCCATTGTATGTTCATTATACGCTTGTAATTGTGAATAATGGGCTTTATTTCTAAGCATTGTTACGGTATGTCCTGTATCATACATTGTATCTTCAAAGTCCATTCTTATTCTTTTTACAAGATCTAGGATTCTATCTTTATTGCTAAAATCGCTATTAAACAGTATATCTTTCGTTATATCTGTTATATTTTCTAGATTTTTTCCGATTGCCTTTGTATTTACGCTAAATGTTGTCTTTAGTTTAACATTCCAGTAGGCTCTGTTTTTAAAGTACAATCCACCGTTTAGATTTATTATATTTTCTATTTCTGTGTATTTGTGATTTTTTGTATCAATTGATCCAAGCAAATCATCAAGTAGACTTACATAGGCTAGATTGCTATCTTCTATATGATCTATGTCAAATAATATTGTCTCATAGATTATATTTGAGCTATCCAAGTTATGATATAGATATGTTATGTTATCGTCTTTTTCTATATTTCTGTTGGTTACTTCAACTTTTGTGTCGATATCATTTATATCAAGCTTAGGTAGAGTTTTCTTTTCTTCTTCTGTGTTTTCGCTATTTTGGTATTTATTTAATTTTTCTTCTTTTTCTTTTATTTCTTTAAGCTTATCTTTATCTAATGAATTTTGTAATTGTTTTAGTTTTTCTTTTTCTTTGATATCTTTATTCTTATTAAGTCCACTCTTTGCTTTTATTGTAATAATAAGTTTTGTGTCATTATCTAGTAAGTATTCTTTTATAAAGTTTTCGAAATAATCTGTGTTTATTTTTGATCTTAGCCTATCTAGAACTTTTAGAATTTCCATTGAATCTATTGGGTTTTTGTCGTAAAGCCATGTTTTAAATGCTGTTATAAAGTATTCTACGCCTTTAGTTGAGCTATTTAGCTCTTCTCTTAATGAGAAATCAATCTTATTAAAGGCTGCTTTAAGTTCATTTTTGTCGATGCCTTTTTGAACAATTTCTTCTAGATTATCATTTATTAGATTTACAAAATCGTCTATCTTATCTATAGATGAATTTTTTCCAATTATTGTTATTGAAGATTTCTCTCCATAGCCTGATATTGCGTAGAATTGTCCGCCTAGCTTTTCTTTGTAGAATTCTTGCTTTATCTTTGATGTTTCCATATTAAATAGAACAGATACTATTACTGATTGTGCTATTATCTTTTCTATATCATAACCATCTACTGTCATAAAGCTTAGACTTAGAAAATCCTTATCTTTCTCATCTTCGCCATCTGCTATTGAGTATTCTTCTTCTATTATTTTCTTATAATTATTTAATTTTACGCTTGTATTAGATTCTATTTTTTTGTATTCATAATTTGACAGGTAATCATTATCTATATATTCTAGGATTTCTTTAAGATCCATATCTCCATATAAGAATATATAGGAATTTGATGGATGATAGAATTTCTTATGAAAATCAAGGAATTCTTCATAAGATAATTTGGTTATCTCGTATGGATCTCCGCCTGAGTTGTACTCATAAGTTGAGCCTTTGTATAGATATTGTGTGATTTTTGCATAAGCTTGACTTTCTGGATCGCTCATTGCACCTTTCATCTCGTTATATACAACGCCTGAATAATTGATATTGTCATCTTTTGTCTCAAAATGCCATCCTTCTTGTAGGAATATCTCTTCTTTCTTATAGACTAATGGATTAAATACTGCATCAAGATATACATCCATAAGATTTCTAAAGTCCTTGTCATTTCTACTTGATACAGGAAATATTGTCTTATCTGGGAAAGTCATTGCATTTAGAAATGTCTGAAGTGATGAACTTAGCATATCCATAAAGGGCTCTTTTGTGGTGTATTTCTTTGAACCATTTAGAACGGAATGTTCCATTATATGAGCCATTCCTTTGGAATTATGAGGTGTTGTCTTAAATCCTATTCCAAATGTCTTGTTATCATCACTATTTGAAATATACAATACATTTGCTCTGGTCTTTTCGTGTTCTAGCCAATAAACTGTTGACTTTATGTCATCTATTTGTCTTTTCTCAATTAATTTGTAGTTTTTAATGTTCATAATCTATCCTTTCTTATTTAAAGCATTATACTTCTTTTAAAAAATATATTAAAGAAAGAAAACGTATTTTTAATAAGTAAAGATTTGGGATATAATATTATCTTAGAAAGGAAGACTTATGCTAAATACTGTACAAGAAGAGATAATACAAAATCTAAAGACTCCAGCAATTGTAATTGCAGGGCCAGGATGTGGGAAAACATATACCATAGTAAAGACGATTGCAAATCTAATCAAAAAAGGTCATGATCCGAAGAAATTATTCATATCATCTTTTACATCAAAATCAAGCAAGGAGCTAGAAGAAAGATTGTATGATGAATTTGAAAAAGAATCCATAGAAATCGACACATCCGATATTTTAGTTGGAACATTTCATTCTCTTTGTCTTAAGCTTACAGAAAGATATTTCTATCTTCTAGATGATAGAAATGACTATAAATTAATAGATGAAAAGATAGAAGGCTATCTTATCGAAAAAAACGCCGAATATTTTAAGAATATCGAAGGCTTTAGCCCATATTATAATTTCTCAAAGAAAGTTATGAGAAATTCAGAAGAGATTGACAATAATCTAATTGATTTAGAAAGTCTAGATAATCCAAGTTCTAATTTTGACTTAAAGACAAGAGATGAGATGAAGATTCTTGCAAATCTTTATAGAGCGCATAAGAGATTATTAAAAGATAATAATCTTATAAATTACACAACAGTTCTTAAAAGATTCTATGAAATGCTACAAGATGACTACAAAAGAGATATTATATCAAATGATATAGACTTTGTAATAATAGATGAATATCAAGATACAAATTATATTCAACAAGAGATTTTGTTTAAACTTCTAAAAGATAACAATTCCAATATATTGGTTGTAGGAGATGATGACCAGTCACTTTATAGATTTAGATCAGCAGATCCTTATAATTTCATTCACTTTGATAAGATAACGAAAGAAAAAAGAAACAAATCAGCCAATAAATATCTACTAGATATAAATTACAGGTCAAATCAAAATATAATAGACTTTTGCGATAAGTGGATAAATTTAGAAGAGAACTTGCGGGAAGGCTATCGCTACGATAAAAATATAAAATCAAATAAATTAGATAATAATGAAGCCATAAGTCTTATAGAAAGCAAAAATACCGATAATCTTGTAAAATACATAAGAGAACTTCACAAAGTCATAAACTTAAATCAAATAGCATTTCTCTTTCCATCACTTAAAACAAGATTTGCCAAAAACTTACAAAAAGAACTTGAGAAAAACGGAATACCGGTATTTAACAAAAAGGGCAATGCATTTTTTGAAAGAGAAGAGATAAGAGCATTGATGTATGCATATCTTAAGATATTCTCACTAAAACCAAAACTTGCCATGAATTATCCAATAGATAAAGAATCAAAAGACAAAGAAAAATTCAAAAGCTATCTATACAATGTATGGGAAGATAGTAGGCTAAATAGCGACAAAGACTTAAATTATTTTCTAAAAAACACAAAACAAAGGCTTGATAATAACGAAAAGATCTATCTAAATGAAATAAATTATAAATTATTTTATTTTAAAGAATTTGAAGATATACTTAAAAGAAAGCTTACCAATCTAAAAGACATAAGAGCACAAAATAATATATCCATATTTTTAAATCTGATAAAAGAATACGCCGATGTAAATGACATCAAAGTAATAGATAGAGAAAAATCAATCTATCTATCAAGAGATTTCCTCTATGGATTTATATTTTATATATTTAAAAACAATCTAATAGAAGAATACTCACTTATAGATATCCCACCCAAAAACTCCGTAAATTTTCTTACAATTCATCAAGCAAAAGGCCTTGAATTTAGTATATGCTTTATAACAAATGATGGAGAGTTTAGCCCAAAGACAAGAATTGAAATCTATGATTATTTCAAAAAATACGACAAAGGTAATATCTATAATGAAAAATGTAATATAGAAAAGATGGATATGTATAGAAAATACTACACAGCATTTTCAAGAGCAAAGGACTATCTATTAATATTTGATAATTCATATAAATACAACCTAAGAAATATAGTAGAAAAAGCCTATAGATATCCAAGTATAGATTCAAATATTTTAAAAAGAGAAAAGATAAATTTATTAAAAAACAAAATATCATATACCGCAGATATCGAATTATACGAAAAATGCCCATTAAGATATAAATTTATGCGAAAGCTTAAATTCGATACCATAAAAAGCAAAAGCCTAGATTATGGAACAAAAGTCCACAGATTAGTTGAATATATAAATAATCTATACAAAAATTATGGAAAAATAGACTTAGACATACTAAATGAAATAGAAGATATAAGAGTAAAAGAAGCCATAAATAATTATATAAAAAAAGAAATATATAAGAATGTAAAGTCAAGTGAAACCACAGTAAAAAAGGACTACAACGAATATATACTAATGGGAAATATAGATATAATCCTAAAAGATAATACCATAATTGACATAAAAACAGGAAAGATAAATAAAGAACATATCAAAAGCTATCAAAATCAGCTTAACTTCTATCACAAATTACTAGAAGAAAATCAAATCACAAATGACAAACTAAAGCTATATTATATAGATGAAGATCAATTTGTAGATGTTAATATAAATGACATAGAAACAAAAGAAATCGCAGAAAATATAGTTAAAGGCAATATTTACGAGAAAACAAAAGACACAGACATTTGCAAAATGTGTCCTATGAAGTACTTTTGCAAAAGATTCTAAAAATAATTTGAAAAATCTCTACCTTTTAATACAATATAGATGGTGATAATATGATAGATACTCAGATGTCAAAGGGCGTAATTGATTCCATAGTCCTTGAAATAATAAGAAGAGAAGAAACCTACGGATATAAAATAGTAGAAGAGCTGAAGTTTTATGGATTCTATACAATAGGAGAAGGCACAATATATCCAATACTACAAAGACTTGTAAAAAAAGGCTATATATTAGGCTCATATAAGAAAAGCAGTATAGGACCTAAAAGAAAATATTACTATATAACACCACTTGGAAGAAAGTCATTAGAAGAATTTAAGAGAAATTGGAACGACTTATCCCAAGCGGTAGAAAACGTGTTTGAAAGGTAAAATATGAGAGTAGATAAGATGATATCATCTGTAAAGATAGATACAAGAAAAAACATAAAAAGAAATGCCAAAAAAGGCGAACTTATAATAAATGGAGAAATAGAAAAGGACTCATCCAAAAAGATAGATCCTCTAAAAGATGAAATAATCTATATGGGAGAAGTTGTAGAATATTTCAAAGACCTTTATATAATGATGAATAAGCCAAAAGGAGTGATTTCATCTACAAAAGACAAAGAAGAGACAGTTATAGATTTACTTGATCCATTCTATCAGAAATTTAATTTTAATATAGCAGGAAGACTTGATAAAGACTCAACAGGACTTCTAATCCTTTCAACTAATGGAAAGTTAATCCATGATATAATCTCGCCCAATAAAGATATAGAAAAGAAATACTATGTTAAACTAAAAGATCCTATAAAAGATGATTACAAAGAAAAATTTGAACAGGGAATAGAGCTTTCTAAAGACTTTGTGACAAAGCCTTCAAAAATAGAAAAGATAGACGATAAAAGCTGTTATGTCTATATAACAGAAGGCAAATTCCACCAAGTAAAAAGAATGTTTGAAAAATTAGATAATGAAGTAATAGAACTTAAAAGAGTAAGGATAGGAAATTTAAGTCTTGATCCACATTTAGAAGAAGGAGAATACAAAGAACTTACAGAAGATGAAATTATGAATATCATAAAATAAGCGTAACATAATTTCTACAAACAGATTTTCTATACTAATAATGTCAGATGAGAGTCTGGCAAATAGATGAATCTCCTCCACGAAGCAAGTCCTTAGTGGATTTGCTTCTTATTTTGTTTACATCTCGCCTTCGGGCGAGTTTTTTTTATGACCTATCCCAATTTCTGAAAGAAATTGATGGAAGGTTAGCAGATAATAAATATATAATTAAAGTCAAGTTTTTAATTACTTTAGAAATACGACTCATACAATCAGTAAAAAAAGTAGATTTTTAATTAAGTCATAAAAAACCACAAAAATGCTAAAGCTCTACAAAAATTGAAAAGTTCTAAATCTCAAAATCCCAAATTTGCAAACTCGCTTTGCTCAAACAGTGCAAATTTTTATGAAATTTTTTCGATTTGAACTTAAAACAATTTTTTCCGAAAGCCGCATTTTAGTGGTTTTATATTGCCTAATAGAATTATTTGTTTAAAGCTAAACTATATTAATGCTTTAGAAATACGCTATATACTATAAAAAATAAACAACTAAAAGAAACGAAGTTTCTTTACATATTTCAACCTCCATGGAATGGTCGTTTGCAGGGTGAAGAAAAGAGGGGAATTTAAAGGAGGGGGGGAGGAATGTGAGGGATAATCGAAAATCCCTTAGTTCCTCCTCCTTTTATTAGAAATATAAAGTTTATAACTAAATAAATCCAAGCAATAAAGACTACTATTTATAATTAAGTATTATCGGATGTGAAGTCGCAAGTGGTTATCTAATCAAATTATTATAGAGTCGACTTTTGACAAATCAAAGATTTGAAACAAGTCGACATCTGACTTACCAGCGATTCGTGCTATGCACTCATCGGGTTAGGTCATGAATCGAAACTCCCCTAATTCCCTCCCCTTGAGTAAGAAAGAAAAAACTTTATATAAAAGTAAAACTAAGCTAGAAAATAATTATTTATTATTTAGCTTATAATCAAAACATTATAAACTATAAAAGAGCTTTAAGCTCTTTAAAAGTTTATATGTCATAAATGTTTTCCATGGTATAATGACTAATAATCAAGGGATTAGTATAGATTATTATCTAAATATTAAGGAGGTCTATTATGGAAAAAGAAAAATTTTATGATGGATATTTAACAGATGTATCTGGGGTAAGTCTTGGACATTTTGAAAATATGGATTCTCCAACAGGAGTAAGTGTTGCAATTTTTAAAGACGGGGCAACTGCTGGAGTTGATGTAAGGGGAGGAGCTCCTGGAACACGTGAGACTGATTTATTGAAACCTGAAAATCTCGTAGATAAGGTTCATTCTATATTCTTATCTGGAGGTTCAGCTTATGGAATCAATGCATCAGCTGGAATTATGAAATATCTAGAAGAAGAGAATATAGGAATGGATGTAGGTGTATGCAAAGTCCCAATAGTTACAGGAGCTGTTATATTTGATCTTGCTATTGGATCTCCTTTTATAAGGCCTGATTTTGATATGGGATATAAAGCTTGTCAAAGTGCTACAACAAATGATAAGAGCAATGGATTAGTTGGTGCAGGGACTGGAGCAAGTGTTGGAAAGATTCTAGGAAATGATTATTCTATGAAATCAGGACTTGGTCAAGCATCCATAAAGGTCAATGATCTTGTAGTATCTGCAATGACTGCTTTAAATGCATTTGGAGATATATACGATGATGAGAGAAATACACAAATTGCAGGAGTATATGATAGAAACAAAAAGAAATTTCTTGATACACAAGAAATCTATCTTGGTAAACAAAAGGACTACAATGCATTCAAAGGTAGAAATACTACAATAGCACTTGTATGTACTAATGCAAAGTTTACAAAGGCTAATTGCAATAAGGTATCGCAAATGGCACATGATGGATTTGCAAGGAGTATAAGACCAGTTCATACTATGTTTGATGGAGATACAATATTTACAGCTGCAACAGGATATGTAGAAGCAGATGTATCATTAGTTGGAATGCTTGCTGCAAAAGCTATATCAAGATCAATTGCAAATGCAATATATTATTCAAAATCTTATGAGGGATTTATTGCATTTAATGACAAAAAATAAAAAATATGTTATAATATTAACAAATAATGAACGCTACCTATAAGGAGTGTATCAGGAGGTAAAAATGAATATTAATAAAACACATCAGAGAAACAGAAAAATGGTAGTATCTGCAATTCTTGGAGCAATCACAATAGTACTTGGAATGACTCCATTAGGATTTATACCATTGGGAGTAATTAACGCAACTACAATGCATATTCCTGTAATAATTGCATCAATTGTAGAAGGACCAGTAGTAGGGGCAGTAGTTGGACTAATCTTTGGAATAAGTTCGCTTTTAAATGCGATTTTAAAAAATCCGACACCAGTATCATTTGTATTTTTTAATCCAGTAGTATCAGTCTTACCAAGAGTTTTGATAGGTATAACTTCTTATTATGCTTATAATGGTTTTAAGAAATTAGAACACAAAAAGTTAAAGAATCTATCCTATATTTTTTGGATAATTATATTGGGATTTCTCATATTTACACTTATAAAAGATTTAGGCAAATTAGATGTAGTAAATACAATTTTACTTGTAGTATTTATGGTCTTTTCAGTAGGTATGATAATCTATACTAAAAAATCAGTAGAAGAAAATTTCCCAGTAGCAATTGGAGCCTTTATAGGATCTATGACAAATACAATACTTGTACTAGGTTCTATATATCTAATATATGCAGAAAAATATATGACAACTTTAAATCTTCCAGTAGATACAGCAAGAAAAGCAATACTTGGAATATCCATCACATCTGGAATACCAGAGGCAATACTATCAGTAATAATAACAACAGCAGTTGTAAAGGCATTGCCAAAAAGAAGAAGTTTTTAATAAAATACTAATAAATAAAGAGAAATTTAAACAAACTGGCCTATAAGCTATAGGTCAGTTTTTAATTTCAAAAATATTATACGTAATTTTTATAATAAATCTTTTTGGGTATAAAGTATCTGGTGATAATATGAAAATTTATGAATTTAAAAATAAAGACAAAGAAAGAGAAGATCTTTTAAAATATCTTAAAACTGTAGAATGGAAGGCTGGAGAACATCTTTATAAAATTATCTTTGATAATAAGATAAAACAGAAGCTTGGAAAAGACGGCAAAGTTTTTTATGCTGTAGAAGATGGCAAAATAATGGGATTTTTCACTTTGGTTAACCAAGATTATATAAAACTTCCCCAATACGATAGATTTATCGCAATGGTTTGGGTAGATCCGGACTTTAGAGGTAGGGGATATTCTAAGGATTTCATAGCTTATGCTGAAGATAAGAGCAATCTAGATCAAATCCATATCATAACTCAGCACAAAGGCCTTTATGAAAAAATGGGCTATAAATTAATAGATGTCTTTACCGACTCAATACATGATAAGGACTATCTATACGAAAAAAACTTATAATAAGAACATTTAGAAAATTAACTGAGCAAAAGAAAGGACCTATATAGTTAGTTATGGCTAACTATATAGGTCCATTATTGATTTACTTTATAAACTTGATTTTATTTTTAATTGTATCCAAATAATTATAAGTAGCTAAATTTCCTTTTCCTTGTAAAATTTTTCAGAAACTTTAATTGATATAATAATAATTACTAAGATAATAAGAATTGTAATTATTATGCTTAGTGTCATATTATTTGACAAAAACGTCAAGAATTCTTTGATCCTATCTATTCCTATGAATTTTCCAAGTAGAGCTATTAATAAAAATATCATAAATGCTGGAAAGATTGAATATTGTCTTGCTTTCTTATATTCCCACTTGAACAATACAGGATATTGGAAACAAGCTATCAAAATATTAATCAAAAAATATGTTATTGCTAATAGAGCTATTTCTTTAATATCTGTATCTTCTTTTAACAAAATTGAGATTATATAAGAAATTATACTTCCAATAATGATAAACATTAACGAAATGATTATAGCCCAGATGTATCTTCCCTTTACTACTTTCTTACTTGGCATTCCAATCATCCTATAAATTCTATCAAGTCCATTTGATTCTGATACCAAGAATGGATATGTCTGATACAACATCGCTAAGAAAAATGTCAGGAACAATGCCGTCTGTGAGCCTTTCATAGCAATTGATGGAATTACTGCGATTATACTAGATAGATTAATAAATTTTTTTTGCTAAAATATGGTTTTATTGCCATATTATCGATTTTAATAACTTTTTTGATATCATTCATTGCACTAACCTCTATTAAAGAAAGAAATAATTTCATCTATGGAAGGATTTTCTATTACAAAATCATCTTTGATTTTATCTAGATCTATTCTTCTTATCAATGCTTCACTTCTTGTTTGATGTTTTCTTAGTCCTATGAGTTTTTGTTTTTCTATAGCAGAAAAGCTCTCATCATTTCCCTTAATTATTCTAAATTCGTCTAATAAGTCATCTTTGCTTCCATAAAAGACCTTCTTTCCATTTATTATAAATAAAATAAAATCTGCGATTTTTTCAAGATCAGTTGTTATATGAGTTGAAAATAAGACTGTATTCTTTTCATCTTTTTCCATGAAATCTTGGATTGTATCTCTAAATTCTTCTCTTGCAGAAGGATCAAGTCCACTAGTTGGCTCATCTAGAATTAATGTATTAGGCTTATGAGATAGAGCGACACTCATCATAAGCTTTGTACTCATACCACGAGATAATTCTTCTACTTTTAAAGACTCATTTATTTTGTATTTATCTAATAAATCAAAAAACATCTTCTCATCCCAATTATCATATCCAATAGACATCATTTTATTTATATCACCAATCTTTATATCCTTAGGAAGAAATGATGAGTCAGTTACAATGCCGATGTTTTTAAGATATGAAATATCATCTATGCTATTTCCATTAAAAAGAATCTTACCAGAATCTGTTTTTATAAAGTTAAGAATGGATTTTATGGTAGTTGTCTTTCCAGAGCCATTTGGCCCTATAAAACCTGTTATATATCCTTCTTCTAGGTCAAAGGATAGATCTTTTAAAGTAAAATTCTCGTATGACTTATTTATATTTTTTACTTCAAATCTTTTCATTGTATTCTCCAAATTACTTTTCAAATATATACTCAAAAGTCTCTAGTATCTCTTTTTTGCTGATATCGTATTCGTTAGAGATATCTACGATCTTTGATATATAGTTTTCGATTTCTTTTTGCTTTTCTTCTTTCAAAAAACTCTTGTTTTTTCCCATAATATATGAACCCTTGCCTTGAACAGATTTGACAAATCCGGATGATTCTAATGCATCGTAGGATTTTTTGACAGTCATAATGGAAATTCCCAAATCCTTAGCTAAAGCTCTAATAGATGTTAATTTCTCACCACTTTTTAAAGTGCCATTTATAATCTGTTCTTTTATTTGGTTTTCAATTTGTTCATAGATTGGAATCATGCTTTTATTATCGATAATTATTTTCATATATTCCCTTTTACATATAACACTATATAACAGTACATAACACTTGTCAAGACATCTAATACACTAATATAAATTATTGGCATATTAAATTTTAATTAGAAAATATTTTTATTTGACTTATTAGATTGATTTATCTGATAATATAGTAAAGAAATGGAGGAAATAATGATATTTTTCGATTCAGATTATCAAGAAGGTTGCCATCCATTGATATTAAAAGAAATGGAAAAAAGCAACATGATACAATACCATGGATATGGAGATGATTTCTATACCAAAGAAGCTGCAAAGATTATAAGAGAAAAGACTTCTCCAAATGCAGATGTTCATCTAATATCTGGAGGAACTCAGACCAACCTAATAGCTATAAAATCAGCACTTAGACCACATGAAGCAGTTATTTCTGCAACTAGCGGACATATTGAAGTAAATGAAACAGCAGCTGTTGAATCAACAGGACATAAGATACTAACAGTCGATGCAATAGATGGCAAGATCGACATAGAAAAGGCAAGAGATCTATTAGAAAATAGGAAAAATGATCCTAGAAAAGAACACAAAGCTAAGCCAAAGATGATATATATTTCACAACCAACAGAAATTGGAACAATCTATAGCAAAAAGGAGCTTATGGATTTAAGAAAGCTATGTGATGATTATGGAATATATTTATTTGTAGATGGAGCAAGACTTTCTTATGCACTAGAGAGTATCAAAAACGACGTAAGCATGAAAGACCTATACGAATTATCTGATCTATTTTATATAGGTGGAACAAAATGCGGAGCTATGATGGGTGAGGCCCTTTTAATAAGAAATGATCTATTGAAAGAAGACTTTAGATATCATATAAAGCAAAATGGTGCAATGCTTGCAAAAGGAAGATTTCTTGGAGTGCAATTCTATACACTTCTAAAAGATGACCTCTACACAGAAATTGCCAAAAAAGCTAACGAATACGCACTAAGTATAAGAAAAGCCTTTGAAGATAAGAACATAAAATGCATAGATTCCTATACCAATCAGCAATTTTTCTATCTTACAAAAGAAATGGTAGATAAGCTTCTAGAAGACTTTAGTTTTGAATATGAGAAAGAAGGAGAGTACTATCTTTCAAGATTTTGCACATCTTGGGCAACGAAAGAAGAATATGTAAATAAATTAATTCATAAAATTAAAGAATTATAAAAACTATTTTAAAAAATTTATAAAAAAAGAAAAAATAATAAATACTGTTATATTTTAAAACTACTGGGTATAATACCTATAACAATTACAAATTTATAGGAGGTAATTATGATAGGAAGTTTAATAGTAGGCGCTCTATGTGGATGGATTGCCAGCAAAATAATGAATACTGACGCACAAATGGGAGCCTTTGCAAATATAATAGTAGGACTTATCGGAGGAGTTATCGGAGGAGCAATTGCAAGAGCAATCGGATTTTCAAGCGAAGGCGGAACAATATGGCAAATCTTCTTAGGAATTATAGGAGCTGTAATACTTCTATGGATTGTTAAGAAAATCAAGAAATAATAATATAAATTATAAGCTTTTAGAATTTGATTTCTAAAAGCTTTTTTTCTAGAAAAATTTGACTATTTTCTCTTTTAA
Source organism: Tissierellia bacterium (assembly GCA_030528125.1). Lineage (GTDB taxonomy): Bacteria > Bacillota > Clostridia > Tissierellales > Peptoniphilaceae > JAUNAV01. The sequence continues at coordinate 16,555 of JAUMZM010000037.1, forward strand.
TTTAAACTTTAAATAAGGAGGAAATTATGCGAGTTGACGACTTATACATAAATATGGCAAAAGACATATTGGAAAATGGCTATGATGAAGAAGATGTATCTTCTAAAGTTAGACCCAAATGGGAGAATGGAGAAAGTGCTTATACTAAGTATCTTCCACAAGAGGTTATAACTTATAATAGGGGTGAAGTTCCATTAATATCCCTTAGAAAGATAGCTTGGAAATCAGCTATAAAAGAGATTCTTTGGATCTATAAAGATAGAAGTAATGATGTAAATTTATTTAGAGATAAATACAATGTAAAATACTGGGATAGCTGGAAAGATGAGAACGGAACATTAGGTAAAGCTTATGGCTATCAGATTAATAAGAAATTCATATCTCCTGAAACAAAAAAAGAGACTAATCAGATTGATAGACTTATAAGTGAACTTAAAGAAAATCCGTTAAATAGACGTCTTATATTGAGTCTATATGACGTAGATGATCTAAGTGATATGACACTTATACCATGTGCTTTCCTTACAATGTGGACTGTAACTAAAGATTATCTTAATCTTACTTTAATTCAAAGGTCTGGCGATTTCTTGGCTGCTGCAAGTCCTGGTAATATAAATGCATTCCAATATTATGTCCTACTTAGAATGATTTGTCAGGTTACAGGATATAAGCCTGGAAGATTTGTTCATTTTATACAAAATGCTCACATTTACAAAAAACATATTCCAATAGTTAAAAAGATCATAGAAAATGACATTTCTGATAAATCAAATCCTAAGCTTGTAATAAATCCTGATATAGATAATTTCTATGATTTTACAATTGATGATTTCAAAATAGAAGATTATTATCCAAATACAACTAAATACAATATTGATATAGCTTTATAACAAGCTTATTGACAAAAAATCCTCAGATAGTATAATCGGATTCGGAGGAATTTATGCAAAAAATATCTATCATTGGATCAGGTGGATCGGGCAAAACGACACTTGCCAATAAATTATCGGATAAACTTGGTATAAAGGTTTATCATCTAAATAAGATCTGGCGGAAGAATGAAGATGAGCATATAAGTCAGGAAGAATTTGAAAAGATTCAAAAAGATATAATAGATAACAATGATTCTTTTATATTTGATGGTAATTACAATAATACATTGGATCTAAGGCTTGATGCATCAGATACTATAATATTCTTGGATTTTCCAACGGGTGCAAATATTTCTCGCTCTGTAAAGAAGAATTTGACTGAGAAAAATTCTGACAACAAAGATCCAAGTCTAGATCGTACAGATAAGATAAATGTAAAGTATATAAGATGGCTTGCAAATTACAATAAAGAAGAAAGGCCCAAGATACTTAGCAAATTAGATGATTTAAAATTAAAAAAGAGAATAGTTATAATAAATACAGAAGCAAAGAGAGATTTATTCTTAGATTCTGTGGATATGGATAGCAATAAGGCATCACTATAGTGATGCCTCAGACTGTAGACAAAGCAGGTAGAAAATACAAAACCTACCTGCTTTTTAAT
>JAUMZM010000038.1 GCA_030528125.1 Tissierellia bacterium
TAAAAAAAGTGATGCGCAGAGTAGAATCATATATTCTGCAACATCACCTTTTTTAATATAATTAATTTGATTTCAAAAAAAGATGACCCTAAAGGCCATCTCGTGATTTTTGTTTAACTGAAATGTTTAAAACAAATTATTTGTTTGATGAAGCATTATCTGTTGTTGTTGATGCTTCATTGCTATCTGTAGTTGTTGTGTCTGTGTTGCTATCTTTCATGTTGTCAGATTTGTCATTGCTATCTGTTGTTGTAGTTGTTGTGTTTTCACTTGACTCAGTTGATGTTGTTGGAGCCATTGAATTTTCATTGCTTGTTGTATCTGATTTTGTTCCACATGATGCAAGTGCTACAACTGAAAGTGCCATTGTTAATGTTAAAAGTGTCTTTTTAAGTTTCATAATTATTTCCTTTCTTTACTTTGAATATTTCTATTCCTTTTTATAAATGGATATTTCTATCCCTTTTACAATCTTATAGTAATACTTAACTATGTAAAAATTTTGTAAAATAGATTCTTAAAAATTTCATAACAATTATAGTCAATTTTTATAAAGATTATAAAGTCGATTTTTTGGGTAGATAGTAATTAAAGAGGTGATTATATGAAAATACTTATCTGTGTTGATGGCTCTAAGGATTCTCACTTAGCTTTGGCAAAGATTAAGGACTATAATATACTAAGCGGAAATGATGTTTATATTTTAAATGTAATATCAGAAGAAAGGCTTTCTTCAAATCGTGCTTATAATAATTATTACACTACTTTGCTTACAGAATATAATGTTGATGAATGCCTAAGTCTTCTTTCAGAAAGCAAAAACAAAATAGAAGATTGCAATGCAAAATCAATAAACACAACATATCTTATAGGAAATCCTGCAAAAGAGATTCTAAATTTTGAAAAAGAAAACGATATAGACTTGATAGTAATGTCATCTAGGGGACTTGGAGCATTTTCAAGAACATTGCTTGGTTCTGTATCAAGTAAAGTTTCAAATAATGCCACATGTTCTGTACTTATAATTAAAAATTCAAAGGGTGAAAGACATCCTTAATGCTAATAAATTAATAATTTTTAAAATTTATTGTAAATTAATAGCTTGGTTTTAACAAATTTAATTAATTTGGCTTAGCTTCCTTATCTATTTTTACTATAATTAAAAAGTGATACCTTAGAATATATTCTATGAGTATCACTTTTTATGTGAAATACAAAATCATAATAAATATTTGCAAGAAAAGACGGGAAATCACTTCTTTTTAATTATTTAAATTATTGATCTTTTTCTTTAAGATCTGCTACATAATTTACTGTAGTATATGCTGATATATAGTTATTATCAAGATTTATTCCAACAAATCTCAATGGATAATCTATTGCTCCATACATATTTCCTACAACATTTCCTACAGCATAAAGTTCTTCTATAGGTTTGTCGTTTTCATCTGAGCATCTGTGATGTTCGTCGATATTTACTCCTGAGCATGTCAAGGTAAGTTTTAGATGTCTATGAATACCATAAAATGGAGCTTTTTCTATAGATATCATTTGATCAGCTGGAACTCCAAATTCTCTATCTTTGCCTTCTTTTGTCATCTTATTGTAATTATTAAATGTTTCTACAAATGCATCTACATCTATGATTTTTAGTTTTTCGGTAAGTTCTTCAAATGTATCTGCCTTTTGTCTATCGATAAGATCTTCTATTTCTCCTGTCCTATCTTCTACATCTTCTTTTATGAATTTTTTGAGTTCATAAAGCTAAGCAGGTGATCATCCGATTTTGCCTTTGCCCTTTTCTATGTAATCACTATCAAAAATTTGCATGTATTCTCCCATATCTTCTTTTGAAAGCAAGAAGCAATTCATATATTCCATTGGAACAGTTTCATCGGTAAATCTCTTTCCATTTTTCTTTACTCTAAGATATGGCATGCTCATCATAGATGCTGGGCCTCCATCAAAGTCATGGCACATTTTTGTATGTCCGATATTATCCATAACTCCGCCAGCTCTTACTATCATCTTTTGACCATCGCCTGTTCTTCCGGATTTCTTCTTATAAAGATTTACTACATCTGGAAGATAATACTATAACATTTCATAGTCATTTTGATAATCTCCTGTTTCTACAATAACTTCGTATTTTCCATTAAATTTAATGAAACCTTCGCCTTTAAAAAAATCTGGGATATCTTTTTACTTCATGTCCGTATTTGTACGCCATGTATGCTTCCTTTCATTGTCCTAATATTTGCATTTAAAATTACTTACTTAATAACTATCCCTGAAAAAGATGTAATCCAAACTATTTTTAGAAAATTCGAAAATATAATTTATAAGACTTGTTTTCTTTATAATTAAGTTAATCGTTTATAACCAGGATAGTTAAAATATTACAAATATTTTCTATATCTTTATTTTTATCAAAAATTCCATTAATAAAAGAGGCCCAAGCATCTTTTTAATCAAGTTCAATTTTACCTGTGTATAATTCGTAATATCTTCCGCCCTTACTTATAAGTCCGTCGTGGTTTCCTCTTTCTATGATTCTTCCATTATCCATTACCATTATTACATCAGAGTTTCTTATTGTAGATAATCTATGTGCTATTACAAGTGTTGTTCTTCCCATCATTAGATTATCCATTGCATCTGTTACAAGTAATTCTGTCTTTGAATCTATTGAGCTTGTTGCCTCATCTAATATGAGCATTGCTGGTTCTGCTACTGCAGCTCTTGCTATTGATACCAGCTGTAATTGTCCTTCTGATAGTGAGGATTCTCCAGCTTTTATTATTGTATCAAATCCTTCTGGAAGTCTATCTATAAATGATTTTGCATTTGCAATCTTACTTGCAACTTCTATTTCTTCATCTGTCGCATCAAGTCTTCCATATCTTATATTATCTTTAATTGTCTCTGTAAATACTGATGTATCTTGAAGTACCATTCCAAATGCTGATCTAAGTGAGGATTTCTTGATATCATAGATATTTATTCCATCTATTAGAATTTCTCCGCTATCTATATCATAAAATCTTGTTATTAAATTTGTTATGGTCGTCTTTCCAGCTCCTGTTGATCCTACAAAAGCTATCTTTTGGCCTTCTTTAGCATGAAAAGAGATATCTTTTAGTATCATATCTTTTCCATCATATGAGAAATTTACGTTTTTAAATTCGATATTTCCGCATAATGGCTTATATTCTACATTGCCATTTTCTTTCTTTTTCCACGCCCATCTTCCAGTATGCTCTCTACATTCTGTAATATTTGAATCTTCATCTACTCTACATCTTACAAGTTCTACATTTCCTAAGTCGTCTTCATCTTCCATTTCTATAACTTCATAGACTCTCTTTGCTCCTGCTACTGCTTGTAAGATTACATTTGACTGTTGGGCAACCATTCCAATAGGTCTTTGTATCTGTCTACAATATGTCAAAAATACTGCAAGTGTTCCTATACTCAAATTCCCATAGATTGCCATTATTGCTCCTACTATACAGGTTGCGGCATAGTCGATATTTGATAGATTATTAAGAACTGGCATTAATAATCCTGCGTTTACTGTGGCCTTTTTTCCTGCTTTTCTAAGATCGTTGTTGTTGTTTTCATATCTTTCTACGGCTTTATCTTCATAGTTAAATACTTTTACTACTTTTTGGCCTTGGAGCATTTCTTCTATAAATCCATTAAGATTTCCAAGTCTTTTTTGTTGTGTGCCATAATATCTTGCAGATCTTCCTATTATAAATTTTGTAAATATCATCATTCCGATAAGAAATGCAAATGTTACAAGGAATAATTTGAAATTCATGTATATCATCATTACAACTATTCCAATAAATAGCATTATTGATTGGAACATATTTGTAAGGGAGTTACCTAGAGCTTGATCTACAAGATCCACATCATTTGTAAATCTACTCATTATCTCTCCATGATTTGTTTTATCGAAATATGATACTGGCAATTTCTGGATTTTCTTAAATAATCTATTTCTTAAATCTTCTGTTACATGCTCTGATATTCTTACCATCACTCTTACATAAATTAATGATGTTAGAAATGATATAAGATATATTAATGAAAGTTTTATTATAGCAGATGTTAAGCCTTGTAGATCACTTTGCAGTATATAATCATCTATTATAGGTTGAACCATCGCAACTGCTTGGATTTGTGTAAATGTCGATATAACTACACATAATAGTGTAACTATCAATAGCACTTTATAATCTAGCACATCTCGGAAGATTTTTTTGATTGTTGGCCAGATGTTTTCTGATTTTATAGTCTTATTCTTCTCCATCTTCTACTCCCATCTGTTGTGCTTTATATGTTTCGTTGTAAGCCTTATTGTTTTCCATAAGATATTCATGTGTTCCTATATCATCAACTCTTCCATCTTTCATTATTATTATTCTATCAGAATCTTTTACTGAATTGATTCTTTGAGAGATGGTTATTGTTGTCATATCCTTAGAAAATTCTTTAAGAGCCTTTTTGATTTTACTATCTGTTGTTGTATCTACTGCAGAAGTTGAGTTATCTAGTATTAGTATCTTTGGATTTTTGAGTAATGATCTTGCTATGCAAAGTCTTTGTTTTTGTCCTCCAGATACTCCACTTCCTCCCTGTCCTAGAGTTGATTCAATTCCTCCATCTCTTTCGGATAGGAATTCATCTGCACAAGATATTCTTACAGCTTCTTGTATTTGTTCATCTGTAGCATCTAAATTTCCCCATTTTAGATTTTCTTTTATTGTTCCAGAAAATAGGGTATTTTTCTGTAAGACTATCGAAACTTCATCTCTTAGATCCTTTATCTTGTAGTCTCTAACGTCTCTTCCTGATACCTTTATAACTCCTTCTGATACATCATAGAGCCTTGGGATAAGTTGGACAAGTGTTGATTTCGAAGAGCCTGTCTCTCCTAAAATTCCTATTCGCTCTCCAGATTTTATATGAAGGTTAACTCCTGATAGGGCGTAGTTTTTGCTGTCTTTTTCGTATTTGAAAAATACATTTTCAAAATCTATGCTTCCATCTTCAACTTTTGGTGTGTCTTCCTCCTCTGTTTCTTTCATTGCAGGTTCACGCTTTAGAACTTCTGATATTCTTAATATTGATGCTGTTGAGCTCATTATTTGAATAAGAACCATGCTCATTATAGTTAAGCTTACAAGTATTTGTGTAGCATAAGTTATAAATGATGTAAGCTCTCCTACTTTCATTTCTCCAGCAACTATAAATCTTCCACCAAATAACAATATAAGAACAATTGTTACAGACATTATCACATTTGCTAATGGAAATGCCTTAGAAATCATTCCAAAAGTATTATCTGCAATCTCAAACATTCCATGAGATTCTTTGGCAAATTTTTTCTTTTCGAAATCTCCTCTTACAAATGACTTTACAACTCTTATATTCTCAAGGTTTTCTTCAACCGTTTGGTTGATTCTATCAAATTGCTTTCTAAATATTGCAAATCTAGGTATTGCTTCTTTGGCAATATAATAAGCACCAAATACTACAATTGGCAATACAACTAAAAATATCAAAGAAAGCTTCGCATTAATTCTTAATGTCAAAAACAACGCAACTAGTAGCATAACAGGTGCTTTGATAAGAAATCTTATCGTCATAAATACAGCCATTATCAATGTTTGAATATCAGTTGTCATCCTCGTTATAAGTGAAGATGCAGATAAATCTTCGATATCCTTAAACGCAAAAGTCTGGATTTTTCTATATTCTATGTTTCTAAGATTGTATCCATAACCTGTTGATGAAATTGATGCATTTCTTGTAGCAGTTGTACCTGCTAGCATGCAAAATAATGATGCAACTATCATAATAATTCCATATATAATGGTAAGCTTTATATCTTTATTAGCTATTGCATCATCTACAATCTTTGCCATAAAAAAAGGAATAAGCAGTTCAAGAATAGTCTCTATTATTGTTGCTATTATCGAACTATAAGCATTCTTCTTATACTTTCCAAAAGCAGGCAAAAGATACTCTAAATTCTCTTTAAATACTTGTACCGGTTTCACTCACGCCTCCTTAATTTAACAAAAAGCTATAAAAAAGCTTTACTATTAACAATACTGTAATATAATTACTTATCAAGTATAATGATAAAGCTTATTAGTAGAATAGGAGTTAGTATGATAGAATTTTTAAAAAGCCAAGATATAGATGAAAATTTAATAAATAAAATAGAAGAATTTAGAAAGAACAATCCAATAGAAGAAAGTGATAGAATAGAAAAGCCAGAATTTCATTACTATGGAAAAGAAGTATGGGAAGAGGCAATAACAGCAATTCTTGCAGGAGAAAACCTCCTTCTTACAGGAGCAAAAGCAACAGGCAAAAACGTCCTTGCAAATAACCTAAGCTATCTTTTCCAAAGACCAAGCTGGAATATATCATTTCATGTCCACACAGATTACAATAGCCTAATAGGAAGTGATACATTTAAAGATGGAAAAGTTGAATTTAGAGAAGGACCAATCTATAAATGTGCAATAAATGGAGGGTTTGGAATATTAGATGAGATAAATATGGCCAAAAACGACGCAATAGCAGTCCTTCATGCAACACTTGATCATAGAAGAATAATAGATATTCCAGGATATGATAAGATTAAGCTTAATAAAAACACGAGATTTATAGCGACAATGAATTATGGCTATGTCGGAACTAGAGAAATCAACGAAGCCCTTGCTTCAAGATTTATGGTAATAGATATGCCAAATATCACAAAATCAAATCTCAAAAAACTAATCAAAGAAAAATATCCAACAATAAAAGAAAAATATCTAGATACCTTTACTGATTTATTCGATAGTCTACAACTAAAAAGTGAAAATGGAGAGATCTCTACAAAATCAGTCGATTTAAGAGGACTAATTGGAGCAATAGAGATGATGCAAATCGGACTTAGTCCATACAAAGCCATAAAACTTTCAATGATAAATAAGACATTTGATGATTTTGAAAAAGAAATTGTCACAGATACAGTAAAAACAAAGATTCCAGAAAATATAAAAGAGAGTGTATTTGATGAATAAAGATAAAAAGCTTAGAGCCTATAATATAATTTGGGATTTTGCAAAAGATTATTCATTTACACCCATAAATTACTACGATAATTACTACAAAAATATAATTTATGGAATAATTATCAAAAACTTTAACATAAAGATAATAGTATCTTTCTTAAAATATCTAAGCGGAGAAAACCCATACTATGATGATTTGAAAAACTTAACATATCTAGTGTTTGAAGATCTAAGCTACAAAATCATAAAAGAAAAATCTCTTACAATTAAAAATCTTAGAATAAATTATGCAAAAGATAAGATAAAGCATTACAAACAAATAATTCCAAATAATATCTATGAACAAATAGAAAATATCTATTATGAAAAAGACTTTAATTTAGTCCCAAAAGAAAGTCATTACCTAGTTGATTTCTACAATGAATTATTTAGAATCAAAAGCCTAGAAACAGTAAATGTAATAGATCATCTAAATAAAGTCTATGAAAAATATTTTAGATTTGAAAAAAGCAAGAACGACAAGAGTATGCTTGATAAAATGCTAAAAGAAAATAAAGAAATGGATTTTAAAAGAGATGTGGAATTTAATGACAATCTAGTATTAGAGCAATTTGGGATAGGATCTGCAGAATTTACATCTAATATTTACTTTGAGAAAAAAGAAAAGCAAAACAATAAGAATATCTTATTCTTTGAAAAAGAAGACGATAATATCAAAGACTACAACTCATATCTTTCCGATTTGTATGGGAAAAGCTATGTTAGATCAAATTTTACAAAAAACTTAGAAAAAGATGTCTCTATTGGAATCCACAAAAACAAATTTCTCTATTTCACAAAAGGAGTCTATAGAGATAATCCAAATGCGAGATTCTATGAGAAAATGAGAGATAAACAAAAAGAAAAGAATCTAAAATACACAAACGATAATCTTGCAATAACCAATAGATCAATAAAAAAGCTCCAGCAATCAATCAAAAATTCAATGCAAAAGAACATGGATGAAGATTTTAACAACAAAAATTATGGACTCTTGGACTCATCACTAATATGGAAAGCAGAATATCTAAACTACGATAAGATATTTTACAAAAAAGAAAATGACTATAATAATAAATTTCGAGTAAATCTATTACTAGATAGCTCGGCAAGTCAGATAAAAAGACAACATATAGTTGCAAATCAAGCTTATATAATCGCAAAGAGCATGGATAATGCAAATATACCAATAAGAATATTTGGCTATCAGACTTTAAAAGACCATACAATTTTTACAAAGCTTAGAGATTACAAGGATAAAGATAATAACGAGAATATATTTAACTTTTTCGCATCCGGTTCAAATAGAGATGGACTTGTATTTAAGACAATAAATAAATTAATTGAAATGGATAAGAAAGATTACAAGGATATAGTAATTATCCTATCCGATGGTAAGCCCAATGATGAAAAAATCGATATAAATGTAAAAAAGGGCAACCAAAAACCATACAAAGATAAAATCGCAGTAGATGATAGTGCAAAAGAAATCAGAAATCTAAAAGAAAAAGGAATATCAATACTTGGAGTATTTACAGGAAAAGATGAAGATGTCAAAAATGCAAAGTTAATCTATGGACAAAACTTCTGCCATATCAAAAACATCACGAATTTCTCAGAGATTGTTTCTGTATTTATGAAAAATGAAATATTAAAATAAGGTGCAATGCACCTTATTTTATTTGAATTTAATAATTAGTATTCATATCAACAGCTCTGTTATACTTTCTAATTGTTCTTTTGTGTGTAAATAAAGTTATAAAAGCTATTACTAGAGCTACATAAAATTTAAGAAGTTCTGTTACAAAAAATATTATTATAAATGTCAAAAATGTTTTCGAAAGATCCCTTTTGTATTTTACCTTAGTATTGCCAGCCCAATCCATCTTAGCATCTCCTGTGTGATAATCCATAGATAAACTAGATGCACTAGCTATTTTTACACATCCATAAGGTCTGAAAAACCAAGCAAATCTTCCGCCCACATATCTTTTATAATCGGCATACCAGGAATATGTGTAATTGGATAAAAGTCCATAACCCAATAATAATATTGTCTTTACGATTCCAGAAGGCTCACTATAAGAGAGAAGATTCCTATCTGCTATTACAAATATAATCCAAAATATCAAATATGAATTTATATAGAACTTAAATCCAACTTTTGGTGTTTGAAAATACGATGGATTATCATAAGGATCTACATAATCTTTTTCTTCATAATTATTATCTTCTACTTTCTCGTAATTATTTTCTTTTGAATTTTGATGATTATTTTCATGATATTCGACATTTCTATTATTAGGTGGTGTGACATATTCATCTCTTTTGGGTGGTTTTACGTATTTATCATTTGTAGGAGGTTTTACGTATTCTTCGTTTTTATCTGTCATTTTTACTCCTTAATCATTTCCAAATCTTCATCTGTAATTGTGTTAATATCTTCTATATTATGCTTAGAAATTCTTTGACTCATTGCTCCTATAAGTCTTTCGTTTAGATTTCTAATCCATCTTCCATTGCTATTATCATTTGTCTTATGATAATTGTTATACACAACTTCATAATATAAATCTCTATTTACGCTATATCCAAATTTATCAAGGCTCATTAATCCTATCTTAACCAATTCATCTATCGAATAATCTTCAAAATCAAATTCATTGGGAACTCTAGATCTAAGCCCTGAATTTGATGATAAGAATTCTTGCATTTCCTTGTCATATCCTGCAAAGATTATTACTATATTATCTCTGTGATCTTCCATGAATTTTAAGATTTCGTCTATAGCTTCACTCCCAAAATCTCCAGCTCCCTGTGTAAGACTATAGGCTTCATCTATAAATAATACTCCTCCTAGTGCAGATTTTAGGACTTTTCTTGTTTTGATTGCAGTTTGTCCTGTATATCCTGCTACAAGATCAGATCTTGAAACTTCTATAAATTTGTTTTCTTTTATGATTGATTTTTGGTATAAGAGATTTCCAAGTATTCTTGCAACTGTAGTCTTTCCTGTTCCGGGATTTCCCATAAATACACTATGAAGTGAGTTTTCTTCAGGACTTAGTCCCTGTGAGATTCTCTTTTCATTGAATTCTACCAATCTAATCATCTTGTTGATTTCATTTTTGACTGAATTTAATCCAACTAATTTGTTAAGTTCATTGTATGGATCTTCTGCTAAATCTTCTTTTGTATCTTTTTTATCATCTTTATGACTTTCTGTGTACTCCACTTCATTTAATGAATTAATAATATAATTGCTATCATCAGAAACATCGATATTGATTTTTTCTGTATCTTCATAATTTGATGAATAATTAAGACTAATATTATCTACTAACAAAAGTGAATTATCATTAATTCTTATATTTGGATTAACTATTCTATTGAGATTTAGGGATTTTGCTCTAAAAGTAGAATATCCATCTAGATATACATCAACTTTATCAGGATTTTCTCCATATATGTCCATATCTTTTACGATCATATATGATTTATTATAGATAGATATAACTTCTTTAATGGCAATATTTGACAAATAGGCTCTACTTTCTAATAGATCTATTGAAAAGATATAATATCTTCATACGAATTTAGATAAGAATTTCCTACTAAATAAAATGCTCCTGAATAATTTTGTTGGATTATGGTGTTTTTGGTTGAATTAATACTAGATTTTTCCGCAAAAATACATGGGTAATTTTTGCTGACATTTCCTCCTTCGATGGTAGAATTTTGAATTTCTAGATCTGTTCTTCCGATACTAAGAGCGTTTGAATAGTATTTTTTTATGCTAGAGTTATTTATCTTTACTTTTGAAGATTCTAGGTATAGTTTGCTATTTAAATTTGAGTTATTAATATCTAAAGTTAAATCTGTAATATAGATTTCAGAATATAAGTCTTTCTTATCAAATGTATAAACATAATTCATGATGAGATTGGAGTTTTCTTTTACATAAATCTCTGGATATTTGTCATCATTTGATGAAATTTTGACGCTATCTGGTCTATCTATTACAACTGTATATAAAGAAAGAGTTGAATTTTGATTTAAATTTATTATATTTGAATTTCTATTATTTATTTCAAGCCATAAATTATTGATATTTACATTTACTCCATTTGTAATATCAAGTCTTCCTATTATTTTACTTGTATAATAATTAGTATTATCTTCTATGTTGATATGACCTTCTATCGTTATATCTTTATCTACACTAAAATAACCATTATCTAGATAAAGATAAAATCCTTCTTTAAGTTCAATAGTATCTCCTGGATTGCAAGCTTTATAAGCTTGGTAGAAATCCCAAGTATCATTTGTATCTCCTACTAAGTATTTTGGCATATTATCTCCTTTAAGATATTATATTTTAAGACTTATCATAATTATATCACAAATAAAATAGAGAGCTTAGTGCTCTCTAATGACTAATTTAATTAAATTTTATTTTTGTTTCTTTTTATTTTTAATCTTATGATAGATCTTATTTACAGCTCTCATTACTTCTGGAATTCTTGCAAATAAAATCAAAATTCCATACACAAGGATAGCTACTAATATTGTAATTATAAGAGCTATTGAGCCTGATAGACTTTGTGATAAATGTCCATATAAGAATCTTGCTGTAAATCCCATAACCAAAGATATAGCCAAAATCTTAAGAACTGATATCGAAAGTCTCTTTAGATTAGATCTTCCAAATTTCTTTCTAAATGATATAAACATCAATGTAGAACCTATAAAGCAAGCTATAGATGTAGCATAAGCTATTCCTGTAAGTCCAATTATTCTAGTTAAAATCAAATTCAAGATTATATTTATAATCTGTTGAATTACAACGATCTTTACAGGTGTCTTGGAATCTTCAACTGCATAAAATGCTCTATCCAAAACATCTGATATTGATGTAAATAATATATAAGGAGCATAGGAGAACATAACTGCTGAAGTTATTATAACCGAATCATTATCAAATGCTCCACGCTCATATACAAGACTTATAACAGGTTTTGAAAGAACCATAATTCCCACAACTGCTGGAATTACAAGGGCAAGCATAGATACAAGAGAAGAATTAATCTTTCTTTTCATCTTGTCTATTTTACCTGCATTTGCAAGAGAGCTTATTGTAGGATAGATTGAAGTAGTAACAGAAACTGTTATTACACCATAGATTATTCCAAGTAATTTCTTGGAATAGTTTAATACAGAAATCTTATCATTCCCAAAAAAGCTACTAGCCATCGCATTATCTACAAGAAGAGCAAGTTCTGCTGCTGCAACTGATAAGATAATAGGAATTGCTATTTTTAGCATTTGTTTTAGATAGTAGTCGTTTTTGTTAATTTTAAATTTATATTTATATCCGTATTTTTTCGAAGCCTTTGGAAAATATATGTATTGTAATGTATTTCCAAGCAAAGCACCTACTGCCAATAGATAGGCATTTTCTCTTATTCCACTTAATACTATAAATACAATTATTATTATATTCATAATTATCCCAGTGGATACTGGCACGAAAAAACTCCCCTTTAAATTCAAATATCCCCTAAATACCGATGAATACAAGTAAGCATATACTGCAAACATCATTATTCTAGTGAAAACCACAGCCATACTAAGAAGCTCTGGTCTATCGATTAAATCAGGCGATAAGATCATACATAGAGGTTTTGCAAAAATCATTCCTATTGCAATTATTATCGATCCAAATACAAATGTTATATTCAAAAGATTTGATGTAAAATCTTCTGCAGCTTCGATTCCCTTTTCCTTTTTTGCTTTGTTGTATATTGGAATAAATCCTGCTGCTATACCATTTGCGATAAAATTAATTGCTATAACAGGTATCGTATTTGCAACCAAGTAAATACTAACAATATCTCCAGTTCCATAATAATAGCCCATTACCATCTCTCTTACAAATCCGAAGATCTTAGAAAGAACTGCCATAATCATTAACATAAAAGCTGTTTGACCCATTAATATACCTCTCAATCTTTTTATCTAATACATTATAGCCTGTATAAAACATATTGGCAAGAAAAAAAGCTCTCACAACGAGAGCTTTAGTTAATTTTAGTTTTTATTTTATCTTTAAATACTCTTCCAAAGAAAGATCATTTTGATAAATTTCTATGGCATTTTCAACTCCCACAAATCTAAAATGCCAGCACATTGCCTTGTGATTTGTGATATTGGTTTTATTTTCTGGATATCTTTCTATAAAACCATACTTATAAGCATTGTTCTTAAGCCATTTGTACTCGTCAGTATCTTTGAATTTATCGCTGTATTTGTCATTACTTGTATAAAAGTCAAAAGCTTCGCCCGTCTGATGCTCGCTATGTCCTGGAAGATCACTATCTACTTGTGAGCTTTCGTTAAGCTTTTGTTCTAGTTCATAACTTCTCTTATCACTTGCAATACTCAAGCTAAGTCCATCTCTTTGCATATCTTGGATCATAGCAGTTGCAGCTTGAGAAGCTGTGTAGTCTAATTTCTCATCAAAATCTTCTGGTAGGTAATAAGTATCATCTACAAATAAAACGCCATTTACTACCTTAAAAGAGTTCTTATCTTCTATTTGGCCTAGACCAAAACTTTTTACATAGTAAAATTTATTGTCGATTTTTACTTTTGAGTAATTATCTTGTGTGCCGTAATATTTTAAATACTCTCCCTTTTCTACTTTTATGTATGATTTTGAATTTTCATCAGGTTTAGAATAAGCATCAAGTTTGTCATAACTTTTCACATAGGATAAAAGCTTATCGGAATATTCATCATTTTCAATTTTTAAATTAGATGGAATTTCTACATCTTCAAATCCTCTATCTGTTGCAGGTGTCACATATCCATTATCTTTCAAATCATTTTCTTTTGATTTTTCAACCTCTCCTGCAAGCGCAAGTCTGTTGTCTTCATTTTCAGTGATTAGGTTTTCATCTTCTGAAACCCTATCAAAGCCCACAAATGAAACTATCAAGAAAACAGCCACCAAAGATTGAAATATTCTCTTTTTGATTAATTTTTTCTTTCTTTTCTTCTCTTGTCTTTTATATTCTCTGATTCCGTAATTTGACATCTCAAGCCTTCCTAAAATATGTTTCTTTTATAATTATACAATATATAAAAAATTTTTAATAGTGAAATTAATTTGCATTATTTCAAATCTATTTTGTTTATTTTAGTAGGCTTTCCGAAAATCCTATCGACCATTTTCTGCGTATTTTCCATAATATCTGTAAGAAGTATTTTGTGTCTTTCAATGTCACTTGTAGAAGGTATGTTTTCCTTTAGATAATCTGAAGGATCAATTATATTTGCATTGTAGTCTAGATTTTCCATTATAAAGTCTTTTACCAAAGGAAAATGTGTACATCCCAACAAAATATTAGGAATTTGCTTTTCATTTGCAATCTTTAAATATTCTTTTAAATATTTATTTAATGAATCCCTATCTCTAAGTCCATCTTCTATAATAGGAACAAGTCCTGGAGATGAGATCTCATAGACATTTCTATCTTTTACATTATTTTTATAAAAATGGCTATCATAAGTTCTTTTTGTAGAAAGGACTGCTACATCACCATCTGTCTTTTTGATAGATTCTAGTCCACAATCTACGATTGATACAAACTTGTAATCATAATTTTCTCTAAGATAGTCTATAGCACTTACACAAATCGTATTACAAGCTACAATGAAATAATCTATATCAAAACCATTAAGATAATCAACAATTTCCTTGCTATATTTTATTATCTCGTCCTTTTGTCTATCTCCATAAGGGACTCTTTTTATATCTCCTACAAAATAATAATTATTTCTTTTGTCAATTATGTTTTTTACAGTTGCAACTCCGCCAAGGCCTGAATCAAAAACTGCAATATTTGTCATATACTAACCTCACAAACCAATGGCAAATCATAGAGCTTTTTTGCATTATCTAATTTATCCTTTGAATCAAATATTGCAAAAATACTTGCACCACTTCCACTTAATAAGGCTTTTGTGGCTCCATTTTCTAAAAGAGAATCTCTAAGATCTTTTAAATTCTTAAAATTCTCATAAACCACATTTTCCATTACATTTTCGAAATGATGTATAGCTTTTTTGTCGCCATTTTCTAAATATTCTATAATTTTTGCATTATCAATATGTCCATAGTCTTTCAATCTATCATAGACAAATTTAGATGATACCTTGCTTCCATCATTTAAAAGAAGAATGTGCATGTTAAGATTGTTATCAAATTCCTCTAACTTTTCTCCAATTCCCCTTGCTCTTGCCGATTTTTCACAAAAGAAAAACGGCACATCAGCTCCAATAGAGATTGCAAGCTCCATAAGTTTCTCTTTAGATAAACCTAGATTATAAAGCTTATTTAGACCAATCATTGTGTAAGCTGCATTACTACTTCCACCAGCAAGTCCTGCTGCCATAGGAATCTTCTTATCAAGATATATATCTACTCCAAAATCCCCATTGCTATATTCTTTTAAGATATTATAAGTCTTATAGACAAGATTTGACTTATCTGTTGGTAAATCATCATAATTTGTAGATAGATTTAAAGTATTAGTTGAATTTTTCTCTAATGTGATAGTATCAAATAAATCGATCTTTGTCATTATACTATCAATTTCGTGATAACCATCATTTCTTTTATAAAGAGAATCCAAAGTAAGATTTATTTTTGCAAAAGATTTTATTTTCATAGTTTTCTCCAAAAAAAATCGACCTTAAGGTCGATTTTACAAATTTTAGCAAATTTGAAGTTTTACAGTTGATGTGAGAATATCTGAATAACTGTAAGATACAGTTCTTTCAACATCAAAATCATTGTTGATCTTAACGGTAAAAACACTTGGGAAAGCGTCAATAATCACACCCGTACTAGTTACTATCCTCTTTCTGCCCTTATCGGCTTTAAGTATTACCTTTCTACCGATATTGTCTGCAACCTGTGACTTAATATTCTCCATTGTCTCTTTGTTCATCCCATCATCCTTCCATAATTTACTGCTACAATTATACACTAAATTATGTCAAATGTCAAGTAAACAAATATTATACAAGAGACAAATACTTTTGTCAACTGTTTTTAAATATTTTTGAAAAATGCTTTGTAAGCTCTATAAGTCTCGTAAAAATCAGCTTTGCTAACCAATTCAACTGGTGCATGCATTGATAACATTGCAGTTCCACAGTCAAGAACTTGCATTCCATATTTTGCCAAAATATAAGCGATTGTTCCACCGCCACCTTGGTCTGTCTTTCCAAGTTCAGCTACTTGCCAATTTACACCGTCTTTATCGAAAGCACTTCTAACCTCTGCCAAAAATTCTGCATTAGCATCATTAGAACCACCTTTTCCGCCACTTCCTGTGTACTTGGATACTCCTACACCATGGTTTATAGTTGCAGAGTTAGTTAGCTCATAGGCATCCTTAAATGTAGAATCATAAGCTGCTGTTACATCTGCAGATAGAACCTTAGAATTAGCTAGTGCATGCTTATATTCTACATAATTGAAATTGCCATTGGCATTTATAATATCCATTAGAGCATCCTCAAAGAAATTGCTTGTCATTCCAGTATTTCCAACAGAACCAATCTCCTCTTTGTCAACAAATAAAGATACAGTAGTCTTATTAGGATTTTCTACGCCTAATATTGCCTTTAAAGAAGCAAATGAGCATACTCTATCATCATGACCATGAGATGCTATTAATGATCTATCAAAACCAACTTCTCTAGCATTTTGTGCAGGAACAGCTTCTATTTCTGCCATCAAGAAGTCTTCTTCAGCTAAACCGTATTTTTCATTTATAAGTTCTAAGATATATTTTTTGATTGGATTTTCCTTTTCTTCATCGATAGGTTTAGATCCAATTACGATATTAAGTTGTTCAGCTTCGATTACATCTTTTGCATTCTTGCTATTTAAGTCTTTTGACAAATGAACTAATAATTCAGTTATGAAAAATACTGGTTCGTCTTCTTTATTTCCAATATTTATATTAATCTTATTTCCATCTTTATCAAAAGCTACTCCACATAAAGCTAAAGGAAGATTAGTCCATTGATATTTCTTAACCCCACCATAATAATGAGTCTTAAAATAAGCCATTTCTCCATCTTCATACATTGGATTTGGTTTAAGATCAAGTCTTGGAGAATCGATATGACTTCCCACAATATTTAATCCTTCGCTAATAGGAGCTTTTCCCATTACAAATAAAGCACAACCCTTATTCTTATTATTTGCATAAATCTTATCTCCAGGCTTTATTTCGCCTTTGATAGCCTCATCAATTGAGATAAAACCTTTTTCCTCGGCTTGTCTTATAATCTCCTCATTAGCAAGTCTTTCTGTCTTTCCAACATTTAAAAAGTTAATGTATTCTTTGGAAAGTTTTTCAAGTTCGTCTTTTTCATTATCACTTAGAATATTCCAAGTGTTTTTCTTATTGTATTCTAAATCCATAAATACCTCCTAGATTAGATTATATAGGATTTTGAAATAATATTCTAGTCTTACTAATAGATCACAAATATTTGTAAAAAGCCTAGTATATTGGTATAATATTTTCTGAAGGTTAGGAGGAATTATCATGGCAATTGAAGATAAGAAAAAAGACAAAATTGAAATAGATAAAGATACACTTATTGGCGATTTAATTAGAATGAAGCCACAAAGTATAGATACACTTTTAAGATTCGGAATGGGATGTATCGCATGTCCTGCATCACTAAACGAAACAATAGCAGAAGCTTGTATGGTTCATGGAATGGATCCTGATTACCTATTAGCTGAATTAAATAATAACTAATAAATAAAAGGGGCTGTTGCAAAAGTCCTAAAATAAAAAAGGCGAGGAAATGAAAAAAT
>JAUMZM010000039.1 GCA_030528125.1 Tissierellia bacterium
TAGATTAGATAGTAGAAACAAACCCAGCAAAAAGCTGGGTTTGTCTACGTTCTGGCCCAAGATTTCTTGGGCTTTTTTTGTTATAAAATTTAATAATCTAGAATTAAAAAGGTCTGAAATATTAATTATTAAAATTAGGTCTTATTAAAAGAATTTGAAAAGGAATCTAATTAGAATAATGATAGAATCTATATAAAAACAAGTAAATATCTAGCTTATCAATTGATAAAAAAATAACAAACATAAAAATATAAAAATCTATAAAAAACATTTGCTTTATTGAAAAAACTATGATATTATTAATTCAAGGATAAGGATTTCAAAAAAGTATAGCGAGAGAGTCAGCGAGCGGGTAAACATGTGTTTTGTGCTCGTTTTTTTATTGAAATCGGCAATTGGAGGGAAAATGAACAAAAAAGAAATAATCACTGAGATAGAAACTAATCCAGTAATAATGGCAATTAAGGATAATAAGGATCTTAGGAAATGCCTGGAAAATGATATCAAGGTTGTATTTGTTCTTTATGGGAATATAAATAATATTTCCTACATAGTTGAAAAGCTCAAGGATCATGGCAAATATGTAATAGTTCATGAAGATTTGATAGAAGGTCTTAGACCTGGAAATCTTGCTAGCGAGTTTATAATCAATCAAACAAGTGCTGATGGAATAATAACTACAAGAGTTAAAGACGCTATAAAAGCTAAGCAATTGGGACTTTTTACTGTACTAAGATTTTTCATATTGGATTCTTTATCTTTAGAATCGATGAAAAATTCATTGAAATCAGCAAATGCAGACCTTATAGAAGTATTACCAGGGGTTATGCCAAAGATAATAAAAGATCTAAGCAGAAGAACTGCTATTCCTATTGTAGCTGGAGGACTGATAAAGGACAAAGAGGATGTTATAAATGCTTTAAACTCTAATGCGTTTGCTATATCATCAAGTAATTATGAAGTGCGGAATATGTAAGGAGGATTTATGAAAAAGTATATTATGGCACTTGATGCCGGCACTACAAGTAACAGATGTATAATCTTTAACAAAAAAGGCGAGATTCAATCAGTAGCTCAAAAAGAATTTACACAATATTTCCCACATCCTGGTTGGGTTGAACATGATGCAACAGAGATTTGGTCAACACAGCTTGGAGTTTGTACTGAAGCTTTAGCAAAAGTTAATGGAACAGCTGATGACATTGCAGCAATTGGTATTACAAATCAAAGAGAAACTACAATTGTATGGGATAAGAAAACCGGCGAACCAATTTATAATGCAATCGTTTGGCAATGTAGAAGAACTGCTGAAATGGCAGATAAGCTTGTAGAAGATGGCTATAAAGAAATGATCCAAAAAAAGACTGGACTTGTAATAGACCCATATTTTTCTGCAACAAAAATAAGATGGATTCTTGATAATGTAGAGGGTGCTCAAGAAAGAGCAGAAAAAGGCGAGTTATTATTTGGTACAGTAGATACTTGGCTAATCTGGAAGTTATCTGGTGGAAAAGTCCATGTAACAGATTATTCAAATGCTTCAAGAACAATGCTTTTTAATATAAATGATCTTTGCTGGGATGATGAAATCCTCGAAATATTAAATATTCCAAAAGCTATGTTACCAGAAGTAAAACCTTCATCATATAAATATGGCGTAACAAATAAAAACTTCTTTGGTGGAGAAATTCCAATAGCAGGGGCTGCAGGAGACCAACAATGTGCATTGTTTGGACAAGCTTGCTTTAATGAAGGAGATGCCAAAAACACATATGGTACTGGAGCATTCTTACTTATGAATATAGGAGATAAACCAGTATTTTCAGATAAAGGACTTGTTACAACAATAGGATGGGGACTTGAAGAAGGCAAAGTAACTTATGCCCTTGAAGGATCTATATTTGTAGCAGGAAGTGCTATTCAATGGCTAAGAGATCAACTTAGAATAGTTGATAGTGCAATAGATACAGAATATATGGCTACAAGAGTTAAAGATACAGATGGTTGTTATGTAGTACCTGCATTTACAGGACTTGGTGCTCCATATTGGGATCCTTACGCAAGAGGAGCTATAGTTGGTATAACAAGAGGAACTACAAAATATCATTTAGTAAGAGCAACTCTTGAATCTCTAGCTTATTTATCAAATGATGTTCTTACATCAATGGAAGAAGAAGCTGGAACAAAGCTAAAAACACTTAAAGTAGACGGTGGAGCAAGTGCAAATAATTTCTTGATGCAATTCCAAGCTGATATGATTCAAACAACAGTACAAAGACCTAAGACTCTTGAAACAACAGCTCTTGGAGCTTCATACCTTGCAGGTCTTGCAGTAGGCTTATGGAAAGATTTAGACGAAATTAAACAAAACTGGTCAATTGATAGAGAATTTAAACCAGAGATTTCTATTGAAGAAAGAGATAAGAAAGATAGAAATTGGCAAAGAGCAATCGATAGATCATTTGGTTGGGCAAAACATTACGAAGAATAATTGTGAGGTAAAAAAATGCGTGATATATTTGTTGGAGAGTTAGTAGGTACATTTCTACTTTTACTTTTAGGAAACTCAGTAGTTGCAAACGTTAATTTAAAAAAATCTGGAATGCATGGCGGTGGATCAGTTCAAATAACTATCGCTTGGGGACTTGCAGTTATGATTCCTGCTTTCATATTTGGAAAGATGACAGGAGCAAGCTTTAACCCAGCACTAACTATAGCACTTGCCGCAAAAGGTGATGTAGCTTGGAATACAGTTCCAGTATATATAATCGCTCAAGTATTGGGAGCATTCCTTGGAGCTTGCTTGACATTTGCTTTATTTAAAGACCATTATGATCAAGAAGAAGATGCAGAATTATGTAGAGGAACATTATGTACAGCACCTTCAATTCCAAACACAGGAAGAAACTTATTAAGCGAGATTGTAGGAACATTTGTACTTTGCTTTACAATATTTGGTTTATCACAAATTGAAACAGCAGGCACAAGTGGGGTTGACAAAATCTTTGTTTACGGGATAATTGTTAGTATAGGAATGAGTTTTGGAGGACTTACAGGATATGCAATAAATCCTGCAAGAGATCTTGGACCTAGAATTGCTTATGCAGTTCTACCATTTAAACATAAGACAACACCTAACTGGTCTTATGGTTGGATTCCAGTAGTTGGACCAATTATTGGCGGATTAATAGCAGTATTGGTTTACGGATTAGTATTTTAATTAAATATAGGAAAGAGTAAAGAGCCTTTTAGAAATAACGGGCTCTTTTTGCTTACAAATAAGGGGGAAAATATGTACGATAGTATAATAATTGGATCTGGAGTAACCGGAAGTAGTATAGCGTATAATCTATCAAAAAAAGATGGAAAGTTCTTAGTTTTAGAAAAAAACGAAGATGTTTGTACAGGCACAAGTAAAGCAAATTCAGCTATAATGCATGGTGGATACGATGCAAAGCCTGGATCAATGAAAGCAAAAATGAACGTAGCAGGAAATCAAATGTCAGAAGAATTGTCAAAGAAAATTGGATTTCCTTACAAAAAGATAGGAACACTTGTAATTTGTAGCAAAGAAGAAGACCTTGATAAATTACAAAAATTATATGATCAAGGTATAGAAAACGGCGTTAAAGGAATGAAAATCATCTATCATGATGAATTAAAAGAATTAGATCCTAATTTAGTAGATGATGTATATGCTGGATTATATTGCAAAGAAGCAGGAATTGTAGATCCTTTCCTTATGAATATAGCTTTTGCAGAAATGGCAAATATCAATGGAGTAGAATTCAAATTCTATCAAGAAGTTACAGGATTTGATAAGAAAGATGACCATTGGGTAGTTCATACAAAAGATAACGACTATGAAACAAAGTCTATAGTAAATGCAGCAGGAGTTTATGCAGATGATTTACATAATATGGTAAGTGATGAGAAAATCAAGATTACTGCAAGAAGAGGAGAGTACATGTTACTTGATAAAGAAACTTTTGGATTTGTAAATCATGTAATATTTAATGTACCAACAGAAAGAGGAAAGGGAGTTCTCGTAGCACCAACAATTGATGGAAATACATTAATTGGACCAACATCTAATTTCATAGATGATAAGAAAGACACAAAGACAACACCAGAACAACTAGAATATTTAGCAAAAGAAAGTGCACTTTCTATGAAAGATATTCCTTTAAGATCAGTAATAACTTCTTTCTCAGGACTTAGAGCCCATGAAGAAAATGATGATTTCATATTAGAAGAAGTTACAGATGGATTCTTTGATGCAGTAGGAATAGAATCACCAGGATTGTCATCAGCTCCAGCAATAGGAGTTTATGTGGCAGATTTGGTAAATGATAAGCTAAATCTAGAAGATAAGAAAGATTTCATAGATCATAGAGATCCTATAATAAAGACAAGTGAATTATCAAAAGAAGAACATCAAAAACTAATCGAAAAAGACCCAAGATATGGACAAATAATTTGTAGATGTGAAAAAGTTACAGAGGCAGAAATAGTAGATGCAATTCATAGACCTCTAGGAGCAACAACAATAGATGGAATCAAGAGAAGAACAAGAGCAACAGCAGGAAGATGCCAAGGAGGTTTCTGTACACCAAGACTCATAGAAATTTTATCAAGAGAATTAGGAAAGAAGCCAGAAGAAATCACAAAGAACAACAACAATTCATATCTATTGGAAGGTAAGAGCAAATAGGAGGAAGCAATGTATAACTACAATATAGTAATAATTGGAGGAGGTCCTGCAGGACTTGCCGCAGCAGTAGCAGCTTATGATAGTGGAGAAAGAAACATTCTTATAGTAGAACGTGACAATGTACTAGGTGGAATATTAAACCAATGCATACATAATGGATTTGGACTTCATAGATTTAAAGAAGAGCTTACAGGTCCAGAGTATGCACAAAGATTTATAGATGAAGTTCATAAAAGAAAAATAGACTATATGTTAAATACAATGGTAATGGATTTAACAGAAGATAAAACAGTAACTCTTATGAATAAAGAACATGGAATCTTTACAATAAATCCTAAAGCAGTAGTTCTTACAATGGGATGTAGAGAAAGACCAAGAGGAGCACTTAACACCCCAGGAACAAGACCAGCTGGAGTATTCTCAGCAGGAACAGCACAAAGACTTATAAACCTTGAAGGATATATGCCGGGAAAGAAAGTAGTAATACTTGGAAGTGGAGATATCGGATTAATAATGGCAAGAAGAATGACTCTTGAAGGCGCAGATGTAAAATGCGTAGCAGAGATTATGCCATTTTCAGGAGGACTAAAAAGAAATATAGTTCAATGCTTAGATGATTATGATATTCCTTTATATTTCAGCACTACAGTATCAAAAATCGTAGGAAAAGACAGAGTAGAAGGAGTATATCTTGCAAAAGTCGATGAAAATATGAAGGTAATAGAAGGAACTGAGAAATACTATGAATGTGATACACTTCTTCTTTCAGTAGGACTTATACCAGAAAACGAACTATCAAGAGAAGCAAATATACAAATCGATCCTAAGACAAAAGGAGCCTTAGTATCAGATAGACTTATGACATCAATAGATGGAGTATTTGCTGCAGGAAATGTATTGCATGTACATGACCTTGTAGATTATGTATCAGAAGAAGCAGAAATAGCAGGAAAGAATGCAGCTTTATATTCATTAGGAGAACTTAAAGACTCAAATTCTCCAAAGATAGAAGTTGTTGCAGGAAATGCAATAAATTACACAATGCCACAATATATAAGAGAAGATACAATGCCAGATCTATTAACTGTAAGATTTAGGGTAAATAATATTTACAAAGGAAAATCAATCTCAGTATATCTTGATGATGAAAGGATTTCACACAAAAAGAAAAAAACAGTTGCACCTGGCGAAATGCAAAATATAATACTCAAAAAAGAAGATATAGCAGGAAAAGATATCAAGAAAGTAGAAATAAGATTGGAGGATTAAATGCAAAAGCGTGAATTAACATGTATCAATTGCCCATTAGGCTGCCAATTAACAGTTGAAATGGATGAAGATTCAAATGTATTAAGTGTAACAGGAAATAACTGCAAACTTGGAGACATCTATGCAAGAAAAGAAGTAAAGGATCCAAGAAGAATGGTATGCTCAACAGTAAGACTTGAGGGAGGCAAATACCCAACAGTATCAGTAAAGACAAAAAACGACATACCTAAAGGCAAGATATTTAATATAATGAAAGAGATAAACCAAGTAACAGCAAAAGCTCCAGTTCATATAGGAGATGTGTTAAAAGAAGATCTCTGCGGTACAGGAGTTGATTTAGTAGCAACAGCAGAAAGGAAATAATAAAAAAGCATGTATGACGTATTAATCATAGGAGCAGGAGTAACAGGAGCATCTGTAGCAAGAAGACTTTCAAGATATAATCTAAAGATAGCCTTACTTGATAAGGAAAATGACGTATCAATGGGAGCAAGCAAAGCTAACTCAGCAATAATACATGGAGGCTATGCAGAAAGCCATGATGAGCTTAGAGGAAGAATTTGTTATCCTGGAAGGAAAGCATTCAAAAAATTAAATGAAGAGCTTAATTTTGGATTCTTAGAAAACGGCTCATTGGTACTAGGATTTGATAAAGAAGATTATGAACAATTAAAAAAGCTTTACGATCAAGGAATAGAAAATGGCCTAGATGATATGAAAATTCTAGAGCAAGATGAAATAAGAGAAATTGAACCAAA
Source organism: Tissierellia bacterium (assembly GCA_030528125.1). Taxonomy (GTDB): domain Bacteria; phylum Bacillota; class Clostridia; order Tissierellales; family Peptoniphilaceae; genus JAUNAV01. Next base: position 6,742 of record JAUMZM010000039.1, read on the forward strand.
TGTATCAGAAGATGTAAAGTATGCTCTATATTGTAAGGGAGCAGGAGTTGTAAGTCCCTATGAATACGTAATAGCATTGTGCGAAAACGCCGTAGACAATGGAGTAGATCTTCTCTTAGAAAAAGAAGTAGTAAATATAGAAAAGACTGAAAATTTCAAAGTAACATGTAAAGATGACAGTATCTATGAAACAAGATTTATTGTAAATGCATCCGGATTACAAGGGGCAGATGTTTCAAAACTTATAACAGAAACAAACTTTACAATACATCCTAGAAGCGGCGAATATCTTCTAATGCAAAAGGGAACAGGATCTAAGGTAAAACAAGTACTATTCCAGACACCAAGCAAAAAGTCAAAGGGAATACTTGTAACAAGAACATATCACAACAATATGTTACTAGGTCCAGATGCAATAGATGAAGAAGAAATAGATAAAGGAACACATCCAGAAAGACTTGCAGAAATTTATAAACTTGCTCAAAAGTCCGTAAAAGACGGAACAATAGAGATAAATAAATTCATAAGATCATTTACAGGTCTAAGACCTGCAAGTTCTACTGGAGATTTCATAATAGAAAAGACAAAAACAGATGGATTTATAAATGCAGTTGGAATCCAATCACCAGGAATAACATCAAGTCCAGAAGTTGCAAAAATAGTTACAAATCTATTAGTAGAAGAAGGATTTGAATTAGAAGAAGATCCTAACTACAATCCTTATAGAAAACCAATAATAGAATATAAGGATCTTGTAGATTTTAACAAAATAAAAGATAAGATAGACCTTCCTTTGGGAAATGATGAGAGAATAGTTTGTAGATGCGAACAAGTTAGTGAAAAGACACTAAGAGATGCGATGAGAAGATCTACACCTGTAAACTCATTTGATGCACTAAAAAGAAGAACTAGATGTGGAATGGGATTTTGTCAAGGAAGCTTTTGTAGAAAAAGAGTCCTAGAAGTTATGGAAGATGAATTAAATAGAAAAATTCCAGATGAAACAGATATAGAGCATTCAGGAATAAATAGAATAGTAAAAAAGGATATAGTAGAATATATTAAAAACAATGCAAAATAATAATATGAAAAGACTGGTTATTCCAGTCTTTTCATATGCCTAATAATAGTATTATATAGCAATCATTTTCCCTTTTAAATTATAAAATAATCTAGCAAATCAAAGTCATTAATTAAAACTAATTTTAATTTATACTGCCAAAAATCTCTATTATAGCAATTAGGATAAAATACTTGCTATAAGTTTGTTTTTTAGAGTATATATGCTAAAATTTATACGAAAGAAGATAAAATATAATAGAAAAAATATAATATAATATCTTTTTATAAATAGCCCAATCATTACTAAATGATTGTATTAGAGAAAACATTATCAAATTAAAATATGAGAAAAGAGCTTAAAATGGATGATAGAAAATTTTTGTGGGGTAATTCTGTATCAAGTATGCAGACAGAAGGAGCCTATAATATAGATGGTAAGGGAAAATCAGTATACGATATCATAGAAGAAACAAAAGATAAATCAGATTGGAAAGTTGCAATTGACGAATATCATAGATACAAAGAAGACATAGAAATTATGAAAAAGATTGGAGTAAATTGTTATAGATTTCAGATTTCTTGGTCTAGAGTTTATCCAAATGGGTTTGGTGAAATCAATGATAAGGCAGTTAGCTATTATAATGATCTTATAGATTGTCTTATAGAAAATGACATCACTCCTATGATTTGTCTGTATCATTTTGATATGCCACTTTCACTTAGCAAAGATTATGATGGATTTTCATCAAAGTTTGTCACAGAGAAATTCATAGAATATGGCAAGAAGATGGTGGATTTATTTAGCGAAAAGGTAAAATATTGGATAACTTTTAATGAACATAATCTATATGCAACCAACTTAGCCTTTCAGATATCAGGAAGCAATGTCAAAAAAGACTACACCAATCTTTATCAAATAGAACATAATGTAATATACGCACATTCAGCAATTTCAAATTATATAAATAGAAATTACAGTGATGTAAAAATAGGCGGAATGTTAGCATATACTAAGTTTTATCCAAATTCATCAAGTCCTTATGATAATTATCTTACAATGCAATATGATAAGTTTTTAAATAAGCTATTTCTTGATTTATATATTGGAAGAGGCTATCCAACTTATTTCAAAAGATATTTAAAGGATAGAAATGTAGAACTTGATATAACAGATTATGAAATAAATGAGATAAATAACACAAAGAGTGATTTTATAGCATTTAGTTATTATAGAAGTGCTGTTGTTGATAGCAAGAATAAATTTATGGAATATGATGCTTTAAAAGGTGATGATTTCATAGATAACAAATATCTTCAAAGAAACGAATGGAATTGGGAGATAGATCCACTAGGTCTTAGAATTTTATCAAATGATATATACTATTACACAAAAACCCCGCTATTTATAATAGAAAATGGTATCGGACTTAGAGAAGAGCTTGATAAAAATGGACATATAGAAGATGATCTTAGAATAAAATATCATAAGGATCATATACAAAATATGAAAGATGCTATTGAAAAAGATGGAGTGGAATACATCGGATATCTAGGTTGGGGATTAATTGATATATTAAGTTCAAGCGGAGATATGGAAAAACGCTATGGTGCAGTCTATGTAAATAGAGGAAACCATGATTTAAGGGACTTAAAAAGAATACCTAAGAAAAGCTTCGAATGGTTTAAGAAAGCTTTTGAAAGTGATGGCAAAGATTTATAGTATAGTTTAAATACTAGAATTTAATTACAATTATATTTTCAAATAAATTAAATAATTTATTAAAAATCTCTTTTGGTTTCAAAAGAGATTTTTATATATTTTTGTATTTTTGGTTTGATTTTTGGAAAAATCAAAATTAATGATTATTATTTGTCTAAATTTATCCATAGAATAAAATAAGCATATAAAAAATTTCTAATTGACATTTGCTAAATGCAAATGGTTATCGAAATCATTTTTGATTATATATTTTATTTTCTAACAAAACTTAGAATATTAACACATATCAGCATGAGTTTAGTTTTATTGACGTTGACAATCGAAGCTATGATGTTATAATGTAATTAATAAAGGTTATCATTATCATCAAGAAATTAATATAGTAAGTACTTATGAGAATACTTTACAAATATATAAAGTGGATAGTTTAAAATTATTATAATGATAGTTACATAGCATTTTGAATATGAATTTTACGAAATAATTTATAAAATTTTCTTTTCTAATTTAATGCACAATTACATCCTTGATCAAGCCATATAATTTGATGGTATTTGGCAAGTAACTTTTAAAAAGGAGATAATATGAGAACATTAAAAGACATACATATTGGCGATAGAGCCAAAGTCAAGAAAATAATAGGAACAGGTGCTACTATTAGACGCCTTATGGATATGGGTATTACCAAAAATACTCCAATTTATGTAAGAAAGGTTGCACCGCTTGGAGATCCTATTCAAGTAAGCCTTAGAGGATATGAGCTTACTCTTAGAAAAGAGGATGCAGAAAATATTATAATGGAGGATTAAATGATAAAAATTGCATTAGCAGGAAATCCTAATAGTGGTAAAACCACACTCTTTAATTTACTTACAGGCTCCAAGCAAAGAGTTGGAAACTGGCCTGGGGTTACAGTTGACAAAAAAGAGGGAGAGCTTAAGGGCAATAAGGATTTTCTAATTGAAGATTTACCAGGTATTTATTCCTTGTCTCCATATACTATGGAAGAGGTAATATCTAGAAGATATCTTGTCGAGGAAAAGCCTGATTTGATATTAAATATTGTGGATGCTTCAAACTTTACAAGAAACTTGTATCTTACAAGTCAACTTATAGAACTTGGCATTCCTACAATTATAGCTCTTAATATGATGGATGTTGTAGAGGAAAATGGGGATCATATAGATGTAGATAAGCTTTCAAAAATATTGAAATGTCCAGTTGTTGAGATTTCTGCTACGAAAAAAACAGGAGTCGATAAGCTTATTAAAACTTTGAAAGATTCTTTGGATAATAATGTTCCAAAATACATTAAGTATTCAGATTCTTTTGAAAATGCAATAGATGAAACTAGTGAGCTTTTAAAAGATTATGTTGATAATAGTCTTTTGAGATTTTATTCTATAAAGGCATTGGAAAATGACTCTAAAGCATTTTCTAATTATGACATTCCAAATGATTTGAAAGAAAATATTTCAGATATAAGAGAAAAAATCGAAAAAGAACAAGACGATAATATAGAATCGATAACCACAAGCGAAAGATATGATGCACTTGAGATATTGGTTTCTAAAGTTCTAACTAAAGCAGAATACAAACTTTCAAAAACAGACAAGATAGATAAAGTTGTAACAAGTAGGGTTTTGGGTATTCCGATATTTATAGCTGTTATGGCTTTAACTTATTTTCTTGCAATATCTACAATAGGAACTGGTGCAACTGATGCTGTAAATGGATTTTTTGAAGATACTTTATCTCCAGCTGTTGCAGCTTGGATGAATTCTATAAATGTAAATCCTGTTGTAACTGGACTTCTTGTAGATGGTGCTATAGCAGGAGTTGGAGCTGTACTTGGATTTTTGCCACAGATGCTTGTATTATTTGCACTTCTTTCAATATTAGAAGATATTGGATATATGGCAAGAGTTGCGTTTATAATGGATAGATTGTTTAGAAAATTCGGTCTATCAGGCAAATCCTTTATACCAATGATGATTGGAACTGGCTGTTCTGTTCCTGGAATTCAGGCTTCAAGAACGATTGAAAGTGATAGAGACAGAAGAATTACAATAATGACTACATCATTTATGCCATGTTCTGCAAAACTTCCAGTTATCGCACTTATAGCAGGAGCATTATTTAATGGATCATCATTAGTAGCTGTAAGCATGTATTTTGTGGGAATCTTAGCAGTTATAATTTCTGGAGTTATATTAAAGAAATTTAAGGCATTAGCATCTAAGCCTGCTCCTTTTGTAATGGAACTTCCTCCATATCATGCACCAAGAGCTGAATCTGTTCTAAGAGATATGTTTAACAAGGGAATGTCGTTTATAAAAAGAGCTGGAACTGTAATTTTTGTATCATCAATTATCTTATGGTTCTTATCAAACTTTGATTTCTCATTAAATATGGTTAGTGAAAATGCACATACATCAATCCTTGCAAGTATTGGATCTGTAATTGCCATTTTATTTATTCCTTTGGGATTTGGAACATGGCAAGCTGCAGTTGCTACAATTACAGGATTTGTAGCAAAAGAAAATGTAGTTGCAACTCTTGGAATTGTTCTTGGAATAGGTGCAGGACTTACAGAGGAATCTAAAGAGCTTATGAGTGCTTTCTCAGTTGCAATAGGAGGAAGTATTGGAGGCTATTCATTCTTGTTATTTAATATGTTATGTATGCCTTGCTTTGCTGCAGTAGGAGCTATTAAGACAGAAATGAACTCTGCAAAATGGACTTTTGCGGCAATAGCATATCAAATGTTATTTGCATATAGCATAAGCTTTATGTTCTACAATTTTGCAAATTTGATTAAGTTTGGCACATTTAATATTTGGACTGTATTTGCTTTTGTAATACTTTTTGTAATGTTATATTTAATCTTTAGAAAAGGTAATTACAAAAAACAAGAACCTTTATTATATAAAAAGGAGTATGCAGAAAGTAGAGGTTAATAATGAATACACAATCTTGGATAGTATTAGGTTTAATAATATTTCTATGTGGAGTTATTCTCTACAGAAGATTCGTTCTTAAAAAAGGAGGATGTAGTGATTGTGCTGCTTGTTCTTCTTGCAAAGCTTGCAAGGAAAGTGGCTATACATGTCCTCATTGTAAATAAATTAAAAGTCGCTAATTAGCAGTCGCTAATTAGCGACTTTTTTTATTACTAAAAATATCGTTATGTTATTTGATTGACTACATAAAAAGACTTTGTTAATATAAAATATAAGGAGGAATAAATGGAAGATATAAAAGAAATAAAAAGAAAATCTATTACAATAACTTTAATTATTATCTATCTTATAATGGGAGGCTTAGTAATTGCTACAATTGATAATGATTTATTATCTAGCTTTATAGCAGTAATAGTTCCAATAATTGCAGAATTTATAGTTGCTTATGGTCTTATTAATGATAGAGTAAGCTCAGTTGGTGAGGTTTTTTCTAATATAAAAAACTTTACAGGGAAGATATTTTTTATAAACATATTGATAATGGCAATAAGCTTTATCCTTACATCACTAGTTTCAGCGACAACAACATTGATTACATCAGGATCTTTTAGGGAAAGTGCAATAAATAATGTCTCATCAATTACAGGAATTACAATTTTGATAATGATTGTACAGTTTTTGTTTAATATATTTACAGTATATACAAATTTCTATTTATCAAATAAAAACACTGAACAAGAAACAGTAGGAACATCTATAAAAAATATATTTAGAATAGGAAAAGATAATATATCAAAAACTTTGATTTCAATATTAAAATATATCGTAGCACCATCATTAATAGTAGTTTTTATTATAACATTAATCATGTCATTAACATTTGGTAAAGATCCATCAATTTCAATTATAGTAACTTCTATTCTTGCGATTATTGGTTCAATTGTTATGATAGCTTTTCAAGCAAAACTTCTGATATCTTATTATGAGAATTTTATTGAATATAAAAATTTAGAAAGTGAGGATATGTAATGAAACTTGGCATAGTGGGAACAGGAAAGATAGTTCAAGAACTTCTTCCAACTCTTAAAAAATTTGACTTAGAGCTTTTTATTTTAAGTACAAAAAGATCCAAAGAAAAATCCTTAAGATTAAAAGAAAAATACGATATAAGAAAGATATATTTTGATTATGATGATATGCTAAATTCAGATATCGATGTGTTTTATATAGCATTACCCAATTATTTGCATTTTGAATTTGCCAAAAAGGCACTTTTAAATAATAAGAATATAATAGTAGAAAAGCCCATGGTAACAAGCATGGAGGAATTTGATGAATTAAATGATCTAAGGAAAAAGAACAATCTTATAATGCTTGAAGCTATGAACATTCATCATCTACCAGCATTTAAAGAGCTAAAAAAACATATCAATGATATAGGAAAGATAAAAATTGCAAATTTCAACTATACTCAGTATTCTTCGAGATTTGATAAGTTCAAAGAAGGAATTATAGAACCGGTATTTGATTATAAGAAAAAGGGTGGAAGCCTAATGGATATAAATATTTATAATATTCATGCTGCAATAGGACTTTTCGGTGATAGTAAAAAGGCACTTTATTTTCCAAATATAGAAAGAAATATTGATACAAGCGGAATAGTAGTGTTGGACTATGGAGATTTTAAAGTAACTCTTACAGGTTCAAAAGATGCTGTTGGATACAATATGGGAGTAATAGAAGGAGAAGAGGGTTATATAAAGATAGATTCTTCTATAAATGAGATAGATGGATTTGAAATATGCTCTAGAAATAAGGATACAAAGATTTATAAATTTAACCAAAAAGAAAGACTCTACTATGAATTTGAAGATTTCATAGAAATAATAAAAGAAAAAAATTATGAAGCTTTTGAAGACTTACTTAAGATATCATACAATTCAATAAAAGTTCTTGATAGTTGTAAAATTTTTTAAGCGATTTATATCGCTTTTTTTATTGCATTAGAAAATAATGAATGGACTAACATTAATTAAAATAATAAGTATATAAATTATAATAATAAAAAATATTGATAAATATTATTATGATAAAAAAATTATAACTTTGTATAAAAAATTATTACAAATTGCATAAATATCATTGCATTATACATATGAGTCTTAAAAAATGTATGGAAAATAGATATTATCTAATAGCTTACTACATAATTGTATAAGCAATGAAAATATATACGGATTTTCTTTTATTAAAGTACCTTGACTTTATAAATACTATTGTTATATAATTTAATAAAGTTACTAATAAAATAAAATCGTAACATAAGAAAGCTTGATGCTTTCTAAGGAGGAATTATGTTAGCTGAAATGATTAATAGCTTAAACAGCGTAATAAGAAACCGGTTTCTTATAGCTGCGTTAATTGGTGTAGGTGTATTTTATACATTCTATACAAAAGGAGTTCAATTTAGAAAGCTTGGTAAGGCATTCAAATTGACTTTTGGGGATATGTTCAAAAAGAGCGATGACGGCATATCTTCATTTCAAGCTTTAGCAGTAGCTATTGCAGCACAAGTTGGAACAGGAAATGTAGCAGGAACTGCTACTGCAATCGTTGTCGGAGGTCCTGGTGCAATATTCTGGATGTGGATTTCTGCAATTCTTGGAATGAGTACAATATTTGCAGAAGCCTGTCTTGCTCAAAAGTATAGAGAAGTAAGTGAGGATGGCTATGTAGGTGGACCTGCCTACTATATGAAAAATGGTATAGAAAACAAAAAGTTAGGCATGAGACTTGCAAAGATCTTTTCATTTCTTATAATTATAGCTCTTGGATTTTTTGGAAATATGACTCAGTCAAATTCAATTGCTACAAGTGTACACGAAGCTTTTAATGGTATACCATTAATAGTAGTAGGAATAGCAGTAGCTATAGTTGCAGCTTTAGTATTTATAGGTGGAATTAAGAGAATCGCAAACTTTGCACAACTTGTGGTTCCTATAATGGCACTCATTTATGTAGTATTTTCAATTATAATTCTTGTTAAATTCAGAGCTGATCTTGGACCTGCTTTTAAATCAATTTTCGTAGCAGCATTTACACCAAAGGCTGCAGCAGGTGGAGCATTAGGATTTGGAATTAAACAAGCACTTGTAATGGGAGTTGCAAGAGGATTATTCTCCAATGAAGCTGGTATGGGTTCAACACCTCATGCTCACGCAACAGCACAAGTTGATCATCCAGTAGAGCAAGGATATACAGCTATAGTAGGAGTTTTCATTGATACAATAGTTGTTTGTACAGCAACAGCTCTTATCATTCTTTCAACAGGTTCAAATGGATTCGGACTTGATGGAGCACTTGTAACACAAAAGGCATTCGAACTTGGATTTGGAGCAGTAGGAAAGACATTACTTGCAATATCACTTACATTCTTTGCATTTACAACTATAATAGGTTGGTATTACTTTGGAGAAACTAATATCAAATTCTTATTTGGTAAGAAAGGTCTTACACCTTATAGAATTATAGTATTATTCTTTATAATCTGGGGATCTACAAGAGAAATCGCACTTGTATGGAACATGTCAGACTTATTCAACTCATTAATGGTTATTCCAAACGTAATAGCTTTGGTAATGCTACATAAAGATGTAGGAAAGATGCAGTATAATTTTGAAAAGCTTAATGACGAAGTACCAGAAACAGCACAATAATAGTAACTATGACAAGCCCTTAGGGGCTTGTTTTTTTATACAAAAATATTTGCTATTTAGTCTTTCTATATAAGATGAAGTTTTTTAAAAGCACATAAAATGCCTATATTTTACTTAAGTATTGTATAAATTAATATATTTATTAGAAAAATCATTCATTTTAAAACAGTGATTTTCTTGACTTTATAAAAAATATATGTATATAATTGAAACTGTAGTGTTACAAAAAACTAAAAAGGAGGAATGATGTTAGCACAAATTATAAACTCCCTAAATAGTGTTATAAGAAATTGGTTTCTTATAATAGTGTTACTTGGTGTAGGAATATTTTATACATTCTACACAAAAGGCGTTCAGTTTAGAAAATTTGGAAAAGCTTTTAAGACAACTTTTGGCGGTGCATTTAACAAAGATAATGACGGCATATCTTCATTTCAAGCTTTGGCAGTAGCTATTGCAGCACAAGTCGGAACTGGAAATGTGGCAGGAACTGCTACTGCAATTGTTGTAGGAGGCCCTGGTGCTGTGTTTTGGATGTGGATTACTGCAATTCTTGGAATGAGTACAATATTTGCAGAAGCCTGTCTTGCTCAAAAGTATAGAGAAGTAAGTGAGGATGGCTATGTAGGTGGACCTGCCTACTATATGAAAAATGGTATAGAAAACAAAAAGTTAGGCATGAGACTTGCAAAGATCTTTTCATTTCTTATAATTATAGCTCTTGGATTTTTTGGAAATATGACTCAGTCAAATTCAATTGCTACAAGTGTGCATGAAGCATTTAACTCTATTCCATTAATTGTGATAGGTATTGTCGTTGCTATAGTAGCAGCTTTTGTATTTGTAGGTGGAATCAAGAGGATTGCAAACTTTGCTCAACTTGTAGTTCCTGTAATGGCTTTAATATACATAGTATTTTCTATCATAATTTTATTTAAATTCGGATCTAATTTAGGAGAATCTATTAAAAGAATATTTATAGCAGCATTTACACCACAAGCTGCAGCTGGTGGAGCTTTAGGTTATGGAATAAAGAAAGCGTTAACTCTTGGAGTTGCAAGAGGAATGTTTTCTAATGAAGCAGGTATGGGTTCAACACCTCATGCTCATGCAACAGCAGAAACTAAAAATCCACTTGAACAAGGATATACAGCAATAGTTGGTGTATGCATTAGTACAATGGTAGTATGTACTGCAACAGCTCTTGTAATACTTTCAACAGGTGCAGACCAATTCGGTCTTGATGGGGCACTTGTAACTCAAAAAGCGTTTGAAATGGGATTTGGATCATTGGGAAAGACCTTCCTTGCGCTATCTCTTACATTCTTTGCTTTTACAACTATAGTTGGTTGGTATTATTATGGAGAAATCAACGTAAAATTCTTATTTGGAAATAAAGGACTTACACCTTATAGAATTATCGTATTATTCTTTATAATCTGGGGATCTACAAGAGAGATTGAGCTTGTATGGAATATGTCCGATTTATTTAATTCACTTATGGTAATCCCCAATGTAATCGCATTGGTACTTTTGCACAAAGATATAAGAAACATGCAAGTAGAATACGAAGAATAATTATTAATAAAACAAGCTCTTTGGAGCTTGTCAGACTGTAGACAAAGCAGGTAGAAAATACAAAACCTACTTGCTTTTTAATTACATAAATACTTCAACTAAGTTGTTTAAGGGTATTAATTGAAT
>JAUMZM010000040.1 GCA_030528125.1 Tissierellia bacterium
TTTTATTTCCTCGCCTTTTTTATTTTGGGACTTTTGCAACAGCCCCTTCTTTATTTGATGAGAAGTTTGATTTTGTATTTAATTATAGTTTTAGAAAGTAGAATTATTTGCACTAAGATTATAGATGTTTAAACTTATATAAAATCTAATAATTAAAAGCATTATCTTAAAATATTCTAAATGTAAAGATATCCTTGCAAATATATGCAAGGATATTATTTATTGAAGCTTTTCGATATTTACTTTTGGAATTAATTCTTCGATTTCATCTGATGTTGGAAGGTCGTCTACAAATGCTGTTGCGCTTGCTGCTGCTACTGATACTCTGTAGCTTTCAAGTGAATCACTTGTTCTCATATATGTTCCTACAAATCCTCCAATCATTGCATCACGACAAGCTATGGTGTTTTTGATATCTCCTTTCATTGAAAATGCTCTGTATACATTCTTATCTGATGTGAATAATAATGAGCCGTTTTCTCCAAGGGATACTATTGTGTTTTTTGCACCAAGATCTATTGTCTTTAGTCCGTATTTTATTAGATCTTTTGTTGTTGACATCTTCTTTCCAAACATTACTTCAAGGTCTGTATCATTTGGCTTTACAAGTAATGGGCCTTGCTTTATGGCATCTATTAGATATTCTGGTGGGATATCTATTACAAAGTTTGCTTTGTTTGCTTTGCATACTGATATCATTCTTCCATAGATATCTTTTTCTTTAAGTGGGGGAATACTTCCTCCCATTATTACTGTATCTCCTTCTCCAACTCTTGATAGATAGTATATTAATTCATTTACTTCTTTTTCTGAGATTTCTGGTCCGTCTGCTTCTATTCTTGTCTCGCTATCTTTTAAAACCATATTGATATTTGTTCTGGTTTGCTTGGAGATTTCTACAAAGTCTGTCATTATTCCATTTCTTTTTAGCCAGTCTTTTATAAATTCTCCTTGATATCCTCCAGTATATCCTGTTGCAACTGTTGGTATTCTAAGTTGTGATAATATTCTTGATACATTTAGTGCTTTTCCACCAGGTACTGTGTTTTCTGATTTCATGTGGTTTCTTATTCCACAATTTAAATCTTCTAGGTTTATCAGTAAGTCAACTGATGGGTTTAATGTTACTGTATATATCATTTATCCTCCTAAATTACTTTTAAATCTTTGATTCCTTCTATAATCTCTTCCATATGCATTGCTCTTGATCCTTTTACAAGGACTAGTGTTGATTTTGTTATGATGTATTTTATTGCATCTATAAGATCATCTTTGTTTTTGAAATGATAGATTCTTGATTTAGGGAATTTTTCTATTGCTCCTTTATAGATTTCTTTTGATAATTCTCCTATCAATACTACATAATCTATCTTTGAAGGGTTTAGCTTCTGTCCAATTCTGTAGTGTAGCTCTTTTTCATTATTTCCAAGATCTAGCATATCTCCTAAAACTGCGATTTTTCTCTTATATCCTTGGAATAGTTCGAGTGTTTTGATTGCTTGTTCTAGGCTTTGTGGGTTTGACTTATAGGCGTCGTTTAATATGTCAAATCCTACACATTCAACTAATTCGTTTCTATTTCCTGTTACTTTTACATCTGTAAGGCCCTCTTTTATTATATCATCATCTATATCTAATAGTCTTGCTACTATTACTGCAACTGCTCCATTATATAGTTGGTGATTTCCAAGTAGTGGCACTTTGAAGCTATCTATTCCTATTGAAAATCTATTGCCTGTAATTGATGTTTCTATTTCTTTGATTTGTATATCATTTGTGCTATCTTGTCCAAATGTTATTACTTTATGGGATATGTGTTTTAGTGGGACTTGTTTTTTAAGTGTCTCATCATCTCCATTATACAAGAATATTCCGTCTTTTTTTAGTCCTTCTATAATCTCAAGTTTGGCCTTTGCTATGCCTTCTCTTGTCTTTAATTTAAGAAGATGACTATCTCCTATATTTGTGATTATTGCAATATCTGGCTTTGCTATATCTGTAAGTAGACTTATTTCTCCAAAATCTTCTGTTCCCATTTCAAGTATTGCAACTTCATCATCATCGTCTAATGTAAGGATTGTCTTTGGTAGTCCTATTTCATTATTTAGATTTCCCATTGTCTTTTTGACTTTGTATTTTTTCTTTATTACTGAATACATCAAGTCTTTTGTGGTTGTCTTGCCATTTGATCCTGTTATTGCAATTGTCTTTGGATTTACTTCTTTTATATATTCTTTTGCAAGAAGTTGGAGTGCTTTTTTTGTATCTTCTACTATTACATAGGGGATTTTGATATTTGAGGGGATGCTGTAGCTTTTGTCTATTATAAATGCACTTGCTCCTTTTTCTTCACATTCTTTTATAAAGATTCTTCCGTCAAATTTCTCTCCTACTATTGGGATGTATAGATTGTCTTTATCTATTGTCCTTGAGTCTATGGATATTCCGTTTATATCAACGTCTTTGAAATTCTCGTCGATACTTGCATTTAGCATTTTTCTTATATGGGATAGACTTCTTTTAATCATTTTTTGCTCCTATATCTTTCAAATCCCATCTCAACCATTTTATCTATGACTTCATTAAATTTCATATCATAGGTTACTTCTAATAATCTTGCATAAAATGATGATGGTGTAAGACCTGGGAATGTATTTATTTCATTTATATAGAAATCTTTCTCCTCTTTTACATAGAAGATATCAACTCTTGCAAATCCTTTGCAATTTGTTGCTATATAGGCTTTTTTTGCAATTTCTCTTGCCTTTTTCTCTAGATTATCTTCTAGTATATATGGAACATTTTCTACTGTTTCTGTATCGAAGTATTTGGCTTCATAGTCTAATAATGCTCTTTTTGTTGTGTATGCTCCAGGGCGTGATGTGATAGGATCTTCATTTCCCATTACAGATATTTCTATCTCTTGTCCTATTATTTCTTGCTCGCATAGGACTTTCTCATCGAAATTTAGTGCTTCAGTTATTGATTCTTCTAATTCTTTCTTGTTATTTGCACGGCTTACTCCAATTGATGAACCATTTGCGCTTGGTTTTACTATCATTGGATATCCTATTTCTTTTTCGATTTTTTCTAAGAAATCATCGTTTAAATTTTCTTTTCTAACGGCAATATATCTTGCTTGCTTAAATCCTTTTGCTTTAAATACATCATTTGATGTTTCTTTATCCATGCATATTGCTGATGATAATACATCATTTCCTACATAGGGAAGATCTAATACTTCAAGGAATCCTTGTAATTTGCCATCTTCTCCATAAACTCCATGTACTGCTGGTATTATCATTGTATCTTCTATTGACTTTATATCTGATGTGAAATCTTCTATTGATTTAAATAGATTGTCATCGCATTTTTTAACTAAATTAAATTCGTCTTTATTAGATTCATATTTGAAAGGTTTTGAAAAGTGGCCTTTCTTGTCAATATATACTATTTTAAGATTGTATTTTGTATTGTCGATATTTTCTGAAATATTTCTGGCAGATCTCAAAGAAATATCGTGTTCTGTAGAAGGCCCGCCGCATAATAGATAAATGTTAATCATATTTTTCCTTTCTTAATTATTATTCCTTATTATATAAGGTAATAATACTACAATGCCTATTTACTGGCAAATGTATGGCGCTAAGATTTTTCTTTTCCTTGTACTTTGGTATAATATATGTGAAGTTTTAAAAATATAAATAAAATAAATTTTGGAGTATATATGCGACAAGAAGTTTTAGATAACAAGAAAAAAGAATCTTTAGAAAGAGGTAATGGCGTTATAATGCCTATTTTCTCATTACCTTCAAATTATGGTGTGGGTACATTGGGAAAAGAGGCTTATGAATTTGTTGACTTTCTTTCTGATGCGGGAATTAAGTATTGGCAAATTCTACCTTTAGGTCCTACAACCTATGGGGATAGTCCATATCAATCTTTCTCTTCATTTGCTGGCAATCCATATTTTGTTGATTTGGAAGTATTGATTGAAGATGGACTTTTGGAACAAGAGGATTTGGCAAATGTAGAGTTTGCTGAGAATGATCAATATGTTGATTATGCTCAATTATACAATAAGAGATTTAGAATATTGGAAAAGGCCTTTTCTAATGTGGATAGCAAATTAGAAAAGGAAATTGCAAAGTTTAGAAAAAAAGAGAAGTTTTGGATTGAAGATTATGCAAGCTTTATGGCAATCAAGGAAGATAATCTTGATGTAAGCTGGCTTGATTTCCCAGAAGAGCTTAAGCTTCATGACAAAAAGGCTTTAAGTGAATTTAATGAGAAACACAAAGAAAGAATAGATTTTTTCGTATTTATCCAATATGAATTTTTCAAGCAATGGGATAAGCTAAGGGAATATACCAACAGACATAGAATTCAAATCATCGGCGATATTCCAATATATGTTGCACTTGACAGTGCAGATGCTTGGGCAAATACCGATATATTAAAGTTAGATGATAACAAGGATCCTTTATTTGTAGGAGGATGCCCTCCAGATGATTTCTCTGATGATGGACAACTCTGGGGAAATCCAGTCTATGATTGGGATAAACTTAAGAAAGATGATTTTAAGTTTTGGATAAAAAGACTTGAAGTAAATAAAAGATTATTTGACATAATAAGACTTGATCATTTTAGAGGATTTGAAGCTTATTATGAGATAAATTTTGAAGATGACACTGCAAAATACGGCAATTGGGTTAAGGCTAAACCTTATGAATTTTTCGATTGTGTAAAAGATAAGCTTTCTGATATCAAATTTATACTTGAAGATTTGGGCTTTATTACAGATGAAGTGAAAGAACTTAAAGAATATCTTAATTTCCCAGGAATGAAAGTTATTCAGTTCGCTTTTTCCGAAGATATGCAAAGTGAATACTTGCCATATAATTATACAAGAAATTCAGTATGCTATTCTTCAACACATGATCAAGACACATTAAAAGGCTGGTTTGATAATCTTGAGGAAGATGATCTAGAAAGAGTTACAAATTACTTTAATTTAAAAGAAGACGAAAGCTATAATTGGGGAGTTATAAGAGGACTTATGGCTTCTGTAAGTGATATAGCAATGTTTCAAATGCAAGATTTCCTAGAACTTGGAAATGAAGCTAGAATTAATAGACCATCAACTCTTGGTGAAAACTGGAAGTGGAGAATTGACAAAGACGATCTAACCGAAGAACTTTCAACTAAGATAAAAGAAATGGCAAAATTATATGGGAGATACCAATGAATAAAGACAAATTTATAGAAGAGTATAAGGATAATATTATTAGAAAATATTCCAGATCCATTGAGGATACAACAGATAGGGAAAAGTACGAGGCCCTTGCAGATACTGTAATGGAAGAAATCAACGAAAAGTGGATTGTATCAAGAGAAAAATCCAAGAACGAAAGAAAGGCTTATTATTTCTCAGCAGAGTTTCTTATAGGAAGATCAATGGGATCTAATATAATGAATCTTGGATATTATCATGAGATAAAAGAAGCACTAGCTACACTTGGAGTTGATATTGACATCCTAGAAGATAAAGAAGAAGATGCAGCATTGGGAAATGGTGGACTTGGAAGACTTGCAGCTTGCTTTATGGATTCTGCAGCAAGTGAAGGATTAAATCTAAATGGCTATGGAGTAAGATATAGCGAAGGTATTTTTAGACAAGAATTCAAAAACGGCTTTCAAAAAGAAGAAGGAGATAGCTGGCTTAAAGAAGGCGGTAACTGGTCTATAAGAGTAGATAGCGATAGCAAGATAGTAAAGTTTAGAGATCAGACAGTAAAAGCTGTTCCTTATGATATGCCGATAATAGGATATAAGAATAACAAGATAAATACATTGAGATTGTGGCAATCAGAAGCTATAAAGGAGTTTGACTTTTCTAAATTTAATAATTTTGAATATGACAATGCTCTTTGTGAGAAAAACAGAGCCGAAGATATAACAAGAGTTCTATACCCTAATGACATTCAAAGAGCAGGAAAGGTATTAAGACTTAAACAACAGTATTTCTTCTGTTCTGCATCAATGCAAGATTTGATTGATAAATACAAATTAGCACATCCAGAAGATAAGAGATTTAGAGAATTTGCAAGATATCATGTATTCCAATTAAATGATACACATCCAGTAATTGCAATATGTGAGCTTATGAGAATACTTATGGATGAAAACGGCTTATCATGGAATGAAGCAATGAAGATTTGCAAATCAACATTTGCATTTACCAATCACACAGTTCTTGAAGAAGCTCTAGAGAAATGGCCACTAGACATAGTTTCTGAAGTTTCACCAAGAGCAGTTGATATAATCTATGAGATAGATAGAAGATTACAAGAAGATCTTAGAGAAAAAGGTATCGATAATGATAAGATCAATAGATATAGAATAATCCATGATGGAGTGGTTGAAATGGCATTTATAGCAACATATATTGCCTTTTCTGTAAATGGTGTTGCAGAAATCCACACAGGAATACTAGAAGATACAACACTACATCAATGGTATGAACTAATGCCAGAGAAATTTAACAACAAGACAAATGGCGTTACACCAAGAAGATGGCTTATGTTATCAAATCCAGAGCTTTCTAAATTCATAACCAAAAAGCTAGGAAGCGAAGAATGGAAGAAAGATCTCACAAAGCTTGAAGAACTTGAGAAATTCAAAGATGACGAAGACACTCTAAATGAGCTTATGGATATTAAGCATGAAAAGAAGGTTCAACTTGCGAAATACATCAATGAAGTTGAAAGAGAAAATATAGATCCCAATTCAATATTTGATATTCAAGTAAAAAGAATTCATGAGTACAAGAGACAACACCTAAATCTTCTTCATATAATATATCTATATCATAAATTAAAGAAAAATCCTGACATGGACTTTTATCCTACAACATTTATACTTGGAGGAAAGGCTGCACCAGGATACTTTAGAGCAAAGGGAATCATTAAGCTTGCCAAAGAAATTCAAAGAGTAGTAAATAACGATAAAGATGTAAATGACAAGATCAAAGTAGTATTTATCAAAAACTACAGAGTAAGCTATGGAGAAAAACTATTCCCAGCATGCGATGTATCAGAACAGATTTCTACAGCTGGAAAAGAAGCTTCAGGAACAGGAAATATGAAGTTTATGATAAATGCAGCACCAACACTTGGAACTTATGATGGAGCAAATATAGAGATATTTGAGCTTTCTGGCGAAGAGAATAACTTTAGATTTGGAGCGACAGTAGAAGAACTTGAAGCAGAAAGTACAACTTATAATCCAAGAGATTATTATTACAAGAATAGAGATCTAAAAGATGCAGTTGATACACTAATGACAGGAGAGCTAGACGATAACGGAAGTTATATGTTCTTAGACATATACAATGAGCTTGTAGATCCACAAAACGGAAACAGAGGAGATACCTATTATGTTATGAAGGATTTCGAAAGCTACAAAGAAATCCAAGAAGAAATCAATCATGCATATAGAGATAAGAAAGCTTGGGCACAAAGATGTCTTATGAATCTTTCACATAGTGGATTCTTCTCATCAGATAGGACAATAAGACAATATGCCATGGATATTTGGCATATATAGGAGAGATACATGGATGCAAAAACTATAATAGGAATACTCATACCATTTCTAGGAACATCTCTTGGAGCTGGATGCGTATTTCTTATGAAAGATACAATAAAGGAAATAACATCAAAGATACTAGCAGACTTTGCGGCAGGAGTTATGGTTGCTGCAAGCGTATGGTCTTTGCTTCTTCCTTCAATTGATATGTCTAGTGATATGGGCAAATTCGCCTTTGTTCCTGCAGCAGTAGGATTTATGATAGGCATATTGTTCTTGTTATTACTTGATAATATAATCCCACATTTGCACATGGATTCAGATACACCAGAAGGACCAAAGGCAAAGATCAAAAAGACAACCATGCTAATACTTGCAGTTACACTTCATAATATTCCCGAAGGAATGGCAGTAGGAGTAGTATTTGCAGGATTTATAAATAATGATGTAAATATAACTTTCGCATCAGCGATGGCTCTGTCAATAGGAATTGCAATTCAAAATTTCCCAGAAGGAGCTATTATTTCCTTGCCACTTAAGGCAAATGGAGCAAGCAAGAAAAAGTCATTTACTCTTGGAGTATTATCAGGAATAGTTGAACCAATAGCTGCTGTAATTACGATATTTCTATCAAATATCATGCTTTCTATATTGCCATATCTATTGGCATTTGCAGCAGGAGCAATGATGTATGTAGTAGTAGAAGAACTAATCCCAGAGGCAAGTGCAGAAGGAGAAAACCACTCTAATCTTCCTACAATAAGTTTTGCAGTAGGATTTTGCATAATGATGGTACTAGATGTAGCTTTGGGGTAAGAAATAAGTAAAGGAGCAAGATGGGTAAAGTAGATTTTGATTTAGATAAAAATTATTTTGTAAATGTAATGGGAATGGAAATTCTAGAAAGAGATGAAGAGAAAGCCATAGGCAAGATGGAGATTCAAAAAGTATTCTACAACGCCATTGGCGCAGTCCATGGAGGAGTTCTCATATCCTTTGCAGACACAGTTACAGGAGCTTGTGCAAATTATAATTCATCACCTGCAACAACCCTATCATCTACATTTAACTTTCTAAAGCCTGTAATTGATAGCAAATGTCTATATGGCTATGCAAGGAAAATAAAAAGAGGCAAGAAAATATCAGTATATGATGTAGAAATAAAAGATGAGAATGGAGATCTTAAAGCACAGGGTAACTTCACATACTATGTGCTCTAAAATATTATGAAAGAATTATTTAGCGACAAATACAAGAAAATGACCAAAGAAGAGATGGACAAATCTCTTAGCAAACAACAATACAATGTAACACAGAAAGCTCATACAGAAAGAGCATTTTCTAGTGAGTATGACAACTTCTATGAAGAGGGAATCTATGTGGATATAACGACAGGACAACCACTTTTCTCATCAAAAGACAAATACGATGCAGGATGTGGATGGCCTTCATTTACCAAACCAATAGATAATAATCTTCTAGAAGAGAACACAGACTTATCATACGGAATGATAAGACAAGAAGTAAAAGCAAAGAGAAGCTCATCACATCTAGGACATGTATTTCCAGACGGTCCAACAGATAAAGGAGGACTTAGATATTGCATAAATGGAGCAAGTCTTAGATTTATACCAAAAGATCAGATGCAAGAAAGAGGATATGGATATCTTCTTAAAATTTTCGAGGATTAATATGAAATATTTTAAAGTTAATGACAAAAAGGCAAGCGAAATAATAGCAGGATGCATGAGATATGATTCATTTAGTGAAGATGATATTGATAGGCATGTAAAATTGGCACTAGATAATGGAATAAACTTCTTTGATCATGCAGATATATATGGCAAAGGTAAATCACAAGAAGTATTTGGCAAATTCCTATCCAAAAACACAAATCTTCGTGATAGCATGATAATACAATCAAAATGCGGAATAACAGATGGAAGATATGATTTTTCAAAAGAACATATAATAGAGTCTGTAGAAAAGTCACTAAAAGATCTAAAGACAGATTATCTTGATGTATTATTACTTCATAGACCAGATTTACTAATGGATGTAGAAGAAGTAAATAAAGCATTTAACAAATTAAAAGAAGAAGGAAAAGTTCTAAGCTTTGGAGTAAGTAATTTTAACTCAAAGAGAATAGAGCTTTTGCAAAAAGGACTGGATGAGAAATTAGAATACAACCAATTGCAATTTTCACCAGTTCATACACCAATGCTAGATCATATAATACTTACAAATACCAAGTTTGAAGGATCGAGCGATTTTGATGGAGAAGTATTTGATTATTGCATGCTAAATGATATAAAATTGCAAGCTTGGAGTCCTTTCCAATACGGATTTATAGAAGATACCTATATAGGAAATGACAAATACAAGAAATTAAATGAAAAATTAGAAGAGCTTTCAGAAAAATACAAAGTAAGCGTAAATGCCATAGTAATAGCCTGGATAATGAGATTGCCATATAAGATAAAGCCTGTAGTAGGAACAACTAATACAAATAGATTAGTAGAGATGACTAGAGGAGTAGATGTAGATCTTACAAGAAAAGAATGGTATGACATCTACACATCAGCAGGCATTGCATAATTTAATAAATAATTGGCTTACCCTAAGCATAACTTAGGGTAAGTTTTTTTGTGATATAATTTAATTATGAGAAAAGCACAATATAAAGATATAGACAATATAATGAAAATAATAAATGATGCAAAGAAATCATTAAGAAAAGACAAAGTCGATCAGTGGCAAAAAGGTGTTCCCAATATAGAAAATATCAAAAACGATATAGATAACCAAAAAGGCTACGTCTATTATAATAAAGATAATATACTAGCATACGCATTTTTAAAAGATGGTATAGAAGAAAGCTATGAGGTGCAAGAAGATAAATTCAAATACAAAAACTACCTAACAATCCATAGATTCTGTGTAGATGGGAATTATAGAAGAGAAAACATAGCGACGAAGTTTTTCGGTGAAATCTATGAATATGCAAGAAAAAGAGGATTTGATTCAATAAGAATAGATACACATAGAGATAATTTTAAGATGAGAGGATTTATAAGAAAGAATAAGTTTAGCAAAGTTGCAACAGTCTATGTAGATGATAATGGAGTTAAAAAAGAAAGAATAGCCTATGAGCTTTATATAAATTAGAATTATATGGGATGATAAATGAGCTTATTTGCTATATATTGAATTATTTATTAATATATGTTATAGTATTGTTATAATTACTCATTGATATGTTGAGGAGGTTATATAATGAATATAAAAAATCAAAAAGTAAATAAATCTTATAATATTAAAAAAAGCAAAAAAAATTGGTTGGAATTAACGGATGAAGAGCTTAGAAAATTAAGAACAAATACTGTATGTATGTACGGAGGAAAAGACGATAATCCAACAAGACCACATTAAAATTTGATTTTATAAATGTAAATTTTATTTAGAAAACGATTAGCACATATCAGTGAGTAAGTATTTTTAATTTAATAAAATTAATTGTTTATAATTTGATGTAAAATTCAGTGTGTAAATTTTTTGAAATTTATTAAATATACGGAGCTAAAAATGGCAATTTATAACCAATATCAAGATAAATTTTTGTTAACAAAAAATAAATATATTATAGATTATTTAGAAGGAGACTTATACAAATATCCTATAGATGAAAAATTTGAATTTTTATATGATGAGGAA
The DNA here is from genome assembly GCA_030528125.1 of Tissierellia bacterium. Classification (GTDB taxonomy): domain Bacteria; phylum Bacillota; class Clostridia; order Tissierellales; family Peptoniphilaceae; genus JAUNAV01. The sequence goes on from JAUMZM010000040.1 coordinate 11,305, forward strand.
GCAGCTATATTAGATAATTCTTATAAAAATGCATCATATAGACTGAATTCCCCAGAATTAACAATTACTTTAATACCCACATATAAATGTAATATGAAATGTGTTTATTGTTATGAAGGAAATTTAACTGGTGTAAATGAGGATGCTTCAACTTCTGATATACATAGTATTATTAAATTTATAGAAGAACTATATAATAAAAATTATTATAAAAAAGTGAAATTTGTATTACTAGGAGGAGAACCTATAACAAATGATAATATTATATGGTTTAAAAAATTTTTTTCTATTTTAGAAAAACTGATATAAAACATGATATATCATGCATATCAAATGGGCTAGAATTAAGAAATAATATATATGAAATAATGGATATGGGAATTGATCATATTCAAATAACTCTTGATGGTACGGAAAGAGTACATAATAATAGAAAAAAAAGCAAAATAAGGGGATTAAATCCTTATAGAGAAGTTATAAATTCTGTAGATATTTTAATTAAAAATAAAATATATGTTTCATTAAGAGTAAATGTAGATTCAAATAATATTTCTGAAATTATAAATATTAATAATTTAATAAATGTTAAAAATTGGGGTGATAGTAAGTTTTTTAATGCATACTTGTATCCTGTTACACAAGATGGTAATTATAATTCAAAAAAATATATTAGAGAAGATTTTTTATTAAAATTAGTTTTAAAAGAGATTAATAAATTAGATTTTAATAGTAATAATTTTTATCTTGATTTTCATGGAATTGATTTTATAAATTCTATATTAAAAAGAAAAGTATTCATTCCAAAATTTAAATTTTGTGCTTCATGTTCTTCGCAATATGTTTTTGATTGCAAAGGAAACATCTATACATGTTGGTGGGGAGCTGATAATCCTGATTTTATAATTGGTAATTTTAGAAATGATATGATCGATTATGAAAAAATACGTAATTGGCATTCTCACGATGTTAATAATATATATAAGTGTTCTACTTGTAAATATAAATATATCTGTGGTACAGGATGCGTTTTCAAAAGTTATCTAAAAAATGGAAATTTGAATTGTGGGAATTGTTCGGAATTTTATAATATAATAAGTTTGTACCTTTCTTATTTAGAAGGAATTGGAGTTTTATAAAATGAATTCATCTTGTTTTGAAAAATTATTGCAATTAAAATTTGATTCTATAAAAAAAATAATTGAAGAATTAGGAATTTTGAGGTTTAGATCCAACGGCTTTAGTATGTTTCCAACTATAAACAATGGAGAAATAGTAAATATTATACCAGTAAATGAAATAAAAATAGGAGATATATTGTTATATGGAATAGATGATAGATTACTGTTGCACAGAGTAATAAAAAAAGGATATCTTCTATGTGTCAAGGGAGATAATGAAGAAATTAGAGAATATATAAAAAACTCTAGTGTTTTAGGTAAATATACTAATATAAACTCTGATAATATAAATTTTAATAATATAAATAAAAAGTTTATTTTTTCAAATGAAATATATAGTATCAAGTTTCAAGTGAAAAAAGGGATTTTGGAAGAGATTAATATATGAGTATTATTAAAGCAAATAAATTAACTAAAGAATTTATAATCAGCGAGAAGAAAAATTTTAAAGATTATATGAAGTTAAAATCAAAGAAAAAGATCATAAGATCTGTAAGCGATGTATCTTTTAATATAGATCCAAATGAAACAGTTGGTCTTATAGGTTTAAATGGTGCAGGTAAGAGTACGTTAATAAAGATGATGACAGGTATTCTAGCACCAACTTATGGTGAAATTAAAGTTTTGGGAAATGATCCTTTTAAAGATAGAATAATAAATAATAGAAAGATTTCTACGGTTTTTGGACAAAGATGTAAATTAAGGCGGGATGTATCTCCAATGGAATCATATTATCTTATTAGAGATATGTATGGTGTAGATAAAAATAAGTTTAATGAAAGAATTAGCTATTTTTCAAACATATTAGGTATATCTAGTTTTATAGATAATCCTGTAAGAACACTAAGTTTGGGACAAAAGATGAAAGCAGAGCTAGCGGGTGCTTTTATATATGATCCTAAGATTATTTTTTTAGATGAGCCAACCGTAGGTCTTGATGTATTAACTAAAGATTCAATTTTGAATTTTCTAAATTCTATTAAAGGTATGACTACAATAATACTTACAACTCATGATCTTGAAGATATAGAAAAGATTTGTGATAGAGTTATTATAATTCATAAAGGAAAAATAATTCATGATAGTCCTACAAAAGAAATAGAAAATATTTATAATATGGAGAGATTGGAAGTTACTTTCAAAAGATTGAATAAAAATATAGAAGATAAATTTAATATAGGAAAATATGATTATATAATAGATAATAATGTTATTAAAATTGATGTATCTAATGTATCCAACAAATCGGATCTAATTAAAAGCATATATCAATCTTTCAGTGATGATATTAATTATGTTCAATTTTCAAAGATTGGGTTTAAAGATTCACTAAAGTATTTTCTTAAAGAACAATTATAGAAAGAGTAAGTAATGAATAAGGCTAATATTAGAAAAAGGCTCATAAAAATAGGTTTTATAGTAAATCAAATATATAGCGAGGCTATAATTATAAGGATAATAAGCAATTTTTTATTTATAGTCATACAATATTATATATGGAAATCTATTTATGAGAATAACAATCTAAATATTTTGTCGTTTAAACTTATGTTTAGTTATGTTGTAATAGCACAGATGATTTCAAATGTATATCCATCTCAAGTTAGTGGAAGAATAGGCTATATGGTTAAAAGTGGAGATATTGTCTTTACTTTATTAAATCCTTATTCTTTTATAGGACAACTATTTTTTGAAAACATAGGTTCAAGTATTTTTAAACTATTAATATTAAATATTCCTTTGTATATTTTTTATATAATATATCTTGGATTAAATCTTTTATTTATGAATATAGTAAAATTTATTATTATATTTTTGCTTTGTTATATATTTTATTTTATATTTGAGCTTATTTTTGGGATAATGTCATTTTATACTACAAGTCAGTGGGGTATTCAAAATTTAAAATATGCGATTATAACTCTTTTGGCTGGAAGGATTATTCCTATCAATTTTTATCCCAAATTTTTAGCGAAAATTATGGATTTCTTCCCTTTTAAGTATCTATATAATGATGTTATAATGACAATCCTTGGAAAAAATTATAACTTTAGTAGAAGTGTAGTTTTATTATCTGTTAATATAATAATATTTTTTATCATTTATAGATTCTTTTTAAACAAAGTTGTGAAGAAATTAACAATACAAGGTGGTTGATATGGATAAGATTAAAGAATATTTTAATGTCTATAAATCAGCGTTTAAATTAAATATAAAGTCAATAATGATATATGATGCAGATTTTATTATTGGTATAATTGCAATGATCATAAAAACTTTTATAAATTTCTTTATGTTATTAATTTTATTTAGAGTAATTACAAATATAAATGGATGGGATTTTAATCATATATTATTCATATATGGATTTAGTACGACATCTTTTGCAATATGGCATTGTTTTTTTATAAATACTATAACAATACCTTATTATATAAAAACAGGTGAGTTTGATAGATTTTTGTCTAGACCATATAATCCTCTTTTTTTAATAATGATTGAAGGATTTGATGAAGATGGATGGGGAGAACTAATATTTGGAATTATTGTAAGTGTTATTTCGATAATAAGGCTTAATATAGCAAGTTATATTTTGTTATTTTTACCAATAATGTGGTTTGCTTCATCTTTGATATATGCAGGGATATCAATTATGCTTTCAATTATATCATTTTTTACAATAGATAATATAGATATTACCGATATAACTTTACAGCTTAATAATTATTCTAAATATCCATTAGATATTTATAGCAAAACATTAAAAATAATCTTTACCTTTGTATTCCCAATAGGATTTGCTTCGTATTATCCAAGCTTGATGTTTATAGATATATCTGTTAAAAATAGAATTTTACTTATTATATGTATAGTTGCTATTTGCATATTATTTTTTGCTTTAAGTTGTTATATATGGAATAAATCTTTGAAAAAATACACAAGTAGTGGGTATTAGAAAAATTATTAAAATAAATCTACTAATGACATCGATATGCTTAATATGATTATAACTTAAGTATTATCTTAGTTTAGTTTTGATAATAATATAAATAAGAAAGACATTAATTCATATAAGTGGACAGACCATGGGGACTGTCCACTTTTTAAAACTTTAATTTATACGCTTTTTAGTTAATTAAAATTTCCTAGATTTATAATAGTATTTGATGTAGTCTATAAGATCATTTTCTTTTTCTTTATTTCCGTTACTTTTTTTAAATAATATCTTTGGAGTTAATTCTCTTGTAGATATTGCATAAGAGATGTATTTACCTTTATATAGATATCCCCATAGGTCGTTATCATTATCTTCTAAGCCTAGTTCTTGTAGGATTTTTTCTCTATCTTTCTCGATTTTTATTATTGCTTCATCTCTTTTTTCTGTAATTATTATTAGTATTCCATCTTCTACTGTAATCTCTGCAGGTTTACCTATGGATTCATTGCTTACGCCCAACGGGTAGTTTGCTTTTAATGTTGCGTTTTTAAGTTCGTATTTTAGCCCTTTTATGTTAACTCCTTTTGATATGGGGGTATATGAGAAGACTGATATATAAGATAAGTTTTTATAATCAATATTTATTTTTGAATTTGTGGCGGTAATTGTCGTATTTTCATCTATCAATGTTATATCCATTTTGCCTACGAAATAAACCATCTGGGAAATGTTTGCAATTGAATGGGAAATTCTTCCTCCAAGTGCTCCATATATTAGACATTTCTTGTAACCTTTCTTGTATGCAATCTTCATTGCTTCAAACATATCTGTTGTATCTTTTATCTTATATAATTTTATTGTGTCTTGATTTTCGGGGTATTTTGATGAGTCGAAATCTCCCACTATTATATCTGGTATGATATTTATTTCCTTTAGGTACTTGTATCCTCCATCTGCTGCGATTATATAATCATTTGGATTGGGATTTATATTAAGTTTATGAATTTCTCCAGCCCCTATAATATAACAAATTTTTTCCATTGTTATCTCCTTTATATAATTTTAACATTAATCTTTATAAATAAAAAGTTGGATTAATTTTGTAAACATTGTAACCTTTTATTACAAATTATTTCAAAAGTTACAATATATTTGTTACAAAAAAATAACTATTTCTTATTATAAAATTATGATAGATTTTACGAAAAGAAGGATGCATTTTCTAGAAAACCTTTGACAAATGTCTAAAAATAAGCAAAATCACATAATTTATCCTCATTTGTAAAATTTACAATCAATACAGATTTATACATAATTTCTACATAATTGACAGTTAGAATAATAAGCGTAGTCAGGAGATGTAATTATTTTGTAATAATTATTACAGAATAGTTACTAAATCAGAAATCAAACCTTAAAAAGAAAAAACAATTATAAAGGGGAATATATGAAAAACTTAAAAAAATACATAATAGCTGTTGCATTAGTAGTACCAGCAGTATTATCAGTTAATAATGAATCTAATGCTTCAAGCGCTATATTAAATAGCAACAGAGCAACTGCTGTTAATGTAAGAAGCGAAGCGAAAGAAGCTAATAATATAATAGGACAAATTACAGACAAATCAGAATATGAAGTTACAGGAGAAGAAAACGGCTGGTTACAAATAGACTTCAATGGCGAAACTGGATATGTAGGGGCATATTGGTTTAACGTAAATGAAGATGCTAAGGTTACTTCAGCTGCAAGTCTTAGAAGTGAAGCTACAATGAATTCTAACCTTCTTGATGTATTACAAGTTGGAGATGTTGTTATGCCAATCGAATGGGCAGCTAATGATTATGTAAAAGTTGATTATAATGGACAAGTTGCTTATGTTTATAGCGAAAATCTCGCTCTTTCAGATAGTTTCTTAGCTTTAAAACCTGTTCATAAAACTTATACAACAAGTTATTCATACAGTGAACCAAGCTATTCAAATAATAGCTATTCATACAATGATTATTCAGATTATTCTTACAGTGAACCAAGCTATTCAAATAGTAGCTCACAAGGTTATACTGGATCAAGCTCAAATGCTAAAGAAATCATTGCACAAAGAGAATCAGGTGGATCATACACTGCAACTAATGGACAATACTATGGTCGTTACCAATTATCATCATCATATCTTAATGGAGATTATTCTCCAGAAAACCAAGAAAGAGTTGCTGATGAGTATGTAAGCAATAGATACGGTTCATGGGATGCTGCTCTTGATTTCTGGAATGCAAATGGATGGTATTAATCTAGATAATATTTGATTTAAAGATGCCTTTATGGCATCTCAGAACGTAGACAAACCCAGCTTTTTGCTGGGTTTGTTTCTACTATCTAAT
>JAUMZM010000087.1 GCA_030528125.1 Tissierellia bacterium
GATAGAGAACAAAATGTAGTATTAATTACTACAACTATAATATACGAGGAGGAGAAATGAGGTTAAAATTAGAATTTTCTTTAAAAGAAAAATATATTCCTATAGACTATCATAAGTTATTTCTAAAATTCATTAAAAAATCGATTTCAGAATATCAAAATGGAAAATTCTTTGATATGTTTTATAATGACGACATTTCAAAAAATACTGAAAAAACTTATTCATGGTCTGTTGGTTTTAAAGATCCAATATTTAAAAATGGATACATTGATGTAAATGGAAAAAAAGTTAATCTAGTTTTTGTAATTCCATCTATGAAAAATTCTTTAATTCTTTTAAATTCTTTTATGGATCAAAAAGATAAGGAAATGAAAGTATCAGAGAAAAATTACATGAAGCTTGAAAGTGTAAAAATTCTAAGAGAAAAGAAAATTAAAGGTAATTTATTTATAGCTAAAATACTTTCACCAATCATTATTAGAGATCATAATAGAGATACTAATAAAGATGTATATTATAGTGTAGATGATAACGAATTCATATCGGAACTTAAGAAAAAACTTAAAAGAGATTGTCCTTCTTATGAAAAAGAGATAGATGATTTGATGATTGATACAAGTAATGCGAAAAAGATTGTAGTTACACTCTATGGCCAAAAGATAAATTCTACTATTGGAAATTTAGTATTTATAGGAGATAAAAATCTACTAAATTATTTATATAATAGCTCAATAGGAAGTAGAAAGAGTCTAGGATTTGGAGTTATAGAAGAAATTTTTAGCGGAGAATTAAAAAAATGATTATACAAAATGCAAATGAAAAATATGATACAAGATTTAATACTATGCTTTGTTTTTCTGACTGGAGATTTTCTGCTGCAGCTTTAGGACTTATTAAGTACTTTAAAAACTATGGTATAGATTACTCTACCAAGCTAAATGATAGAGAAGATTTGCTCTTATATAATAGGGAAGATATATTAATTTCTGAAAATGAAGATAGGTATTATAGTTTTGTGGAAAAAGAATTTAAAGATAAAATTTATAATTCTAAAATCTTTGAATATTTAGATAGGGAAAGTCTAAGTGAAGATGAAAAGAAAGAATTAAATTCTCTATTAAAACAAAATTCTATTTTAAGTAAAGTATTTAAAGGTCAGAAATATTCTAAAGAAAATATAGATAATCTCAAAAGAATCTTATCTGACAATAGAATACAAATTATAAGGGAAACATATAGAAATGGTAAGGCTACCTATAGTAATTTCTGTAATAAAAATTCTTTAGAAAAAGAGTCCGTTGGTATTTGTAGGGTAATTGGTTATTATGTGGATATAGGCAAAAAAAGAAAATCTCTTGGGTTTAACTGGGATTATAATAAGTTTGTAAGTGAAGATTTTCCAGAATTTGACTATATACCTTTTGCTTTTACAAAGACAAGAGAATCATTTTTTATAAATAATAATTCAAGTGCAGAAAATTTATATAATGCTAATAGGATTTTATATAATAAAATAAAAAATGATGTAAAAGATAATAAAGAAAATTCAAATCCTAGAAAGGCTCTTTTCTTGGCAGAATCTTTATCTTCTGAGTTTTTAGATTATCAAGTTGAAGTTATTTTAAAGGATAGAGAAAAAGATTATTTTGAAACTATATTTGTAAGAGATAAGGCTATAGATATATTTAAAGAAATCTCTAAAATGAAAGACGATAATGTAATAAAAGCAATAACCAATCCTTGTAAGTATGGTAATAGTTCTTATCTTAATATGACTAATATAGTTGTAGATTCTATATTAAATAATATAAAACTAGATTTTATTTTAGATAAATTATTAAAAGATAGAAATAATCATGGATATTTGATAAGCCAACTTATAAGAATAAATGAAATTTTATATTTAGGAGTTGAAAACATGGACAAAAATATAATGTTCGCAAAAAGCACAGCAGAAAAAGTTGTAAATAAATTTATAGAAGATAATAAGCAAAAAAAGATAACAAGTTATAGAAATAAGCTAATATCTAGTCTTTCTTTCAAAGATTATGATAGATTTAAAACAATATTATTACAATTATCTTCTTATAGTGGAGTTACATTTGACTTTGCTTATAATTTATTTGATGATTTTGAGAAAAATAAAAATATAGCTTATGCATTTGTAAACGCTTTAACAGAGAATAAAAGCAATGAAAACAATAACAGAAATGATGAAGGTAAGAAAATAGACCAGCTATCAAATGTCAAGAAAAAAATCAATAATAATTAATCTTGTAATT
>JAUMZM010000041.1 GCA_030528125.1 Tissierellia bacterium
GTAACTAACAACAAGTTTTTTATACTTGTTAAATCTATTATACGAGGAGGATTAAAGTGAAGAATAAGTGGTATTTTGGTTATATTATTGCAGCTATTGCGTTGATATTGTTATTTACAGTTGATACAAGTAGTGCATTAGAAGTTGTTTTGGTTCTTGTATTTTCTGTTTCTTTATCTATTTCTTATATAAACATAAATCATAATAAGATGATGGAAAATGATAAGGAATATAGAATTAATGTAAATGATGAGAGAAATGAGAAGATTAGAGATAAGGTAAATTCTACTATGAGTGCTATTTTAATGGGAATAATGGGCGTTATTGCTATAATTTCTATTGCAATCAAAAACTATATTCCTGGGATTTTGCTTTTTGTATGTATTCTTATTTCTCCAATAATAATGCATTTTATTAATTCATATTATGAGAAATTGTATTGATAAGGTTTCTAATTAAGATGTGCCTTGGCATATCTTTTTTTGAAAAGTTGTCAATTATCTAAAGGAATAATATATCATTGTTTTAAGATAAGGATGATTTGTATCTAAGTTTTATTGATAGGATTTATAGTTTTTTGCTAAAATATTATTATGAGAATTTAATATTAGATTCTAATCTTTATATAAAAAGCTATCTTAAAGTTAGAATTAATTTTTTAATGAAAATCCTAATTTTAAGGGTCTATTCTTTTATTCTTTGATATATGTGCCAAGTCATTTGAAATATAGAACAAAGGATCTTTATAAAAGAGTAATCTATCTATTTGTAGGTATTTTCTTAATGGAATTGATCTTAGAGTATCGGAGGATTTTGTGATAAGATATGTGGATTCTTCTACAAACTTTTACAATCAATATTTTAATTATTTATTTATTAAATGTGGAAATATTTATGATTTATTTAAAAAAGCATGAGAATAATCTAGTTGAATGGATTGATATTATAATCTATGGAATTGCAAATGAGAAAAGACAGTAGTATGAATTTTTTTGAGATTGTTGTTTTCTATGCTTATGGTCTTTTGGTTAGAAAATTAGTTAGGAAATTAAGACTTCCAGAAATATTTTGATTGCTTATAGCTGATATAGTTCTAGACTCTTATGTTCTATATGTTATTTATAGCAAAATTCTAAGTTATTCTTAGTATTTAAGATTTATAAATATTAAGCCCAGGAATAAATATTTATTCCTGGGCTTATTTTAGTTTATTTTATTATCCATTTCTTCCATGATCCTAAGTCCATTTTCTAGTCCATCATTGTAAAGGTGACAACTTATTGTATGTCCTTTCTCGATTTCTTTTAGAACTGGTCTTTCGGCTCTACAGATTTCTGATGCGTAAGGGCATCTTGTTGAGAACTTGCATCCACTTGGTGCATCTATAGGGGATGGTATTTCTCCTTGTAGTTTTATTCTATCTTTTGTATCTGCATTTGGATCTGGTATTGGTATTGCAGATAGTAGTGCCTTTGTATAAGGATGTAGTGGTCTATCGTAGAGATCTTTGCTCTTTGATACTTCTACAAGACTTCCAAGATACATTACTCCGATTCTATCTGATATGTGTTTTACCATTGATAAATCGTGTGAGATGAATAGATATGTTAGCTTAAAGTCTTGTTGTAGCTTTATAAGAAGATTTACGATTTGTGCTTGAATTGACACATCTAGTGCTGATATTGGCTCATCGCATACTATAAAGTCTGGTTCTACTGCAAGTGCTCTTGCTATTCCTATTCTTTGTCCTCCTGATAATTCATGAGGAAATCTTGCACTGTGTTCTGAATTCAATCCTACTGTTTGTAGGTAGTCTGTTACTTTTGCTTGAACTTCGTCTTCTTTTAGCTTAGGGAAATGGACTCTCATTCCTTCTGCAATAATATCTCCTATTGTCATCTTTGAATCAAGTGATGCGTAGGGGTCTTGGAATATCATTTGAACTTTTTTTCTAAATCTTTTGAGTTCTTTTCCTTTAAGTTTTGTTATATCTTTATTTTCATATAGGATTTCGCCGTTTGTAGGTTTGTATAGACTTACTACTGTTCTTCCACAAGTTGTCTTTCCACATCCTGATTCTCCTACAAGTCCAAATGTTTCGCCTTTGTATATTTGTAGGCTTACATTTTCTACGGCTTTTAGTGTTTTATCTTTTCCAACATTAAAAAACTTATCTAGGTTTTTTAATTCTACAAGTACATTATTGTCCATATAACCTCCTAGTATGGCCTTTCTACCTTAGGCGCTTCGGGATGGTTTAGCCAGCAATTGCATTTATGTGTTTTTGAAAACTCTGCTTGTTGAGGTTTTTGTTCTTTACATATTTGCATTGCGTATTCACAACGATCTGCAAATGGACAACCTGGTATATCAAGTAATAGATCAGGAGGTGTTCCCCATAATGAGTATAGTTCTTCTTTTCCTTTGGTATCAAGTCTTGGAACGCTCATTAGTAGTGCCCAAGTGTAAGGATGCTTTGCATTTTCGAAGATTTCATTGACAGTTCCTGTCTCCATTACTTCTCCTGCATACATTACTTGGATTCTATCTGCAAAGTCTGCTACTACTCCCAAATCATGTGTTACAAGCACTATTGATGTGTTATTTATATCTTTTAGATTTCTTAAAAGATCTAGGATTTGTGCTTGAATTGTAACATCTAATGCTGTTGTAGGTTCATCTGCAAGTATTAGATTTGGATTGCATGCTATTGCTATTGCAATCATTACTCTCTGTCTCATTCCTCCTGATAATTCGTGTGGATATTGCTTTACTCTTTGCTCAGGATTTGGAATATTTACTGTCTTTAAAAGATTTATTGTCTCTTGTTCTCTTTCTTCTTTGGTAAGTGTTGTGTGAAGTTTTAATGATTCTTCGATTTGCTTTCCAATTCTCATTGTTGGGTTTAGTGAGGTCATTGGGTCTTGGAAGATCATTGATACATCTGAACCTTTGTATTTTTGGAGTCTTTTTTTGCTCATCTTGGTTACTTCTTCGTCCATGTATTTGATTGATGAGCCTTGTTTTATTATTGCATTGTTTTCTGGGAGAATTTGAAGTATTGATTTACTTACTACAGTCTTTCCACATCCTGACTCTCCTACAAGTGCAAGTGCTTCTCCTTTGTATATGTCAAAGTTAACTCCTCTTACAGCTTTTACTTCTCCAGCATAGGTGTTAAATGAGATATTTAGATTCTTTACTTCTACGATTTTCTCTTTTGAATCATAATCAATGTTCTTATTATTTTCTATTTGTGTATTAATTTCTGTCATTATCTTTACCTCTATTTTCTAAGATTAGGATCTAGTGCATCTCTCAAACCATCACCTAGCAAAGTAAATGATAACATTGTAAGTGCTATTAATAGTGCTGGGAAGAAGAGTTGATAAGGATAGAATTGGAAGTACTGTTGTGCTGATGATACCATAAGTCCCCAAGATGTCTCAGGTGGTTGTACTCCAAGTCCTAGATAACTTAGAAAGGCTTCACTAAATATATATCCTGGTATATCAAATGAGATTGATACAAGTATTATATTTAATGTGTTTGGAATAAGGTGCTTTAAGATTATATTCTTATCGCTTACTCCAAGAACTCTTGCTGCCATTATGAAATCTTGCTGTTTTAGTGAAAGGATTTGTCCTCTTACAAGCCTTGCAAGTCCACACCATCCTGTAATGGTCATTGCAAGTATCAAAGGCCCTATTCCATTTGTCTTAAATGCAAGTCTTATTATTATTACAAGTAATAGATAGGGAATAGAGGATAATACTTCTACAATTCTCATCATTACTGTATCTACAACGCCTCCAGCATAAGCTGAGATTGCTCCGTATACGCAACCTATTACGGTTCCTATTATTGCTCCGATAAGTCCTATCAATATGGAAATTCTTCCCCCCTTCCATACTCTTGTAAATATATCACGCCCCAAATCATCTGTTCCAAACCAGAATTCTTTGCTTGGAGTTTGGTTGGGAAGTCCTACTATTTCTTCATGAGAATATCCAGAAATCATAGGGCCTATTATAACCATAACAATAAGTAAGATCAATATTACAAATGAAAATATGGCAGTTTTATTTGTTTTAAATCTTCTCCATGCATCGGACCAGTATGTTATTACAGGTCTTGCTATGTATTCTGAACGATCCTTTGTCTTTGGCAAAGGTTTAAATTTGTTTTTATCTATATATTCTGACATAAGCTTTTCCTATTCATTTACTAATTTAATTCTAGGATCTGCAAATCCATAGATTATATCTACAACAAGTTGTGCTACTAAAAACAAGAAAGCATAGAATATTGTAGTTCCTATAATCATAGGATAGTCTCTAGATTGTACTGAGTTTACAAAGTAATAACCAAGTCCTGGTATACTAAACATATTCTCTATAATGAATGATCCTGTGAATATTCCTACGATTTGTGGTCCTATAAGTGTGATTATAGGAAGTATAGCATTTCTAAAAACATGCTTTCTTATTATATTAGCTGATGACACTCCCTTAGCTTTTGCTGTAAGGATGTAATCACTATCTAATACTTCAAGTACATTACTTCTCATATATCTAGCATAGGTTGCAATTGAACCAAAGCACATTGCAATAGTTGGTGTTATTGTCTGCTTAAATGTTCCCCAACCTGATGTAGGTAGTAGTGATAATTTTACACTAAATAAATACATAAGAAGTGAGCCCATTATAAATACGGGGACGGTTATACCAATAATTGCAATAACACTGACCACATAGTCTGGCCATTTTCCTCTATTTAGTGCAGCTATTATTCCAAATGCTATTCCTAATACAAGTCCTAGAATAAGAGCTTGTCCTCCGACTCTTCCTGATACAGGAGCTGTTTGTTTTATAGTTGTCTTAACTTCACGTCCTGGGAATTTATAAGATGCTCCAAGATCTCCATGAAGAGCATTTCCTAAGAAAATCTTATATTGCTCTGTAATAGGCTTATCTAAACCATATTTTGTCCTGTAGTTTTCTATAGTCTGTGGAGGAAGAGTTTTTCCCATAGCAGAGATTGGATCTCCTTGAATATTGTGCATTAAAAAGAATGTTAAAGTAGTGATTACAAACATAGTTATAATCATATAAAGTATTCTTTTAAAAATATATTTTAACATATTGCCTCCAATTCAATAGGCTGTTTTTTAAACAGCCTATCAGTTAATTGTCAAATTTTAATTGCAATCTAATCACTAAGGTCTACCACTAGTGAATTGTCCTTGATATCCCATTGTATCAAATTGGTTATTTTGAACATTTTGCAAATAACTTTGCCAGTAGTTAGTAGTCTCGGCACTTGTTACTGGGATTATTACAGATTCATCAAACAATAATTGTTCAGCTTGTTTGTATAAATCAAGGGCTTTTTCTTGGTCTTTTTCTTTCATAGCATCAAGTACTAGCTTGTCATAATCTTCACTCTTCCAACCAGTATTTACACTGTTAGCATCTGATAAGAATAAGCTAAGCATTGCTGATGGGTCATTGTAGTCAGCAGTCCAAGCAAGATATCCCATTTGGAAATCACCACTATTTACTCTTCCAGAAAGGATAGCCCATTCCATAACCTCAAGGTTTATGTTAATTCCAAGTTCCTTTTTGTAAGTTTGTTGTATAAATTCGCCGTATTTTTTAACTTCTGGATCTGTTACACAGATAAAGTCAATAGTTACAGTTGAAGGATCATCTCCAAGTCCTAATTCTTTCATTCCTTCTATGAATAAGTCTTTAGGAGTTTGTTTTGTATTTGCTCTTAAGTTTTCTAGAGGATCTCCAGCTGCCTTTCTAAAGTTTGTACCATAAAGGTCTATTGATGGCGGAACCCAGAAGTCAGCGTTTGTGTTTTTGCCCTTAAAGAATGTGTCGTTAAAAGCTTGTCTATCCAATGCAAGGTTAAGAGCTTGTCTTATCTTTGCATTACTTAATAATTTATCATTATGATTTAATATCATATAATCAATTGCAGGAACAGAAACCTTTGTACCTTTTACATTCTCGTCTTTATCAAATACCATATTCCATTCTTCTTTGTTAGTTGAAATACGATCTACTTCTTTAGCTTGGAATGAGTTCATTCTAGCATTGATATCTCCAAGAACTTTAATTGTTACTTTGTCGTTTTTGACATTGTCTTTATTCCAATAAGTATCAGATTTCTCTAATTCTAGTTGTGAATTGTGAACCCAACTTGTTAATTTATAAGGCCCACATCCTACGAATCCTTCAGCTTCAGAACCGTATGTATCACCATATTTTTCTATAATATCTTGTCTTTGTGGACACATTACTCTGAATGGAACAAGTCTTATGAAATATTCTGTAGGTTCTTCAAGAGTAATTTCAAGTGTCTTATCATCTATTGCTTTAACTCCAAGTTCATCTATAGGAGTGTTTGTATCAGGGTTATTAACCTTACTGAAGTTTTTGATTGGAGCTAGTAGGAATGCTGATTCTGCACCAGTATTAGGATCTGCTGTTCTTTTGATTCCATATTCATAATCTTTGGCGGTTAGATCTTTTCCGTCGTCCCATTTTAGTCCATCTCTTAAAGTAAATGTGTATGTCAATCCGTCATCAGAGATTGTATAATCTTCAGCTGCTGCATTTACGATTTCAGTAGCATCGCCTTTTTCTTTAAGTCTTAATAAAGGCTCGAAAGTATTTACTATAATTGTATTACCATATACATCAGATCCTTTTTGTGGATCAAGTGTCTGAGGGTCAGAAGCTACAAATGAATTTATAAATTGTTCATCATCTGGTGTAGCACTTTCAGAAACGGTTGTTGAAGCTTTATCTGCTGTTGGTGATGAAGAATTATCTTTCCCTCCACCGCCACATCCACTCATTAGTACCATGGCTAAAGCTAAACTCATGGAAAGTAGTTTTTTTGATGTTTGCATTTTTTAGTAATGCCTCCTTAAAAATTTTTGGGATGATTTTTCTAAGAAAACAAAACGTTTTCTTAATAACTTACATTCTTATTATATCATATTTTATAAAATAAACAAATATTTTTACGTTATTAACATAATAGACAATTAGCTATATTGGTTTAAAGTTTTTGTGTGTTTTACTGATAAAATCAATGATTAATTTTTAGGATAGTAAATTAAATTCAAGTTAAAAATAACGATTGTAAATATTTTATCAAAGATAAGAAGAATGATGATATTTTGACTTTGAAAACGATTCTATAATTTAGCATAATAAATTATAAAGAAATATAATTTCAATCTATGATAGTGATTTGTGTTGCTATAATATTATAGTGACTAAGTGATTATAATATATTTGGATTTTAAAAATATAATATTATAATATGTTAAGTTATTTAGAATGCTTTAAAATTTAGCTATAACTTTTACAATTATTATATAAATATCTATTGTATATAACAAGAATCATAAATAAAACTTGATCTATAATGCAAAAGATTTCTAAGATATAACTTTTAATCTAAACGCAAAAAAAGGCGCACTAATAAATGCGTCTTCTAGATTGATTTTTAATTATTAGAGTATTCTTTTTATTGCAATAGGATTTCCTATATTACTTTGTATAATTCCTTGAGTAGGAGATGAAGCATGAACTATCGTATTTCCTCCATTTGAAATTGCGACATGTGTAATATTTGAAGTGCTTGTTCCATAGAATACCAAATCTCCGTTTTGGACTTCGTCTATACTTACTGGTGTTCCATAATAATATTGTGATTGCGCTTTATGTGGAAGGCTTATTCCAAAATATGAATACACAGACATAACAAATCCAGAGCAGTCTGCTCCATTTGTAAGAGATGAACCGCCCCATACATAGGGATTTCCAACAAATTGTGATGCAAAAGAGAATACATCACTTCCGTCTATATTCTGATTATTTATCTTAGGAACTTTAAGAGCCTTTCTGTATACAGTAACTGTATCTATTATTTGTGGTGCTGGAGGGGTAAATATATAATTTCCCTTATAGCCATATATGTAGTTTTTCTCGTGAAGAAATTTATCTTTTGATTCTCTTTTCAAATCTTCCTTGGATTCTTTACTTTCTTCTTCACTTTCCTTTTCGCTATCGTCTTTTTGTCTTGGGGTAGGTAGGTCTATGAAATCTTCGTGTACATAGCCTATCTTTCCATCACAATTTACTTTATAAAATGGACTTTCATAATCTAGAATTGATAATTTCTTTCCTTTATCTAGGACTTCATTTATTATAGAATCCATGCTTGGCTTTTTTCTAAAGTTCGCATAATCTGTAATTTCTGTATCAAATCCAACAACTCCATCTATATCAAACCAATATGCACCTACATAACCTTCCTTGTCATCTAGCTTTACTCTAAGCCAGCCGTTATCGTTTCCAAGAACTACAAGTGTATCATCGCTATCAACTCTATCTAAGATCTTGCTATTCTCATCGCTATCTTCTCTAAAATTTACGATATCTGCAACTTCTTTGTCAATCTTAGCTGTAGCAGTCTCTTCACTTGCCTTCGAATCGGAAGGAAATATAAAGATTGATAATATAATTATAAAATTTAAAATAGCTAAATTTTTAAAAAACTTTTTCATCACTCCACCAATAATCAATATCAATTATACAATATTTAATAATTCATATATATTTAACTTCTTTTATAAGTATAAATGAAAAAAGTGTTTCAATTATGTGTTAATTGTGTTTTAACATTAAGCGATAATTGATTTTTCACGCAAAAATAAAATCAAATTTGAGTAAATTTAGAGAAATTTATCTCATTTGATAGTATATTTGTGATTTCTTCAAAGAAAGCTCTATCTTCTTTCTTAAATCTATGTGTAATAGCGCTGTCACAATCTAGGACTCCTATTGGAATATTTTTATTATATATTACAGTTACTATCTCAGATTTTGAGCTTGAATCACAGAATATATGGTCTTTTTCTTTTGTGACATCATCTATGATAATTGTCTTTTCTTGTGTAAATGCCTTCCAGCATACTCCTTTGCCATTTAATCTTGTACAAGCGGACTTTCCTTGGAATGGTCCAAGAACTAGATCGTCCTTTTTAAAGTAAAATCCAATCCAACTTATATCCTCTGCATATTCATAGATTATCGCAAGGATATTGGATATCCTTGCTAAATCATCTTTTTCATTTGTAATTTGGTTTTGTATTGTCTTTATTATTAAATCATATTGCATAGTCTTTATATCTTTCAAATAGTTTTCTGGCAAAATTTACTAATTCTTTAGAAAAATCTAATCTTAAGAATTTCTCATCCAAATCATTTAGTCTAACTCTATCAAGGTTATCAGAGTCTTTAAATAGTTTTGCTAAAAAAAGAGCTCTTTTCTTATCTTTGATATTGTAATTATCTATAACTTTTTTCATAAGCTTATCATCTATTGAATGTGATGTTAAAATAGCTTTTGTTATTTGTAGATTATCACCATCTAAATTGGTGAAATTAGAAATAACTTCACTTGCACGTTTGCCGTGGCCTTCATCATAGCTATCGTCAACTCTTTTTACATCGTGATAAGAAGAACAAGTTCCTATAATCTTTGTATCTATATCATCTAGATTGTATTTAAATGAAAGCAACATAGAATAGAGCATAACTCTTTCTATATGTGCTTGTCCGTGAATCTTACTTTTAAATAATGCCTTTGTATCAAGATTATCATATAAATCCAAAAGCTTATCGTAATAAGGACTTTCTTTGAAGTCTTTAAAAAATTCGAATTTATTTGTAAAATCATTATCTTTCAAAATTTCTTTAATAATCATGGTATCCTCCTTATAATATTATACCATTTGACAAAGAGAAATAGTTATTATATTATTAGTGTAAGTCAATTGCATAAAGGGGTAAATCATGGAATTTAAAGATAAATTGAGAAGTTTAAGAAAACAGAATAATCTTACTCAAGAAAAGGTGGCAACACTTATTGGAGTAAGCGTTAGAACATACAAGAATTATGAGCTTGGACATTCACTTCCAAGATATAGAGAGATCTATCACAAATTATCAGATCTTTATAATGTAAATATTAACTATCTTTTGACAGAAGATGAATTTGTTGCAAAAGCAGGGGAGCTTTATGGACATAATGGATTTTTGCAAGCAAAAAATCTAATGGCACAAATGGGAGCTTTGTTTGCAGGAGGAGATTTGTCAGACGAAGACAAAGATACTGTTATGAAACAAATGCAAGATATCTATTGGGATAGCAAGAAAGAAAGCTAGTATAAGATTATTATGGCAAATTATATTTATAATGAAGCAAAAGATTTAATCAATAGCGCAAAGACTAGAGATGTATATGAGCTTTGTGATTATCTTGATATCCATATTTATAAAAACAGCAATCTTAAAAAATTGCTCGGATTTTATACAATTGTAAACGGAAGAAAGGCTATTGTTGTAAATAGCAATAAGGATGATCTTACTCAAAGACAGGTCATAGCTCATGAGATAGGCCATGCTGTATTGCATAATGACTATATCGAAAACTACAGTATGATAAAGGAATTTGAGCTTATGGATATGAGAACCAAGCCAGAGTATGAGGCCAATGTATTTGCAAGCCATATTCTAATATCTGATAAGGACATAGAGGATGTGTCAATGGAGTATGACGATTATCAATCCATTGCATCAGCTCTTGGAGTAAATATCAATATGCTTATGATAAAAATTCTTGAATTAAATAAGCTTGGCAAAAATTACAACGAAATGTTTATACCAAAAGGCGATTTTCTAAAATAATAATTAGAAATTCGTCTTTTTTTGATAAAATCAGGAAAATATAAAAAAATCTTAATATTAGAATAAATTATTAAACACTTCAAAAGAAAAACATTTTCATCATAGATAAGCGATCTCTACATAAATAAAATATATAAAATTCTCAAAAAAACACATCTACATTTTTTAGCCAAAAACAGGAAATTATTTTCTGTAAAAAACACCCAATTTATATATTTTGGGTGTTGACTGCAAAATGAATAGTTGATATAATCGAAAAAAAGTTATCAAATAAATAATTTATATATGCTTATAAAAGGTTAAGCGTCTCTACCAAACATCCAAACAGTTTGACTATAAATTATTTTGCACTTTAAATGTGCAAAATATTATAGCAAGCTGTTTTTTTATTTGATGACATATATGGAGAATGGAGGATTTATGAAAAATAAGAAAGGTTTTTTGGAAAGGTATTTTGAACTTTCAAAATACAACTCATCTGTAAAGACAGAGATTATCGCAGGGATTACAACTTTTATAACAGTTGCTTATATACTTATAATAATCCCAAAGACTGTATCAGAGCCATTTGAGATAATGGGAGATAGCGATTATGCAACGAAGGTTTCAAATGCAGTATTTATTGCAACATGTATTGGAGCATTTGTAGGAACGATGCTTGTAGCCTTGTATGCGAAACTGCCCTTTGCACAGGCTCCAGGAATGGGACTTACGGCATTTTTTGCATATAGTGTAATTTTAAATATGGGCTATACATACTCTCAGGCTCTTGTAATTGTATTTCTATCAGGATTATTATTTATAATAATAACAGGAGTAGGGCTTAGAGAGGCCATAATAAGAGATATACCAGCACCCATAAAAGCTGCAATAACTCCTGGAATTGGATTATTTATAACAATAATTGGACTAAAAAGTGCTAATATAATTGTAGATAATCCAGCAACACTTGTAAGTATGATTGATTTTTCTCAATGGAGAAATCCTGATTTTGATGTTACAATTATTCTAGAAGCTCTACTTGCACTTATTGGTCTTATTATAATAGGTGTTTTAAACTACAAGAAAGTAAAAGGTTCTATATTAATAGGAATAGTTGCCACAACAATAATTGGAATTCCAATGGGAGTTACTGTATTTGACAACTTTAATATGGATATTGCAAATAAATTTGGAGATTTTGCTGAAGTATCCTTTATGCACTTGGATTTTGCAGGGCTTTTTGATGCAAATGATATAGGAGGAAGTCTATTTACAATAATGATGCTTGTTCTAAGCTTTTCACTTGTAAATATGTTCGATTCGCTTGGAACACTTCTTGGTGCAGCAAAACAAGCCAATATGTTAGATGAAAAAGGCGATGTAATAAGAATGAAGCAAGCCTTAATGTCAGATGCGATATCCACAGCAACAGGAGCAATGGTAGGGGCTCCAACGGTTACAACATTGGTTGAATCAAGTGCTGGAATTGCAGAAGGAGGAAGAACAGGACTTACAGCTTTGACAACAGCAATATTATTTATACTGGCAATATTCTTTGCACCATTTGCAAGTGTAATACCCGCAGCAGCTACAGCTCCAGCATTGGTATATGTAGGTGTATTGATGTTATCAAATGTAAAGGATGTAGATTTTTCTGATATGACAAATGCAATACCTGCATTTATAACAATAACATTTATGCCATTTACATATTCAATAGCTAATGGTATCGCAATGGGACTTATAAGCTATTGTATGTTAAAACTTTTTACAGGCAGAAAGAAAGAGATAAAGCCACTGACTTTAATTATATCTATCATATTTATAATAAGATATATAGTAGTGTCACTATAAATAGAAAAGAGGAAATATGATAATAAAAAGCAATTTTATCTTTACTAAAGATAAAGATGAATTTACAATAGAAGAAAATAAATACATTACAGTAGAAGATGGCAAAATAAAAGAAATAAAAGATGATTGTGATAAAGAATACATCGATTATTCTGATAAATTCATGATCCCATCATTTGTAAACTTACACACCCATGCTCCCCAATTTCTAAATAGAGGGCTAGGTTATGATTATGAATTATTGCCATGGCTTAACAAATACACATTTGTTACAGAAAGCAAGTACAAAGATATTGAATTTGCAAGAAAATACCACGAGAAATTCGTAGATGATCTAATAAGAAATGGAAGCTTAAATTCAGTAATATTTGGAACAATCCATAGAAAATCAGATAATATACTAATAGATCTATTGAAAAAAAGAAAAGTCTTTTCCTATGTTGGAAAAGTAAATATGACAATGAATTCACCAGAATACCTTGTAGAAAGTAAGAAAGAATCAATAGATGAGACAATAAAATTTGTTGAGGAAAATAAGGATGAAAGGGTAAAACCTATAATAACACCAAGGTTTGCAATATCTGTAGATAGCGATACACTTAAGAAATTATCTGATATAGCAATAGAAAACAATCTTCCAATACAATCACATCTTGACGAGAACTTAGATGAAGTAAAAACAGTATCAGAATTATTTGAAGATGATAATTATGCAAGTGTCTACTACAACAGAAATTTACTAGGTAAGACCAAGACCATAATGGCACATTGCATCTATATGAATGATAAAGAAATAAAGCTTATGCAAAATCCAAATGTCTTTATCGCTCATTGTCCAAGATCCAACATGAATCTAAAAAGCGGTATAGCTCCAATAAAAAAATACCTTGATCTTGGAATAAATGTAGGACTTGGAACAGATGTATCAGGAGGAAACAACGAGTCAATGTTAGAAGAGATAAGAGCAAGTATACAAGTATCTAAGCTCTATTCAATCTATGTTGATAAAAATACCAAACCAATTAAATCATCAGAAGCATTCTATATGGCAACCAAAGGCGGAGGAAAGTTTTTTGGAAAGGTCGGCTCATTTGAAAAAGGCTATGACTTTAATGCACTTCTAATAGATGATAAGAACATAGTCTTTGATAGAAATATAGATCTATTAGATAGAATAAATGCCTTTATATACAGTGCAGATGATAGAAATATAGTAAAAAGATTTGTTCTAGGAGAAGAAATTTATTAATGGGAAAATCAATACAAGAGAAATTTGATAACATCACAACTGAATTTAAAACAGGTAAGACAAAGCCTTACGAGTATAGATTAGAAAAACTAAAACTTCTCAAAAAAACAATATTAGAATATGAAGATAAGATAATGAAAGCTTTATACGATGACCTAAACAAACCAAGAATGGAAAGTTATATGTCAGAATATAAGCTTGTAATAGATGAAATAGACTATATGCTAAAACATCTCAAAAAACTAATGAAAGATAGAAAGATTAGGCCATTACTTGCACAGATGCCATCTAAGATAAGATTAAGATATGAGCCATATGGCAAAGTTCTTATAATATCACCTTGGAATTATCCATTCTTTCTATCATTAAATCCAGTAATAGGAGCAGTTGCAGCAGGAAATACCTTCATATTAAAACCAAGTAATTACAGCGTGAATACATCAGATGTCTTAGAAGAAATAATAACAAAGGTATTTTCCAAAGACTATATAGTACTTGGATCAAGAGTTGAAAATAAGGCACTATTAGATCTAAAATTTGACTATATATTCTTTACAGGAAGCGTAAAAGTCGGTAAAGTTGTAATGAAAAAAGCAAGCGAAAATCTTATACCTGTAACTTTGGAGCTTGGAGGAAAATCTCCATGCTTTGTAGATAGGACAGCTGATTTGGAAAAAAGTGCAGAGAGAATACTTTTCGGCAAACTAATGAATGCAGGACAAACCTGCGTTGCAGTAGATTATGTACTAGCAGATAAATCAATAATAGATGATCTAATCATTAAATTAAAAGAAAAATACAAAGAAATGATTCCAAATGAAGATTACAGAAGAAAGTATATGCCAAGAATAATAGATGAGAAACATCTTCAAAGGATAAATTCATATTTTGATAAAGATATGGGGCTATATATGGATTTATACATAGAAAAGACAACGCTTGATTCTAAATTCATGAAAGATGAGCTTTTCTCACCAATACTTCCAGTAATACCATTTGAAAGAAAAGAAGATTTAATAGAAATCTTCGATGACTACAAGAAGCCACTTAGCATGTATATATTCTCAAAAGATGATGAATTTATAGATTATCTACTAGATAATGTTCAAAGTGGGGGAGTTAGCATAAATGACACATTATTTCACATGATGTCACCAAGAGCACCATTTGGAGGAGTTGGGAATTCTGGAATGGGAAATTATCATGGCAAATTCTCATTTAAAACATTTTCTCACGAAAGAACTATACTAAAGAAATGGTGGGATTTTGATATAAGATCAAAATATCATCCATATAATCAAAAGAAATTCGATTCCATAAAAAAATTAATGTAGAAAGTAGGGATTAAAATGAACAAAGGAAATAGCTTGTTAAAGATAATTCTTGTAATAATTCTTTTTATAATAGCAGCAAAGATGTTATTTCCTGCGGTTAAGTTCATTGTAAGATTTATAATAGGATTGTTTGCAATAGTATTAATAACAAGGATTTTAAATTCAGAAGATGATTAACCCAATAATTAAAGTGATGAGAGATTTAATTAAAATTTCTCATCGCTTTTTATTATATATAATTCTAATTATCGTAAAAACCTCATAAAGTAATACTGTGGATCTTAATAACTATATAGATTATTGTGCTTTGACCTTTTCTTGTAGAACGAATTTTTCTATGGCTTCTCCTACGGCGCCTTCGTTATTTGTAGCTATTGTTATATAATCTGAGATTTCTTTCATTAGAAGATGTGCGTTTTGTACTGCAACTGATGTTCCGGCCTTTTCTAGCATTTCCTTGTCATTGTAGTTATCTCCTATGGCAAGAGTATTTCCTATTGGGATATTTAGTTTCTTGCAAAGTTTTATAAGTGCTAGGCCTTTATTTACTCCCTTTTTGTTTATTTCCATGTATCTATCGGAGGAGTAGGATATTTGGATATTCCAATTGCAAAGATGTGCTATATCTGGCTCTAGGCTCATTAGATAATTTAGATCGCTTGCAATTATTGCCATCTTTAGTATTGGGGTATCGGCTAGAAAATCTATATTATCTTCTTCGTATATTTTATAGCTATTTTCAAATTGATTTGCAAAGTTTATCTCGATTTCATCTGGTCTAAGATAGTAAGCTATGTCTGTCGTAAAAATTTGCATAGATAATCCTTTGTTATAGGCAAGCTTATAAAGTTTCTGTGCTTTTTGGAAATCGAGTGGCTTTATATCGATTATTTCTTTTGTCTTATTATCTATTGTAAGTGCTCCATTTGCTAGTATGGAGTAGTTGTTTTCTTTATCTAAACCTAATTGTTTCGGGATATCTCCTAGAAAATTTGGCCCTCTTCCTGTTGCAGGAACTATTATTATTCCCTTGCCCATAGCTTTTTGTATGGCATCTAAATTTCTTTCACTTATGGATTTATCGCTGCTAAGCAAGGTCTCATCTAAATCTGTTGCTATTAATTCAATCATACTTCCTCCAAAACAAACTTTTCTATAACTTCTGCTACTGCGTTTTCGTTATTATTAGATTGTGTTATATAATCTGCTACATCTTTTATTTCATCTAAGGCATTTCTTACAGCAATTCCAATTCCTGCTTTGTCTATCATTTTAAGATCGTTGAAATTATCTCCTATTGCTATGGTATCTTCTATATCTATATCAAGATATTTGCAAAGATCAATAAGCCCTGTGGCTTTACTTATTCCAATCTTATTAAGCTCCATATATCTATTTGATGAATATGAGATTTCTATCTTATAATCTGTCAATTGGGCAACTTCTTTTTCCAATGATTTGAGATAATCCGTGTCGAAATCACAATATATAATCTTTAGAATTTTCTTATCTTCGATTTTTGAGAAATCATACTCTTCTACTTCTATTAGATTTTCTTTGTAATTATCGGTAAATTCTCTTTCTTTATCAAATAGATTATAGATAAATATTCCATCATCTGTATAGACATGGATGCAAAGATTCTTTTCTTTGCCGTAATCAAAGAGTTTTTTTGCATAAGCCTTACTAACTTCATGTGAAGTTATTGCATCTTCTGATCCATTCTTAACAACTGTTGCTCCATTTGCAAGAATTGAATAGCAATTATCGTCCTTAAGATTTAATTCATTGTACAAATCTCCCACAAAGCCTGGTCCTCTTCCAAATGCTGGTATCATGTGTACTCCAAGATCTTTGGCTTTCTGGATGTATTCGTAGTTTTTGCTATCTATCTTGTGATTGTCGTTAAATAATGTTTCGTCTAAATCAAAAGCTATAAGTTTTATCATATTAATTCCTTCTAAGTCTTTGGTTTTATATATTTATTTTATCAGAAATGAACGTGATTTCAACAATATTAAAATTAACAAATCTATCTAATAAAAAAAGGTGGTGTTGCAGAATAGAATTATCTATTCTGCGACATCATTTTTTTAT
>JAUMZM010000042.1 GCA_030528125.1 Tissierellia bacterium
GATTAGATAGTAGAAACAAACCCAGCAAAAAGCTGGGTTTGTCTACGTTCTGACAGCAAATAATTATTTGCTGTTTTTATTTATAAATTTTAAAAATAAGCAAAAAAAATCTCATATCAAAGATATGAGTTAAAAAATGGTCGGGGTGAAAGGATTCGAACCTTCGACCTCATGGTCCCAAACCACGCGCGCTACCAAACTGCGCCACACCCCGTGACTACCTTATTAGTATACTATGGTATTTTATCTTTGTCAAATTTTTTTGTAAGATTTATTTTAACTTTTGGTTTTAAATCAAAAATCTCATTTTAAAATAAACAAACATTTACAATCATTTATGCAAACTGTATAATTGTTACTATAGATAGGAGGAGCAATATGCTAGGAGTAATATTAACAGCACATGCAAGCTATGCTACAGGAGTTTATTCTGGAGTTAAGCTAATTACAGGTGGAAGTGAAAACGTAAGAGTTGTAGATTTCACAGGAGATAATCTAGATGATTATGACAACAAATTAAAAGAAGCAATAGATGAATTATTAAATAAATATGATTCTTTAATAATAGCAACTGATCTTGCAGGAGGAACACCATTTAATAGATCTGTAATACTTACATCTGATATGGAAAATGTAGAGGTTTTGTCAGGACTTAATTTTCAAATGGCTTATGAGTTAGCATTTTCTGAATCTAATATAGATGATACAATAGATAGCGCTATTACAAGTGCCAAGGAAGGAATTTTAAAATACGAAACTCCCAAACAATCAGATGAAGATTTTGAAGATGGAATTTGATAAAACTTGGATTTCCAAGTTTTTTTGTTATATAAAGGTATAATATAGTTAATAAATATTGAAAGAGGTTTCTATGGAGAATATTCTTATAGTAGAAGATGATAATGATATCAATAATTTGTTAAAAGAGCTTCTTTTAGAAAACAATTACAATGTAGATTGTGCCTTTAGTGGGACAGAAGCTTTGATTTTGATTGAAAACAAAAGATATGATTTGTGTCTTTTGGATTTGATGCTTCCTGGAAAATCAGGAGAAGAGATTATTGAAGAGTTATCAAGTAAGTCGATTAGTACAATAATAATAAGTGCAAAAAGTGACGAGAGCACTCTTATAAAAATGCTCGATAAAGGGGCAAGTGATTATATAACAAAGCCTTTTAGAAATGGGGAACTTCTTGCAAGAATTAGAAATGTATTAAAAAACAAAAATCAAAATACACAAAATACCAAAGATGACTCTGTTATAAAGATAGGACCTGTTGAAATGAATACAATCTCTCATAAGACAAAAGTTTCTGGCAAAGAGATTGAGCTTACAAATAAGGAATTTGAAATTCTAAGATGCTTCTTAGAAAATCCGAATAAAGTTTTTACTAAGAGAAATCTATACGAAATAGTATGGGATGAAGAATACCTTGACGATAATACAGTTACAGTACACCTATCAAGACTTAGAAGCAAATTAAAGAAATATTATGATGGAGAAATAATTGAAACAATCTGGGCTGTAGGCTTTAGATTAAAAATAAAAAAGGAGTAGATATGAAATTAGTATTATGCAAAAATTACGAAGAATTAAGTAAGAAGGCTTCTGATATAGTAGCAACTATAATAAGAGACAATCCTAATGCAAAACTCGGTCTTGCAACAGGATCAACACCTATTGGACTATATCAAAATTTAGTAAAAGAATACAATGATGGCAAACTTGATTTTAAAAATGTAAAGACAGTAAATCTTGATGAATATGTTGGAATAGATGCTAAGAATACTCAATCATATAGATATTTTATGGACTTTAATCTATTTGATAGAGTAAATATAGACAAAAACAATACAAACGTTCCTTTTGCACAAGGTAATTTAGAAGAATCTGTAAAAGATTATGACAAATTATTGGAAGATTTTGGACAAAGAGATGTTCAAGTAATGGGTATTGGAGCAAATGGACATATTGCATTTAATGAGCCTGATACAAAGCTTAATATGCATACATCAATAGTTGATTTGACAGAAGAGACAATAATTGCAAATTCAAGATTTTTCGACTCTAAAGAAGACGTTCCTAAAAAAGCTATATCTATGGGACTTGCTGATGCTTTTAACTGCAAGACATTGGTAGTTCTTGCAAGTGGACTAAGTAAGCATGATGCAGTAGAAAAACTATTAAATACAACAAAAATAGACACACAATTCCCATTATCATTTATAACACTACATCCTAATTGCTATCTAATAGTAGATGAAGAAGCTTATAAAGGTTAGATAGAATTTATTAATTAAAATTTGATAATTTAAGAAATCTGCCTAATTACTAAAGGCAGATTTTTTAAAATAAGTATTTATAAATAGAAAAATAATATTGATATAGAATAATCATAATATCGTTTTGTTAAAAATACCTTAATATATTATAATAAGTTTATAGCAACTAAGGAGGTTACTTATGTACGATTTTCAGAAAGCTTATGATAACTTAAAACCAATTTTAAACGAAACAAAACTCTTTTATTCTGACTATTTTAGCGAAATAGGTCACAATAATGTTTACATAAAACCCGAGAACCTTCAAAAAACAGGTTCCTTCAAGATAAGAGGGGCTTATAATAAAATTTCTAAATTAGATGAAGATTCAAAGAATAAGGGAATTATTACAGCATCAGCAGGAAATCATGCCCAAGGTGTAGCATATTCTGCCAATAAACAAAATATAAAGGCTGTAATCGTAATGCCCGAGACAACACCAATGATAAAGGTAGATGGAACGTTAAAATACGGAGCAGAAGTTGTATTACATGGAAAGACATTTGATGAATCTAATGAATACGCAATAAGTCAAGCCAAAGAAAAAGGATATACATTTATTCCACCATTTGACGATCCAGATGTAATAGAAGGACAAGGAACCATAGCAATAGATATTCTAAATAATCTAGAATATGTAGATTATATACTTGTTCCAGTAGGAGGCGGAGGACTCGTATCAGGTATTGCAAAATGTGCAAAAACCTTAAATCCATACGTAAAGATTATAGGAGTTGAACCAGCAAATGCTGCAAGCATGCAAGAAAGCCTAAAAGAAGGCAAAATTGTAAAACTCGATTCTGTTGATACAATAGCAGATGGTACTGCAGTTGCAAAGGTTGGTGGACTAACTTATGAAATCTCAAGAGACTATGTAGATGATTGGATAAGTATTACAGAAGAAGAAATACTAGAAACTTTCACAGAACTTATGGAAAAACACAAGCTAGTTGCAGAACCATCAGGAATTCTATCAATTGCAGCAAGCAAGAAAGTACAGTTTTTCAATAAGAACATAGTATGTGTTGTAAGCGGTGGTAATATTGATATGTCATTTATATCACAACTTATAAATAAAGGATTATACGCTTCTGGAAGAATTCATAGATTTGTATTTGATCTACCACATTCACCAGGAAATCTAGTAAAACTTCTTGATGTATTTACTTCAACTAAAGCAAATATATTAACTGTAAATCAAGATGCTATCGCAAGAAGCTCAAGATTTAAGAATATAAGTGTTGAAGTTACAGTTGAAACCAACGGTAAAGCCCATCTAAATAAGATAAAAAATCAACTTATCAAAGAAGGATATTTAAAAAATGATTAAAATAAAAGATATTTTGGATAATATTAGCTATAAGGATTTTACAGGAAATCCCGATCAATCAGTAAAAGAAATAAAAAGTGACTCAAGAAAAGTCAAACCAGATGATATATTCATAGCAATTTATGGATTTGAATTTGATGGACATAAGTTTATCGATAAAGCAATTGCAAATGGAGCAAAGACAATAGTATATATGAATGATATAGAAAAGAAAGAAGGAATATCATATATAAAGGTCGAAGATGACAGAAAGGCATTTGCTGAGATATCTAACTTTTTATCAGATTATCCATCAAAAAATCTAAAGGTATTTGGAGTTACAGGAAGTAATGGCAAGACTACAACAGCTACTATGATTTATTTTCTTCTAGAAAAGTTGGGAATTAATACAATTTCCATAGGAACAGAAGGATCTTATTATAAAGACATGCGAATTAATACTCCTAATACAACCCCAGAAATAAACCAAATTGACAAAATCCTTAAAGATATGGCTAAAGAAGGAGCAAAGGCTGCAGTAATAGAGACATCAAGCCATGCCCTTTATCTAAAAAGAGTATATGGAATAGAATTTGATTATGGAGTTTTTACAAATTTATCAAAAGAACATCTTGATTTCCATAAGAGCATGGATAATTACTTTATGGCAAAGATGATTTTGCTAAAAAATTCAAAAAAGCAAATCGTAAATATAGATGATCCTTATGGGAAAAAAGCCAAGGAGATGTTTAAAGACGCTCTTACAGTTTCGATAAAAGAAGATTCTATGTATAAAGCCTATGATATCGATATAACAAAAGGACTTAGCTTTAAGCTAAATGAAGTAGAGTTTTTTATACCAATTAGAGGAAAATACAATATTTACAATGCACTTGAAGCAATAGCTGTAATAAATGATATGGGATATTCACTTGAAGAAATTTCTAAGGTATTTAGAGAGTTTAAAGGGCTAAAGGCAAGATATGAATATGTCGAAAATGATCTAGACCTTGATATAATAATAGACTTTGCCCATACACCTTATGCATTTGAAAAGCTACTAGATAGTCTATCAAATGAGAATATCTATTTTGTATATGGAATAAATGGAGATAGAAATTATGAATTTAGATATTCGACAGGAAAGATTGTAGCAAGCCATAATGCAATGTCTATTATAACAATGGATGATCCAAAGTTTGATACTTATGAGAATATAGCACAAAATGTAGTAGATGGAATAAAAGCTGCTAATGGAAAATACATCCTTATAAAAAACCGTAAAGAAGCTATAAAATACGCAATAACTCATGCTCCTAAGAAAAGTGCAGTAGTAATGCTTGGAAAAGGAGAAGAGGATTTTATAAAAATCATAGGAAATAACAAACTACCTTATAGTGAAAGAAAAACTATAAAAGAAGTGTTAGAAGAAATATGAAAATAGTTATAATTGGGGCAGGCGTTTCTTCGCTTGCCTTCGCTTCTTTTATAAAAGGCGATATAGATATTTATGACAAGAATCAATTTGCCGGAAGAAAGCTTCTTGCAACAGGAAATGGAAGATGTAATTTCACAAATGCAAATCTAGATATCTCTAAATACCAAGGTAAAGACAAAAAAATGATTGCTCATGCAATCAAAAGCTTCGGATATAAGGAGCTTATAGATCATCTTAATCTTATGGGAATTCTAACGACAAATCTTCCAAGTGGGAGATATTATCCAGCCACAATGATGAGCAATTCAATAAGAGATGCTCTTTTTCTAAAAGCAAAAGAAAATGGAGCGAAATTTCACTTTGGAGAGGAAATAATAGATTTTGATTTTAAAAAGAAACTTATCTTTACAAAAGAAAAAAGAATTTCTTATGATAAATTAATAATTGCAAGTGGAGGCAAAACCCTAAAAAACAGCGGTTCTGATGGATATATATTAGAAAAGTTAAAAAAATACTTTAAGATTACCAATATATGCTATGGAATAGCACCGCTTGAGACAAATAAAAAATTAAAAAAATCCATAAAAGGAGTAAAGATTAAGGCAAAAGCAAGCTTAATCATAGATAATAAGCTTGATATTTCTTCAATTGATGATATAATCTTTCAGGATTATGGATTAACTGGAACAGCGATTTTTGATTTATCTAACAGGGCATCTATTGCATTAAATAATGGAAAAGATGTAAGGATTTCTATTGACTTTTTTAATGATTATTCAAAAGAAGAGTTGTATTTATTCTTTAAGTCAAGACAGTCTTTGTTTCCTAAAAGAAACATGCATGACTTTATGATAGGACTTTTAAATGAAAAACTTATAGATTTCGTATTAGAAAAATCAAAGATACAAAAAAATACGATTTCCTCAAAATTATCAGATAAAGATTTGATAAATTTGGTAAGGATATTAAAGTCTATGGAGTTTAAGATAAAGGACATTCACAACAAAGACAATGCCCAAGTTACGATAGGCGGAATAGATCCATTAGAAATTGATAGTATAAATTTCAATTCAAAAAAATTCCCAGATGTATTTTTTATAGGGGAGATTGTCGATGTAAGCGGAGATTGTGGAGGATATAATATTCAATGGGCTTTCTCATCAGCTTATGCGGCATATTTAAAGATAAGGAGTTAGTATGTTTAAAATATCAAGAAAATTAAAAGAACTACAAAATAGTGGAGCAAAAATCAAACTTGCACTTGTAGGATGTGGAAAGATGGGCTCATCACTTACAAGCCAAATCCAAGCACTAGATGCAATGGATATAGTTCTTATAATTGATCATACAGTTGATAAGGGAGTTAATGCATTTGTCAACAGTGGAATAGATAGAGAAAAGATAATAATAACAGATGATATAAGCGAAGCTAGAGAAGCTATTGATAAGGGATTTTATGTTGTAAGTGAGAACTATAAATTCGCATATAAATTACTTCAAATAAAAGCAGTAATAGATGCAACAGGTAATCCACCATTTGGAGCAGAACTTGCCACAAAAGCAATCCAATATCATAAACATATAATAATGCTAAATGTAGAATGTGACTCAGTTGTAGGACCAGTATTATACGATATGGCCAAAAAAGCAGGAGTAGTCTATACAGGAACTGCAGGAGATGAGCCAGGAGCAATAATTGACTTATGCGATTTCGCACTTGGATCAGGATTTGAAATACTAGTTGCAGCAAAAGGAAAGAATAATCCATTAGATAAGCACAAGACACCTAAAGACTTAGAAGAAGAAGCATTATCTAAAGGATTATCACCCAAGATGCTAACATCATTTGTAGATGGAACAAATACAATGATTGAGCTTACATCAGTATGTAATTGTCTAGGATTTAGACCAGATGTAGATGGATGCCATGGCATACCAACAACACCTAAAAACGCCGTAGAAGATTTCAAATTAAAAGAAGATGGCGGAGTTTTAAATTCTTATAAAGTAGTAGAATTTTCTAAAGGAATGGCACCAGGAGTATTTCTTATAGTTACAAGTGATAAGAAAGAAGTAAGAGATTTGATGAAGTATCTAGGACTTGGAGATGGACCAAACTATGTATTGTACAGACCATATCATCTTACAAGCTTAGAAACACCTATTACAATATATAATGCAGTATTAGAAAATGAAGCTACAATAGCACCACTTCAAGGACAAGTCGTAGATACAATAACAGTTGCAAAAAGAGATATCAAAAAAGGTGAATTGATCGAAGGAATAGGCTCAGATAGAGTATATGGAACAATTGTAAGACACGAAAAAGCAATGACAGATAGACTTCTTCCAATAGGAATTATCACAGAAAAGACAATAGCTACAAAGGATATAGCAAAAGATACTTATATTACAGAAGATATGGTAGAACTTGACGAAGAAGCAACAATTACAAGACTTAGAAGAATCCAAAATAGCATGAAGCTTTAATTGTATAATAAGAAAGATGGCATTAAATAGTGCCATCTTTTTTTATTAAAAAGTTTATATAACTATAATTTTGACTTTTTATTTTTTAGGAAATTAACTTTAAAAAACTTAAGATTTTAGACAACTTTTTTGTTTATGTATCTTTAATTTTAAATATTTAAAAGCATAAAACAAGATCCTTTAATCAGGATAAGAAGTCTTATCTGATTAAAGGATCATTCAAACTACTATCATATAATTAGCTTTAACTAATTATCTCCAGTCTTTATTGTTTTCTGTAAAGCGTCCATTTTCAAAAACGTTTATTAAGTTTCTATTTACTGCTGCAGGTCCTGGTATACCTACATCTCCTATTGCAGTGTCTTTAATTCTTGAACACATGCTATTCCATTGTTCAAATTCTGGAGCTTTATTGATTATTCTATCTGAATCTTTTACTGAATCAACATTTTTTTCGATATAATCTGTACATTCGTGAAGGTATAAAGCACCTCTTGTTAGGGATGTAAATACTTCATAACCTCCGCCATTTTCTAATGATTTAGCTATAGCTTGTAAAGTACCTAGAGCAAGTAGCATTCCAGGAACATAGTCTAATGGTACGCCATTTAAGTTTTTAAGCTTTCCATTTTCACCATTACGCATACTTACACCTGTTATATCTTCTGCTAGAGGAGCCCATCCTAGACGGTTTACCCATTGTTCTTTACTGAAACAAACTTCGTGGCTAAATATTACATCAGGATTTAACTTTCTCATTTCTTCTTTTGAAAGACCAAATTTATCAAGAGCACTATTACTGAAAGAATATACTATTACATCAGCTTGTTTGATTAATTCTTTCACTCTATCTAAATCTTCTTTCTTGTTAAAGTCAAGTTCAATCTTTCTCTTTCCCATCCATCCGTCAAGTTCGCCTAGAAGTTCTTCTTGATAAGCATATTCTCCTCTGCGGACAAATAGTACATCAGCGCCGTTTTCAGCTAGTACACGGCTAACAACTGGTCCTGCAACTATATGAGTCAAATCAAGAACCTTAAGTCCATCAAGTGTTCCTCTTTTTCCTCCAAGTTTCTTTCCTTTAAGTCCGCCTTCATCACAAACCTTATCTATTGATACTAAAGGCATCTTATTTACAGCTTTTCCAACTTCTGTTTCATTCCATTGATCACGGCTTCTTATCATACATCCGCTACCACCATTTGCGAAAACGAAGTCTTCTAGTTCTATGCCTTTATATCCTTTAACTATTTGTGCTATTTCTTTGTAGTCTTCTTCTATAGAGAAAACTGTATAGTCTTTAAGCTCTTTTTTCATATTGAGAGCTTTTACTATAGCTTCTCTTTGGTGTTTATAGTAAAGATGGAAGGAAAATAGGCGTTCATCTTCTGTTTCATACTTGTAATTAAGTCCTGATAGTGCGTTGAACGCTCCTAATACTGTTTGTGAAGCTATTGCAGATATTTTTTCATCATATACTGAAACTAGATAGAAACGAATAGCTTGAATACCAGCATAAGCCAAATCACAGTAAATCTTTTCATCTTTATCTATCTTTTCTCCGCTAAGAGAAGCAATCTTTAAAAGTGCATTCTCATGAGCGGCTAGGATTGAAGCTATAGGTGCTGTTTGTAAAACTTTTTCGTCAGCAAAAAGCTTTAATAAAGCATCAAGACGCATTTTTAGCATTACTGGAATAACCTTTTCTGGGTAGGTTAGGCTTTCAGCAGAGATAGCTTCTTTAATAAATCTTTCATATCTAGTTGGATCTGCTACAAATACAACATCAGATATTTCATCTAAGTCCATTGTCTTTTTTAAATCATCATAAATAAGTATACTTTCTTTTGCTTTTTTATTTAGACTTTTTTCTATAGACTCTAAGGAATCGTCTATGTTATAGGCAGCTTTTAATTTTTGATAAAGATCTTTTACTTCCATAACTACTCCTTTTAAATTGTTCTTGCTATTTCAAAGGCATCCCATATAGAATACATAATATTATGTACCTTACGGCAATCTCCAACCTTATATACATAGTTATATTTTTCATCAAGTTCTTTAAATAAACTATCATCTGATTTATAACCTATGGCTGCAATTACTGTATCTGCTTTAACTTCTTTACTTTCGTTATCTTTTTCAAATACAACACTATTTTCTTTGATATCTGTTATGTTTGATTTAGTGTATACTCCTACTTTATGGAATTTAAGGAGATCTTGTAGATTCCAATAGTTCATGTGAGGAACATCTACTCCTATTTTTCCAATTATATTATCTTTGATTTCTATAATATTTACATTTTTACCATTTTGAGCAAGCCATAGAGCTGTTTCAGCACCTACAAGTCCACCACCAATCATAACTACATTTTCTCCTACTTCTTTTTTGCCTAAAAGAACTTCATCTGCAGTTAAAATTTCTTGACCATGTTCTCCAGGGAAGTGTATTGGATGGCTTCCTGTTGCGACTATGATCTTATCAGCACCAAAAGATTCTACATTATCTACATTTACTTCAGTATTAAATCTAACATCTACACCGAGTAATTCCATTTGTCTTTCGTAATATTTTATAAGTTCTCTGTCATGTCTTTTGAAATGAGGAACGCAACCTGGAATAATATTTCCACCAAATTTATCGGTTTTTTCACAAAGAATAATCTTGTGTCCTCTTAAACTTGCTGCTCTTGCAAATTCTAGGCCTGCAAGTCCTCCACCAATTACAAGAATTGTTTCTTTCTTTAGTGCAGGTTCTAGTCTGTATTCGGTTTCGCGAACTGCAGTTGGGTTTATTGCACAGCTCATGTGAGATTTGGAGATTCTTCCAATACAGCCTTCATGGCAACTTACACATGGACGAATTTCATCTACTCTATCTGTCTTTATCTTTGTAACTAATTCATTATCAGCTAGAAGTGGTCTTCCATAGCTTACGATATCGCAACAAACATCTATTGCTTCTTCTGCCATATCAGGATTATCCATTCTTCCGGCAAGTATTATTGGAATGTTTACATAATCTTTTAAGATTTTTCCGAATTTTCTATACATTCCATCTTCGAAATACATAGGTGGATGATTCCAATACCAAGAATCATAAGTTCCAGCATCGACATTTAGAGAATCATAACCCATTTTTTCAAATATTTTAGCTATAGTAATTCCCTCTTCGATATCTCTACCTACTTCTTTGAATTCTTCTCCAGGTACTGCACCTTGTCTTACAGCTTTCATATAACTTTTTAGAGAAAAACGTAAGCTTACAGGGAAGTCTTTACCACAAACTTGTTTAATAGCTTTTACTATTGCTACAGGGACTTTTATACGATTTTCAAGACTTCCGCCAAATTCATCAGTTCTACGGTTAAATATTGCTAATGTAAATTGGTCTAATAAGTAACCTTCATGTACAGCATGTACTTCAACTCCATCAAATCCAGCCATCTTAGCAATAGCTGCAGATTCAGTAAATTTTTTAATAAGTCTTTCGATTTCTTCCTTAGTAATTTCTCTATGAATTACAGATGGATCAAAACGGTTAGAATTTTCGGATGGAACAATATTATTTTTTGAAAGTCCAAACATGGCGCTTCTTTCCAAGTTATCAGTTATTTGTAAGAAACATTTTAAATCATAGGTATGAATTTTTTAGTTCATAGGGTATGTACTATGGATAAATTTAAGAGGATTATATGTAGGGGATGAAAGTCCTGAAATCTGAATACCATCTAGCGATAAATCTACAGAAGTAACTTCTGTAATAATTAATCCTATATCAAGAGCTGTTTTGTCAACATAAAAATTTTGTAATTTTGAAGAAAATCCTCCTTGATCATCATCTAGTTCAAGGGGTTCTGTTGGAGCTAGCGATGTACGATTTTTAATTTCGCAATTGCCAATTTTAATTGGCAAAAATATTTTTTTGTATTTTTTCTTTCCTGCTTATATCCTACTATATAATAGATATTGTACTTAAATTGTATTATCTTAGTATTAGAATATAAATAATCTTAGTAAAACTAGTAAAAAACGAATAAATGTTAAGATTCTTTTTATTTTTTATAAAAAACGTTATATAATTAACCTTATATAATTAAACTTTTTTGACTTTTTAATAATTATAAATAAGAATTGAAATTTGACTTTTTTAAAAAAGATTAGTACGATAGCATTATAAAAAGCATCGATAAAGAACGAGTAACTGATTTAAGTTGATTAACAGAGAGGCATTTAGGTGAAAGTTGCCATGAGACAGTCAGTGAAGGATCATCTTTTAAGCTTAAATTTTGAATTAAGTAGTAGAATTTTACGTATAAAGGCGTTAACTTTAAATATCACTTTTTGGGTGGTTCGTCCCTTTATGGGGACTTTTTTTGTGTTCCCTTTATGGGAATTTTTTTATAGGAGGAATTATGTCGGATTTTAGACCTTTAGGAAAGGAAAGCGTAAAGACTGCCGAAGATAATGTTAGGAAATATTGGCAGGATTTAGATTTATTAAAAAGAAGTGACGAGCTAAGAGAAGGCTGTGAAGAATATGTATTCTATGATGGCCCACCAACTGCAAATGGTAAACCTGGTATTCACCATGTAATCGCAAGAACATTAAAGGATATGACTTGTAGATATAAGATAATGAAAGGCTATCATGTAAGAAGAAGAGCAGGATGGGATACTCATGGTCTACCTGTTGAAATCGAAGTAGAAAAGGAACTTGGTTTTTCGGATAAAAATGACATCGAAGAATATGGAATAGAGAAATTTAACGAAAAGTGCAAACAATCAGTATTCAAATACAGAGATTTGTGGAGAGAAATGAGCGATAGAATGGCATTTCTCGCTGATATGGATAATCCATACATAACATTAAAAGATGATTATATAGAAACAGTATGGTGGTTATTAGATCATATCTATAAAGATGGAAATATCTATGAGGGTGCTAAGGTAATGCCTTATTGTCCTCGTTGTGGAACAGGACTTGCAAGTCACGAGGTTGCTCAAGGCTATCAAATGGATAAGACTTTGACTCTTACTTGCGAATTTAAGAAAAAGGGCACAGACAATGAATATTTCTTGGCTTGGACAACTACACCTTGGACTTTGCCATCAAATGTTGCTCTTACTGTAAATCCTGATTTAGATTATGTTAAAGTTTATGTAAAAGACTATGACAAATACTATTATCTTGCTGATAGCCTAAAGGATAAGGTATTGGGAGATTTAGATTATGAAGTTGTAGAAACTCTTAAGGGAAAAGATCTAGAATACATGGAGTATGAGCAATTATTACCTTATGTTAAACCTAGCAAAAAGGCGTTTTTCGTAACTTTAGCTGATTATGTTTCTGCTGAAGATGGTACAGGAATTGTACACAGTGCTCCAGCATTTGGTGAAGATGACTATAATATGGGAAGAAAATACGATCTTCCAATGGTTCAACCTGTTGATTTAAAGGGAAGATTTACAGAAACTCCTTGGAAGGGACAATTTGTATTTGATGCAAATGAAGATATATTCCACCATCTAAAAGCTGAAGGCAAAGTATTTAAGAAAGAGACAATGGAACATAATTATCCTCATTGCTGGAGATGTGGAACTCCTCTTATATACTATGCAAAACCATCATGGTATATAGAAATGAGCAAATTCTCAGATAAGATGGTAGAAAATAACAATAATGTAAATTGGTATCCTGAGGCAATTGGAGAAAAGAGATTTGGAAATTGGCTAGATAATGTAAAAGATTGGGCTATATCAAGATCAAGATACTGGGGAACTCCACTTAATATCTGGAGATGTGATAGTTGTAATCATACAAGAACAGTTTCTGGAAAAGAAGAATTGGTTGAACTTTCTAACGAAGATATCGACACAAGTATTGAGCTTCACAGACCTTATGTTGATAATGTTACAATAACTTGTCCAGAATGTGGTGGCACAATGCATAGAGTAGATGATGTACTTGATGTATGGTTTGATTCTGGAGCAATGCCATTTGCACAAGAACATTATCCTTTTGAGAACAAAGAAAACTTCAAAAGATATTATCCTGCAGATTTCATCTGTGAGGGAATTGACCAGACAAGAGGATGGTTCTATTCATTAATGGCAATTTCAACTCTTGTAACTGGAAAGGCTCCTTATAAGAATGTACTTGTAAATGATCTTGTAGTTGACAAAGACGGAAGAAAAATGAGTAAGTCAAAAGGAAATACTCTTGATCCATTTGAACTTTTTGATAAATATGGAGCAGATACAGTAAGATTCTATTCAATATTTGTATCACCACCATGGGTTACAACTAAATTTGACGAGAATGGACTTAAAGATGTAAAGAATAATTTCTTTAGAACATTTGAAAATGTCTATAATTTCTTTGCACTTTATGCAAATACTGACGATATCAATCCAAAAGATTTAGAAGTTAAATATGATGAATTAGAGCTAATAGATAAATGGATCTTATCAAGACTTAATAATCTTTTAAAAGATTACACTAATTATATGGATAACTTTGATTATAACAAAGCAGCTCATATATTAAATGACTTTGTCGTAGAAGATCTATCCAACTGGTATATTAGAAGAAATAGAAAAAGATTCTGGTCACAAGAATTGACCACATCCAAAAAGGCTGTATATAAGACTATATACGATGTCTTGGTATTATTATCAAAGATGATTTCTCCTATAGTACCATTTATAGCTGAAGAAGTTTATAGAGAGCTTACAGGAGAAGAATCAGTACATTTGGCATTACTTGATGATGCAGATGAAACTCTTATAGATAATAAGCTTGAAAGTGATATGGAACTTGTAAGAAAAATCGTAACACTTGGAAGAGCTTCAAGAGAGAAAGATCAAATCAAGGTAAGACAACCACTTGAAAAGATAGTAATCGATGGAATGTACAAAGATAATCTTTATGAACTTGAAAAGTTTATCAAAGAAGAGCTAAATATCAAAGAGATTCAATACGCAAAAGATTTAAGCGAATTTATGGACTACTACCTAAAGCCTGATTATAAGGTAGCAGGAAGAATCCTTCAATCAAAGATAAAAGACTTTGCAAAATATCTAGAAGGAGTTGACGCAAAAGACTTTGTAGCTCAATTGGAAGATGAAGACAAAGAAATCGAGCTTAATGGTGAAAAAGTACTGATAAAAAGAGAATACCTAGATGTTAGAATAACAGCAAAAGAAGGCTTTGATGTAGAGATGAATGGAAACCTCTTTGTAGTTTTGGATACAAATATCACAAAAGAACTAAAAGAAGAAGGTTATGCAAGAGAATTTATGTCCAAAGTTCAAAACATGAGAAAAGACAATGGATATGAAGTTACAGATAGAATAGATATTTCATATTATGCAGATGATGAAATAAAAGAAGCACTATCTAATTTCAAAGAAATGATAACAAAAGAAACTCTTGCAGATAGCTTAGAATTTAAAGAGCTTAGCTCAGAAGATATCGAATTAAATGATAAGACTATAAAGCTAGAACTTAATAAAAAATAATATTATAAAAGAGCGGTCTATTCCGCTCTTTTATACAAAATATAAAGGAGGAAACTTTGAAGGTTAGATTAATGAATATGATAATGATTGAAAATCCCAATACAAAAGAAGTTGTAGTATTAGATAAGAGAATAAAAGAAGGCTGGGAAGGCCTCACATTTCCAGGAGGGAAGGTAGAAAATTTTGAATCTTATGGGGAATCTGTCATAAGAGAAGCCAAAGAAGAGACCGATCTTGATATAAAAGGAATAGAATATGTTGGAATGATATCTTGGATATATGAGAAAAACGGGCTAAATAAAGACCTAGGACTTTTGTATAAGACAAATAATTATAAAGGAGAGCTTAATCCACATAATAGAGAAGGAGAGCTATTTTGGAAAAAATACGATGAATTTAAGCTTATGAAAGGCAAAAGCGCATCTATGAATGATATACTTACAATCTATGATGGAAAATATCATGAAATAGTAATGGATTTAGTACATGGAGAGATTAAAAGATACTAATTTTAGAGTAATAAATAAAATTGGAAGTTCTTTCAAAAAATCCATCAATAATTGTTCGATAATTTTAACAAAAGAAAACAATTTCAAAATATTAAATTAAAATTTTGAGATAATAATTATAATATTATTTAATTTAATCTTTAGAAATCTGAAATTGTCTAAAATCTCTATTGAAAAGATTAAAAAAGTTATTTGAATTGTACTTTTAATTTGATATAATAAACTTGTAAAAATAATTCCAAACGTTTACAAAGGAGTGTAAGATGGATAGAAATTTAGCAATGAATGTAGCTAGAGTAACTGAGGCTGCTGCATTGGCATCTGGTAAGTTCATGGGTAAAGGTGACAAGAACGGAGCAGATGGAGCAGCGGTTGATGCTATGAGAAGAATGTTTGATACAGTTGATATCAACGGAACAGTTGTAATCGGAGAGGGAGAAATAGACGAAGCACCAATGCTATATATTGGTGAGAAAATTGGAACAAAAAACGAAAGTGAAGAAAAAGTAGACATAGCAGTAGACCCTCTTGATGGAACAAGCTCTATTGCAGATGGTATGGCAAATGCAGTATCAGTTCTTGCTGTTGCACCTAAAGGATGCCTATTGAATGCACCAGATGTCTACATGGATAAAATCGCAGTAGGACCTAAAGCTAAAGGAAAGATAAGCTTGGAATATCCTGTCGCAAAAAACATTGAAATAGTAGCAGAATCTCTTTCAAAGAAAGTAGAAGAAGTAACAGTTGCAGTTCTTGACAGAGAAAGACATGCAGATTTGATAAAAGAAATCAGAAAGACCGGAGCAAGAATCAAGAAGGTAAGCGATGGAGATGTAATAGCAGCAATAGAAACATGCTTTGAGTCAGCAGGTGTTGATATGCTAATTGGTATAGGAGGAGCTCCAGAAGGAGTAATCGCAGCCGCAGCTTTAAAGTGCTTGGGAGGAGATTTCCAAGGACAGTTAATGCCATTAGATCATCCACAAAGACAAAGATGTGAAAAGCTAAATTCTGATTTGGAGAAAATCTATCATATAGATGACTTGGTAAAAGGAAATGAAGTAATATTCTCCGCAACAGGAATTTCTGAAGGTGAGCTTCTTGGAGGAGTAAAATACTTAAAAGGACATCAAGCAATAACAGAAAGTTTGCTTATAAGACTTCCTAGTGGAACTATAAGATTCTTAAAGACAATTCATAAGCTAGATCAAAAGCCAGGATATGCTTGGTAATAATTTTACAAAACAAAAATTTAGACAACAAAATTTCTGAAAAATTCGAATATCTAAAAACAATTCAAATCAACTAAATAACAGGAAATAAAAATCGGAGAAATCCGATTTTTATTTTTTATAATCAATTACTTTTCTAAATTCTTTCAAATTGGTCCTATATTTTAATCTAAAAATAGAATTTTTTCATTTATAAAATACAATCATATACTTTGATAATATTATAAAATAAGAAATTTTGTATTATTAAATCAATATTAAAGCCTGTTCTTGATTGTGATTGATCTAATATGATTGACTTTGATTGATTAATGATGTATTATATTTTTAAGACCAGCTATCAAATGTCAAGAGAAACTAAAAAATAATTCACCTTGAAATT
>JAUMZM010000043.1 GCA_030528125.1 Tissierellia bacterium
GTTTTTTTTATTTCCTCGCCTTTTTTATTTTGGGACTTTTGCAACAGCCCCATTTTTATTATTCTACTTCAGCGATTGCTTCGATTTCTAATGTTGCATCCTTTGGAAGTTTTGCAATTTGAACGCAAGCTCTAGCTGGTTTGTGTGAACCAAAGAATTCTTCGTAAGCTTTGTTTACTACAGCGAAATCGTCCATGTTTTTAACATAAACATTTACTTTTGCGATTGTCTCTAAATTTCCGCCGCCTGCTTTTACGATTTCTAAAACGTTTGAAAGAGAAGCTTTGCATGCTTTAGCAGGATCGCTCTCTAATTCTCCTGTTTGCATATTGATAGGAAGTTGTCCTGATGCAAAAATTGTATTTCCTATAATTGTTCCTTGGCTATATGGTCCTATAGCTGCAGGTGCTTTTTCTGTGCTTATAAATTTCATAATTACCTCCTTGATTTTTGTAACTACATTTATTATACACGATGATATGGCTTTTATACAGTAAAAATCCCAAATCCATATATAAAAGAAAAAATTATAATAAAAGTTTTTGATAAACTCCTGTTGGATTAAGATAATGTTCTTAAAATAATAATTTATTAAAATAGAATTACTAAGACAAGCTAACTTCGAATTTATTAGAAAGCTTAAAAATGGGTATCTGTCTTATAAGATAGTTTTTAGTAAAATAAACTATATGATAGAATAATCATAAAGAAACGTTACCAATATTAGAATAATAAAGGAGCAGATTATGAAATTATTAGTAGTAGGAGCAGTAGCTGGTGGTTCATCCGTTGCTGCAAGAGTTAGAAGATTAGACGAAAAAGCAGAGATTATAGTTTTGGAGAAAGGACCACATCCATCATATTCAAATTGTTGCCTTCCAAATTTTCTAAGTAGAGATGT
This sequence comes from Tissierellia bacterium, assembly GCA_030528125.1. Classification (GTDB taxonomy): domain Bacteria; phylum Bacillota; class Clostridia; order Tissierellales; family Peptoniphilaceae; genus JAUNAV01. Next base: position 902 of record JAUMZM010000043.1, read on the forward strand.
AAAGTCAAGCGATAGCTTACTATTAAATAGCCCTGAGAAATTTAAAAAGAACAACAATATTGATGTAAGAGTTAATAATGAAGTTATAAAAATAGATCCTAAAGAAAAGAAAGTTCTTATAAAAGATCTATTAAAAGACAAGGAATACGAAGAAAGCTATGACAAACTAGTTCTATCCCAAGGATCACATGCAATTATGCCAAAAAGCATCAAAGGAATTGACAAAAAGCACGTATTTTCTTTAAAAAACGTAGTAGATGTAAGAAAGATAGACTCATATATAGAAGAAAATGACATCAAAGATATCGCAGTAATTGGCGGAGGCTTTATTGGATTAGAGGTTATGGAAAATCTTAAAAGAAGAGGCAAAAACGTCACATTAGTAGAAGCGATGGATCAAGTAATGGCACCAATAGACTATGACATGGCCCAAATTGCACATAAAGAGATCATAGATAATGGAGTAGAGCTTATATTAGAAGATAGCGCAAGTGAAATTACAGATGATAAGCTAATACTATCATCAGGAAAAAAGATAGATGCAAAGGCTGTAATAGTTTCAATAGGAGTTAGCCCAAATACAAAATTCTTAAAAGATAGTGGAATAGAATTAACAGATAAAGGACAAATAAAAGTAGATCATAATTATAGAACAAATGTAAAAGATATCTATGCAATAGGAGATGCGATACAGACATTTAATTCAATAACAGGACAAAAGCAAGTTCTAGCACTTGCAGGACCTGCCCAAAAACAAGCAAGAGATCTTGCAGATTATATTTGTGGTAGAAGAATTTTAAATAATGGAGTTATAGGTTCATCTGTCGTAAAATTATTTGATCTAAATATAGCATCAACAGGGCTTAATGAAAAAGATCTAAACAAATTAGGAATTGATTATAGATATTCCTATATAATTGCATCAGATAAAGTTGGAATAATGCCAAATTCAAAGCCAATGCATTTTAAGCTCTTATTCTCATATCCAGATGGCAAAATACTTGGAGCACAGGCATTAGGAAAAGGAGAAGTAGATAAGAGAATAAATGTAGTTGCAACAGCAATTCACTTTAACGGAACATTAGAAGATCTAAAAGACCTAGAATTAGCCTATGCACCAGCATTTTCTACAGCCAAAGACGTAGTAAATCAAGCAGCACTTGTAGGATTAAATATATTAAATGAAGAATACAAGCAAGTACCAGTCACAAAGGTAAGAGAGCTTGTAGAAAACAAAGCCTATATAATAGATGTAAGAGAAGAAGGAGAATACAATAACTCACATCTAATAACTGCAAAAAACATCCCACTATCACAACTAAGAAAAAGAATTGATGAAGTGCCAAAAGATAAGCCAGTATATCTACATTGTAGATCATCACAAAGATCATATTATGCAACAAGAATACTACAAGGACATGGATATGATAATATCTACAATATACAGGGATCATTCCTTGGAATAAGCCTTTATGAATACTACAATGACATCACAAAGAAAAGAGAAAAGATACTAACAGATTATAATTTTAACTAATCCATAAAAATATTTGACTTAACATAGAAATTGTAATATAATCAACGGGTATGTTAGAAGTTTCTTCTTGAAACTTTTAGTCGATGCAATCGCTCATCCTAGAAGCGATCAACAAATGCTAGGACGAAGACAGCCGCTACCTATCAAGCGGTGTCCAAATAGATAGGCGATTAAAAACAAGGAGGAAAAATGGATAATAAACAAAAAACATTTGTTGCAACACCAAGCACAATTGAACGCAAATGGTATGTAATTGATGCAGATGGAATTGCTCTTGGAAGATTAGCAAGCAAAGTAGCAACAATATTAAGAGGAAAACACAAAGCTACATTTACTCCTAACATGGACACAGGAGATTATGTAATAGTAGTTAACGCAGAAAAAGTAATCCTTACAGGAAACAAAGAAAACCAAAAAGTATATCAAAGATATTCAGGATATGCAGGTGGATTAAAAGAAATCAAATACAAGGATATGAAAAAATCACATCCTGAAAGAATCATTGAGCATGCAGTTCATGGAATGCTTCCAAAGAACGCTCTAGGAAGACAAATGATCAAGAAACTTAGAGTTTATAGAGGACCAGAACACAACCACGAAGCTCAAAATCCACAAAAATTGGAATTAAAGTAAGGAGGACTTAATGGCAGATATAATTTATCAAGCAACAGGTAGAAGAAAAACCTCCGTAGCTAGAATAACAATGAAACCTGGTAGCGGAAATATACTTGTTAATGGAAAAAATTTAGATGAGTATTTTGATTATGAGACATTGAGAGTCATTGTTAGATCACCACTTGCAATAACAGAAAACGAAGGAAACTATGACGTAAAAGTTAATGTAAATGGTGGAGGATTTACAGGACAAGCAGGAGCTATAAGACATGGTATAGCAAGAGCATTACTTGAAGTAAATCCAGAATACAGACAAACATTAAAAAGAGCTGGTTTCTTAACAAGAGATTCAAGAAAGAAAGAAAGAAAGAAATACGGATTCAAAAAAGCAAGAAAATCTTCACAATTCTCAAAGAGATAATTGCTATATTAATAAAAGAGCTTTACAAAGTCTTTACAAAGTAAGGCTCTTTTTTTGTATTGTAAACGAAAATACTTTCTTTATTTATCAATATCACTTTGTTATAAATAAACTTTAGTCTGTAATTTGATCAAAAAATTGTTAACAAAGCTTTTATGATTAGGATATATTTTGATACTTATTAATATTTTGTGTATAGTTAATATAGAAAAGAAAGGTTTAAGGAGTTTTATGCAAAAGATCAATTACAATCTTAAGATGAAAGATATAATAAAAGAAAATGAAAAAAACAATATAAAGCCGACTTTACTTCTACAAGTCTGCTGTGGACCTTGTTCAAGTGAGGTTTTAACAAGACTAAGAGATTACTTTGATATAGATATATATTATTACAATCCAAATATCTATCCTATAGAAGAATTTAAAGAAAGAAGTAAGGTTGTAGAAAATCTTATTAAGGATATGAATCTTAAATCAAAAGTAATAGTTCCAGAAAATAATCCTAAAGACTTCTATGATTATGTAGATACAAGAAAAGATGATCATGAGATGGGTAAGTCTTGTTATAAATGCTATGAATTAAGACTTAGAAAAACAGCCATCTATGCAAAAGAAAGAGGCTATGATTTCTTTTCTACAACACTATCCATATCTCCATACAAGAAAAGCGACTGGCTAAATGAGATTGGAGCAAAGCTTGAGAAAGAATATGGAATAAGATATCTATACTCTGACTTTAAAAAAGAAAACGGATACAAAAATTCAATTGAATTATCCAAAAAATACAATTTATATAGACAAGACTACTGTGGATGTGTATATTCTTACAATGAGAGAAGACAATCTGAAAATAAAAAAATTGAAAAAGATTAAATCCATAGTATAATGCTAGTATATAGGAAATAGTTTAACAAATAATTAAAAATAATAAAGTTTGAGTTTAATATTAATGGGGTATCATTAATATTAGAAATATAGATAATCAAATTTAGGAGGATATGATGAATAAAGCACTAGACAAATTAAATGAACAATTAAGCTTTGAGTATGAATCAGCTTATATCTACAAACAAATGGAAATTTTTGCAGATGGATATGATTTACCAGGATTCGCTCATTGGTTAGGAAAACAAAGCATGGAAGAAGTTGAGCATGCTGAAAAAATGAAAAGCTTCTTACTTGATGTAGGATATGATGTAAAACTTCTTGAAATGAGTACTCCAAAGAATGACTATAAAGACATCCATGAAGTTATCCAAACAGCTTATGAACATGAAAAAGAAGTAACAAGAAGAATTCATGAAATTGCAAATCTTGCAAAAGAAGAAGACAAAAGAGTATACAGCTTTATTCAATGGTACATTGACGAACAAGTTGAAGAAGAAGCTAACTTCTCACATCTTTTAGCTATGCTTGAAAGAGCTAAAGGAAACTGGGGCGGAATGTATATCATTGATGGCCAATTAGCATCAAGATAATTATTCAAAAAGCCGATGTAATCGGCTTTTTTTATGCCAATGAAGATAAAGTTTTCCTAAGCATAGACTAACTGCAATAATTGTGCTATAATTATTAAAACAGAGCACGAGACATTAAGGAGGAATTATGTACGAAGAAAAGGTTATTCTCAAAAACGAAATAGGCTTGCATGCAAGACCTGCATCTATATTTATCAGAGAGGCAGTTAAACATCCCTGTGATATCAATATTGTAAAAGAAGGTAGAATCTATAATGCCAAATCCATAATGTCTGTTTTGAGTATGAGTGCTAATCAAGGCGATGAAATTCTTATTCGTGCACAAGGCGAAGGGGATGAAAAAGCTGTAAAAAGTTTAGTTGACTTGGTAGAAAACAGACTTACAGAAATATAGATAAAACAAATTTGGGCTAAGCACAAGAGATTGTGCTTTTTTATTTACACAAAAATGTATATTATTCATTAAAAATAATATTTATTTGTAACATAGGAAGGAAAAATTATGTCTAATGATAATAATTTTATATCCGATAGTTTTGCAGATCTAGATTATAAGGTTTTGGAAGATGGTTATGCAAACTATTTTAATGAAGAAGGAAGATCTATTGAAATAATCACAAAGATTGCGTATTTGATAGGTGTTTCTGAATATTTTTTGGATAAAGAGGATTTTTTTAGTAATGATATAATATCAGAGCTTAATTATAATAAGAATGCAAGAATTATAAGAAATCTATGTATGTTTAGAAATGCTATAATCCAAAACCATGGATTTATAGCAAGTGAACTTAAGAGAAATCACAGTTGCATTACATCATTGCCAGATCTTATACCAGCTGATATATTTGAATCTTTACGAAAAGATGATGTAGATATAGTTAAAAACCACAGATATCCTCTAATCCAGTATTCCATTGATATCAATAACGAAATTTCAAATAGAATTAATAATTGCAAAGATTTATTCCCGGATTGGATTGTATGGGATTATATAAAAAATATTTTTATAATGCCAAATGGAAATACCAAAAAGGGCATAGAAGATGAGAAGAACAAGTATCTTTCTAATAAATTCTTCTATCCGTACAAGTGTTATATAAATTGGGATGCAAGATCTAGAGCTAATATTTTGGTTGATGATATAAAATTTCTAACAGTAATATATAAAGATAATGGCAAAAATTTTAATTCAGGAAGAAGCAAGAAGATAGATAAAGAAACAAAAGATAATATTATTAATTTTATAAAAACTCATTTAAGTATAGATATAATTGTAGATAGCGAAAATGTCAATCCATTTAGACTTGTAAATGCACTTAATAATATAGATTATAGCCTCTTAGAAAAGATAAATAAGCTTATAATTATAGATGATGAAAATACCATGAAATTATGGGAAGAGGTTGATAAATATCTTAAAAACTTTGACATTGAGCATATTTTGATGAAAAGAATTTTAAAGAACAAATCTCTTGTAGATATTGGATTAACGGCAAAACTTTGCAAGGAATTTTATGAAAATAGCATAGATTCATTTATTATAGCAAGTTCTGATAGCGATATGTGGGCTATTAGAAGTCAGATTACAAATGCCAATTACTTTGCATTTCTTGAAAACGAGAAGACTAGCTATGAGACAATCGAATTATTAGAAAAAGAAGAGATCAATTATGCATTTATAGAGGAATTTTATAACGAAAACAACAACGATCTTCAGTCAGACTTTATAAGAAAGCAAGTGGCAGAGTTATTTAGAAATTCAGTGGATTTTAATTTTAAGGATGTATTAAATTATCTTGTAGATTCTTACCATTTGATCTTAAATGATAAGGAAATTGAGCAATTCTATGATTCTCACATCAAAAAATCAGAACTTCAGATAATGGATGATGGCAGTATAAAGCTTTGGCTTAATTAGAAATATTTTAGACAAAATGATTTGTTAACATATAATAATAGAAAGATATAAAACATAAGGATAGAATATGAATATACTAAATAAACTCGCTAATTTATTTCAAACTATATGGATAACAGACATAATAGATATTTTAATAATAGCTTTTATAATCTATAAAATAATACAACTTTTAAAAGAAACTAGAGCAGAGCAGGTCTTGAAAGGCTTTATAATTGTATTAGTTCTTGCAAAAATCTCTGAAATTTTTAATTTATTTACAGTAAATTGGCTTTTGAGCAATTTCTTAACAGTAGGACTTATACTTATAATTGTAGTATTTCAGCCAGAACTTAGAAGAGCCTTTGAAAAAATAGGAAGAGGAAATGCGCTTTCTATATTTTCAACAGAAGAAGATACCGACTCTAAGGTTGTAGATGAAATTGTAAGAGCTATGAGCTCTTTATCAAGACAAAAGATCGGAGCTCTTGTAGTAATAGAAAGAAAAGTAGGACTTAATGATATAGCAGAAAGTGGAACAAAGATAGATGGATATGTATCAAGTGAGCTACTTATAAACACATTTATTCCCAACACACCACTACATGATGGGGCAGTTATTATAAAAGGCGATAAGATAAAAGCTGCAGCTTGCTTTTTGCCACTTACAAATGATAATACTCTATCAAAAGAGCTTGGAACAAGACATAGAGCAGCTATTGGAATATCAGAGCGAAGTGACTGTCTTGTAATTGTGGTATCAGAAGAAACTGGAACCATATCTTGTGTTGAATACTCAAAAATCAGCAGACATTTTGATGAGGATACTCTAAGAGAAAAGCTATTATCAGTCTACAAGCAAGATGATGCAAAATCTATTGGTAAGAGAAGGGTAGAAGATAATGATAAAGAATAATTGGAAAGCAAAAGCACTATCTCTTCTGGCAGCTATAATACTTTGGTCTTTTGTTATTACAAATACAAACCCAATGCGCTCGATACAATTTAGAGAAGTGCCAGTTACTATATTAAATGAATCAGAGCTAAACGAAAGAGGATATGCAATAGAACAAAACGATGTAAATCCTACAGTAAATGTAAAAGTTCAAGCCCAAAGATCCCAACTAAATTCAATAACTCCAGATGATTTGGCAGCAAATGCAGAGATAAAGAATTTCGACGAAGGAATACAGACTATAAGAGTAAAGATAACATCTCCAAGTGGGGTTGTAATAGATGAGATATCCCCAAAAGAGATAAATGTAAAGCTTGAAAAAATAATAAATATGCAAAAAAACGTAGAGCTTAATATATCAAATAATCTAAGAGATGATGTAATAATAGAAGATACTACAATAACACCAGAAAAGGTCGTAGTTACAGGACCTAGAAGCAAAGTAAACAAAATCAAAAAGTTAATAATAAATATAAATGACATAAGCTTAGTTTCTGAAGGAACATCTAATCTTGAGATAAATCCAGTAGATGAAAATGGAGATATCGTAGAAGGAGTAAGCCTATCACAAGGATTTGCCAATGTATCGTTAAGAGTTCTTACGACAAAAGAAGTTTCGATACAGTTGCAGACAACAGGAGATGTAGCAGATGGATATACAACATCATCTACATCACTTTCAAACGATAAGGTTGTAGTAAAAGGAAGCCAGGATGCTCTTAATAATCTTGAGACTATAAAGACAGAACCTGTAGATATCTCTAATATGAAAAAAAGCACCGAAGGAAAGGCAACATTAGAGCTTCCAGAAGGTGTATCATTAAATGACAGCAAAGAAAATATAACCTATAAAATAGAGATACAGAAGAAATGAAAAACATAGAATTTATAATAAAAAGTCTAGAAGACGAAGGCTATGAGACATATCTTGTAGGAGGTTGTGTAAGAGATAAGATCATGGGAAAAGAAAAAAGCGACTATGATCTTACAACAATTGCAAGACCTAATGAAATAAAAGAAGTATTTAAAGATCTAAATACCATAGATATAGGCAAGAAATATGGAACAATAAAAGTCTTAAAAGATAACGAAGAATTTGAGATCACTACATTTAGAAGTGATCTCTCTTATATTGATAGAAGACATCCAGATAAGATAAGATTTTCTAATGACATATTAGAAGATCTACAAAGAAGAGATTTCACCATAAATAGCATGGCAATTAGAAATGGAAAGCTAATAGATCCATTTGATGGAAGAGCTGACATAGAAAAGAAAATAATAAGAGCCGTTGGAAATCCCGATACAAGAATGAAAGAAGACTATCTAAGAGCATTAAGAGCTTTAAGATTTGCAACGACACTTAATTTTTCAATAGATAAAGATCTACTTATTGCGATAAGAGATAATAAAAGCGATATAGAATATATCTCAAAAGAAAGAATAAGAGAAGAATTAAACAAAATCCTTCTATCAGATAGGCCATCTTATGGAATAAAATTATTAAGAAAAGTAGAACTATTAGAATATATACTTCCAGAGCTAGATAGAACCTATGGATTTGACCAACATTCAACTTTTCATAGCGATGATGTGTATAATCACAATCTAAAAGTTATGGATAAGACAAAAAAAGATCTTATAACAAGAATAGCAGGTTTATATCATGATGTAGGAAAAGTCGATACATTCTTTATAGATGAAAATGGAGAAGGAAGATTTTTCTCACACCAAAAAGTCTCATCAGATCTTTTAAAGAAAAGGCTAAAGGAATTAAGATATCCCAAAGATATAATAGAAAGCTCATCCAAATTAATAGAAAGACACATGGATAATATGAATACATACACGAAAAAATCCATAAGAAAGCTATTAAGAAGATTAGGAGAAGAGGATTTATACAGATTATTTGACCTACAAAAAGCAGATGTATTATCCGCAAAGCTAAAAGATACATCAAACATAGAAAATGGCAAAGAAATCTTACAAGAAGTTCTTAAAGAAAATATTCCACTTACAAGAAATGGACTTAAGATAAACGGAAATGACCTAAAAGCACTTGGATATAAAGAAGGAAAAGAGCTTGGAGAAGTATTAAATATGCTAAGTGATATGGTTTTGGAAGAAAAAATCGAAAATGACAAAAAAGAACTTATAAATTTTGTAAAAAGCTTGACTAATTAGTATATAATTATAAAATAATATTATCGCAAAAATACCATGAATGATTGTAGATTATGGTATTTAAGGTATAATATAAAATCAGTAGTGTAAACTTATAATAGATGTATAATTATTATTGTTAAGAAGAATCTTTTAGACAGATCTATTATTTGTTAAGTTTTAGGAGGAAATAATGACAGAATTAAAATCACATGAGAATAATATAGCTAAGTTTGACTTAAATTTCACAGCTGACGAATTTAAGGATGCAATAAATAAGGTTTATAAGAAAAATAAATCAAGAATTAGAGTAGATGGATTTAGAAAGGGAAAAGTTCCTAAGAGAATCATCGAAAATATTTATGGAAAAGATATATTCTACAGTGAAGCAATTGAATTAATGTTCCCAAAAGCATACAGAGAAGCTATCGATGAATTAGAACTTGAAGTAATTGACCAACCATCAGTAGATTTTGACGAAGCTAATGAAGGCGAACCTTTAACTTTACAAGTAGAAGTTGAGACAAAACCACATCCAGAACTTGGAGATTACTCATCACTTGAAATTGAAAAAGTAGACTCAGAAGTTAAAGATGAAGAAGTAGAAAATGAAATCAAAAAACAACAAGAAGAAAATGCAAGAATTAAGCCAGTAGAAGATAGAGCTGCAAAAGATAAAGACATCGTAGATATCGACTTTGTTGGAAGAGTAGAAGGCGAAGAATTCGAAGGTGGAAAGGCTCAAAACTATGAATTAGAGCTTGGTTCAAATACATTTGTTCCAGGATTTGAAGATCAAATCATTGGAAAGAACAAGGGAGAAACTTTTGATGTAAAAGTAACATTCCCAGAAGATTATCAAGCAGTAGATCTTAAAGGAAAAGCTGCAACTTTTGAAGTTACATTAAATGAAATAAAAGAAAAAGAACTTCCAGAAATAGACGATGAATTTGCAAAAGATATCTCAGAATTTGATACAATTGATGAGCTAAAAGCAAATATCAAAGAAAAACTTCAAGAAGAAAAGAAGACTCAAGCAGAAAGAATAATAGAAAATGAAGCTATCGAAGCATTGATTGAAAAGTCAAATGTAGAAGCTCCAAAAGCCATGGTAGAAACTCAAATAGATAGAGAAATGCAAAATCTAACAGGACAATTACAACAATATGGCCTAACAGTTGAACAATATGCAAATATCATGGGTGGAATTGACAAATTAAGAGAACAATTTAGACTTCAAGCAGAAAACAGAGTAAAAGCAGATTTAGTAGTTGACGAAGTTGCACTAAAAGAAAACATCGAAGTATCAGATGAAGAAATAGAACAAGAAATAAAAGATGCAGCACAAGCTCAACACGTTGACGATCTCGAGAAATTTACAGAAGCTTTCAAGAAAAACATCTCAAAAGATTTCGTTATAGAAAACGTAAAGAGAAGAAAAGCTATTGATATCTTAGTTAAAAATTCCAAATTCGTAGAAAAGGAAAAAGAACAAGAAGATAAATAGTGGTAAATATTATAGGAGGTGTATATGGACCCTATAAAAAATATATTGGTACCAACAGTAATAGAACAGTCAAGTAGAGGAGAAAGAGCATACGACATATACTCTATGCTTCTTAAAGAAAGAATAATCTTCCTATCAGGAGAATTCGAAGATAATATGGCAAATACAATAGTAGCACAATTGCTATTTTTGGAAAGCCAAGATCCAGAAAAAGACATCCAAATCTATATAAATTCCCCAGGAGGAATTATAACAAGCGGATTTGCGATAATGGATACAATGAATTACATTAAGCCAGATGTATCTACAATATGTATAGGACAAGCTGCAAGCATGGGAGCAATTATCCTAGCATCTGGAGCAAAAGGCAAGAGATTTTCTCTTCCAAATTCAGATATCCTAATCCATCAACCACTTGGAGGATTCCAAGGACAAGCATCTGATATAGAAATCCATGCTAACCATATCATAGAAATCAAAAAGAAGTTAAATAAGATTCTTGCCGAAAAAACAGGCCAAGATATTGAAACAATAATAAGAGATACAGACAGAGATAATCCAATGACAGCTTATGAAGCTAAAGAATATGGATTAATCGATGAAGTTATAGAACCAAATCAGGAGAAATAATGGCAAAATATGATCAAAAAGAAGTAAGATGTTCTTTTTGTGGCAAGACCAGCGATCAAGTAGAAAGAATGATAGCAGGCCCTGATGTATATATCTGTGATGAATGTATAAATCTATGCAAAGAGATAATAGATGAAGAAAAATCATACGGAGAAAACCTTGAACTAAAGCTATCAACTCCTGTAGAAATAAAAGAGTTTTTAGATCAATATGTAATAGGACAAGATGAAGCCAAGAAAGTGCTCTCTGTTGCTGTATACAATCATTACAAGAGAATTACAACTGCAAAAGATGACAATGTCGAGCTTCAAAAATCAAATATATTATTATTAGGACCTACAGGAAGCGGTAAGACATTACTAGCTCAAACTCTTGCCAAAAAGTTAAATGTAGCATTTGCAATAGCAGATGCAACTAACTTAACAGAAGCAGGATATGTAGGAGAAGATGTAGAAAATATAATATTAAAACTTGTTCAAGCAGCAGACTATGATATAGAAAAAGCTGAAAGAGGAATAATCTATATAGATGAGATTGACAAGATCGCAAGAAAATCCGAAAACCCATCTATAACAAGAGATGTAAGTGGAGAAGGAGTTCAACAAGCACTTCTAAAGATGATAGAAGGAACAGTTGCAAATGTGCCTCCACAAGGTGGAAGAAAGCATCCTAACCAAGAATATATACAAGTAGATACCAACAATATATTATTTATAGTAGGTGGAGCATTTGATGGAATCGAAAAGATAATCGATCAAAGAACAAATATCAAAAATATAGGATTTGGTTCAGATGTTAAAGCTAAAAAACAAGGAGATATCAAAAATATCCTCCCACAAGATCTTGTAAAATATGGATTAATTCCAGAATTTGTAGGAAGAATTCCTGTTGTAGTAACACTTGATGGACTTGATGAAGATAGCCTTGTAAAAATTCTAAAAGAGCCCAAGAACTCACTTATAAAACAATATCAAAAATTGTTTGACCTAGATGGAGTAGAGCTAGAATTTGAAGAAGAAAGTCTAAGAGAAATTGCAAAACTTGCAATAAAAAGAAAGACAGGCGCAAGAGGATTAAGATCAATATTAGAAAGCATATTGATGAATATAATGTATGAAATACCATCAAGAAAAGATATAAGAAAAGTTACTATAACCAAAGAATCAATATATGATATTGAAAAAGTAAAAATAGGAAAAGATGCAGATCTTAAAACCTGTGACAAAGAAATAGAAGCAATATAAAAGAGAATGCGTGAGCGTTCTCTTTTATTTAAAAAGGAGAGCTATGCAAGATATATACGATATTAAACAAAACACTTATCCTATGGTTGCGGTAAGAAAGCTTTGGGTTTTGCCTAATATGGTAATGCATTTTGATGCTGGAAGATCAATATCAAAAAAAGCAATAGATGATGCTGAACTTAGAGAAAGCAAGATATTTCTTTTAAATCAAAAAGATATAATGGAAGAAAATCCCAAAAGAGAAGACTTATACGACTATGGAACAGTTGCTACAATAAAGCAGACTTTTAATCTTCAAAACGGCAATGTAAGAGTGCTTGTAGAAGGAGAATCCATAGCCAAATTAGAAAATCTTGATATAGAAGAAGGATTTTTTAAAGCAAGCGTAGAAGAATATATTTATGATAAAGATAGATTGGAATTAACAGACAATCTAGAAGCATTGAGAAGACTTATAATAGAAGATTTCAATGACTATTCAAAATTAGAAACAGAAATACCACAAGAGGTAATAATAGCAATCTCAGAGATAGAAGATGTAGTGAAACTTTCTGATATGCTAATTGCATATATAAATATATCAGATAAAGAGCAATACGAGCTATTAAAAGAACTTGATGTAGAAAAGAAACTAGAAAATCTTCATCAAATCATAAAAAAAGAAATCTCACTAAAGAAACTATCAAAAGAGATCGACCAAAAAGTTCAAACAAATATAAATAAAAACCAGAAAGAATACTATCTTCGCGAAAAACTCGATACCATAAAAGAAGAGCTTGCACAAACTTCAGGAGAAGAGACAAATTTCGTAGAAGAATACAAAAACAAAATCGACAAGTTAAAGATAAAAGCAGAAGACAAAAAGCCACTTTATAAGGAATTACAAAGACTAGAAACAATCCCACAGATGAGCCCAGATTATGGCGTTATAAGATCATATCTTGACTTTGTATTAGAAATACCTTTTAATAAATCAACAAAAGATCAGATAGACCTACAAAAGGCCGAATATGAGTTAGAAAAAGATCACTACGGCCTAGAAGATGTCAAAAAAAGAATACTTGAGTCAACAGCAGTCAAAAAAAGGACCAAGAAATTACATGGTTCAATAATATGCCTTGTAGGACCTCCAGGAGTTGGAAAGACTTCAATATCAAAGTCAATAGCCAAAGCCCTAAATAGAAAATTCATATCAATGAGACTTGGAGGAGTTACAGACGAAAGCGAGATAAGAGGACATAGAAAGACCTATGTTGGAGCAATGAGTGGAAGAATAATCTCACTTATAAACAAAGTAGGAGTAAATAATCCAGTATTCTTATTAGATGAAATCGACAAATTAGGAAGTGATTTTAGAGGAGATCCTTCAAGCGCATTACTTGAAGTCCTAGATCCAGAGCAAAACAATAGCTTTGTCGATAGATATCTAGAAGTGCCATTTGACCTTTCAAATGTGTTTTTCATAACAACAGCAAATGATCCATCACAAATTCCAGATGCACTATATGATAGACTTGAGATAATAGAAATATCAGGCTATACACAAAAAGAAAAACTAGAAATAGCCAAAAGATATCTAATCAAAAAAGAAAAGAAAAACAATGGAATAAAAGATAAAGAATTGAGCATATCAGAAAATGTCCTAGAAACAATAATAAAAAATTACACAAGAGAGGCAGGAGTAAGAGAGCTTGAAAGAAATATCTCCAAAATTTGCAGAAGAGCAGTAAAAGAGCTCATAGATGGAAAGAAAAAGATAATGATAAGTATGAATAATTACCACAAATACTTAGGCAAACCAGTCTTTCTAGATGACAAGCTATCCAAAAAAGACCAAGTAGGAGTTGTAAATGGACTCGCTTGGACACAAGTTGGAGGAACAATCCTTACAATCGAGGCAAATGTAATGGATGGTAAGGGAGATATAAAACTTACAGGATCATTGGGCGATGTCATGAAAGAAAGCGGTCAAGCAGCTATAACCTATATTAGAAGTAATGCCGATAAATATAATATAGATAAAGACTTCTATGAGAATAAGGATATCCACGTTCATGCACCAGAAGGAGCAGTCCCAAAGGATGGACCTTCAGCAGGAATTACAATGACAACTGCAATAGTAAGCGCACTTACAGAAAGAAAAGTAAGAAGTGATATAGCAATGACAGGAGAGGTAACCATAAGAGGAAGAGTTCTTCCAATAGGTGGACTTAAAGAAAAGGCACTTGCAGCATATTATTATGGAATAAGACAGGTTATAATTCCAAAAGAAAATATGAGAGATACAGAAGATATACCAGAAGAGATAAGAAAAAAGATTAAATTTATCCCAGTAGATAATGTAGATGAAGTTATAAGAAAGACATTGATATGAAAATAAAAAGCGTAAATTTAGATCAAGTAGCAGGATTTAAAAGTCAATATCCCAAGGACAATCTAAAAGAAATAGCATTTGCAGGAAGAAGTAATGTAGGCAAATCTTCTCTTATAAATGCACTACTTGGAAGAAAGAAACTTGCAAAGATTTCATCAAAGCCTGGAAAGACAAGAACAGTAAATTTCTATAGCGTAAACGATAAGTTTAGATTAGTAGATCTTCCAGGTTATGGATATGCTAAAGTATCGAAAAAAGAAAAGGGAAAGTGGAATGATATAATAAACACCTACCTTAATACAAGAGATAACATCGAAGAAGTATTTCTTGTAGTTGATATAAGACATGAGCCCACAAACCAAGACTTAGAGATGTATAATTGGATATTACAAGCGGGATTTACGGGATTTGTAATTGCTACAAAATACGACAAAATCCCCAAAAGCAAAATCGATAGATATATAAAAGTCATAAAAGAAAAGCTAAATATAAAAGATAGTGGACTTATATTTGCTTTTTCCTCAGAAAACAAACACAATAAAGATGTCTTATTAGAACAGATCGAAGTTATAATAAATTATAAAGAAAGTGATTTTAATTAAAAAAAGGCTATAAGGATCCTTAGAGTCTTTTACAAATTTAATAAAACTATTACACAAAAATGCAACCTATCACAAGGTTGCATTTTTTTCTAAATCAAGTAAAAATTTCTTCATAGGAAGCCCCCCAGCATAACCTCTTAGCTTGCCATCACTTCCTATAACTCTATGGCATGGAATTACTATCCAAAGAGGATTTTTGGAAATGGCATTTGCTACAGCTCTTGAGGCCTTCTCATTTCCAATACTTCTAGAAATTTCTTTGTAAGTTTTGGTATGTCCATATTCTATCTTTGAAACTTCACTTAATACTTTTCTTTGAAAGTCTGTTACTTTAAGATCATAATTTATGTCAAAGATTTTTCTTTTATAATATAAATATTCCAAAATTTCAATGTATGCTTTATCTGTTATATGATTTCTAGAATCTTTGTGATTGATATTTTCTACAACCCTTAGAGATTCTATCGAATTATCATAAGAAATTTCTATAATTCCAAGTTTTGTTGTGTAATAAGCATATTTCATATGTAATAAAAAAGAGGCTTCAAGGCCTCCCAGACTGTAGACAAAGCAGGTAGAAAATACAAAACCTACCTGCTTTTTAATT
>JAUMZM010000088.1 GCA_030528125.1 Tissierellia bacterium
GAGAAGGCGGAAAGACAGTAGCCAGCGGAGTTGTTTCTAAGATTCTTAAATAGTTTATTTTGAGAATAAATTTATAAAAGAGATTGTTTTTTCGACAATCTCTTTTTTGATATGATAGGAGGCAAGATGAAAAAAGTCTTTGTTTTAATATTTGCTTTATTTGTTGGGCTATTTGTTTTTAGTTCATGCAAAAATGATAAAGTAGATAGTGAAGAATCCAGTACGACGATTGAAAAGGAAGAAAATGTAGTTGATGACTTTCAATCAAAACCTAAAGATAAGCCATATTATGTAGGCGATGCACCGGATAATTATTCTATGAGTTTTGATACATCAAGACTTTGTACAATATCTGAAAAAGAGTCTAAGTATTATCCTGAAGATGGGGTAAAAGGAGTCTATCTTTCAGCTTATGGTGCAGCAAATCCAGAAATTTTTCCAAAGATCATGGATTTATTGAATGATACAGCTCTTAATACAGTTGTAGTTGATATAAAAGATGACTGGGGGAATGTAACATTTAATTTTGAAACTGATAATGAAGATATAAAATATTCTATGAGTAACACTCTAGATCCAAAAGAATTCATCCAAAAAATGCATGACAATGGAATTTATGTAATAGGAAGAATTACAACTTTTAAAGATAGTGTAATTACTGAAAAGCATCCTGAATGGGCTTTCAAGAATTCTGATGGTACTATGTGGGAAAATGCCAATGAAGAAGTATTTATAAATCCATTTTTAAAGGAAGTCTGGGACTATGATATAAGTATAGCAGAGCTTGGAGCTAAGGCTGGATTTGACGAAATACAGTTTGACTATGTTAGATTTGCAGAAGGATTTGAGACATTTTCAGAAAACCTCACATATTCTAAAGGTGAATTTGAAAACCTCGATATAACAGAAGGCGAAAAGAGAGTTAAGGCAATAACTGATTTTATAGTAGAGGCTAGAGAAGCTCTTTCAAGATATAATGTTCCAATTGGTATAGATGTATTCGGATATGCTATGCAAGTTGGAAGGGCAGAAGGAATAGGCCAAGACTTTGCAATGATGGCAAATGAGACAGATGTTATGAGTGCTATGATTTATCCAAGTCACTGGTCTGATTATTCATTTGATATAGAAAAGCCAGATTTTCATCCATATGAACTTGTAGAAAGTTATCTAAAAGAAGAGAAAGATATATTTAATAGTATAAAAAATAAACCTAGATCAAGGCCGTGGATACAAGATTTTACGGCAAGTTATTTGGGAGAGGGTAATTATATGGTATATGATAAAGATGCTGTTCAAGCTGAAATAAACGCCATATATGATTCAGGACAAAATGAGTATCTGATTTGGAATGCTCTAAATGAATATACGCCTGGAGTTGAATATTAATAGTAAAGATAAAAGTTAGTACAATCGTGCTAACTTTTTTAATTAGAGGTTTTTAGATTTAAAGTTTTTTGATATAATATAGCATAATATTATAAAATACTAAGAAAGATCGAAAAGGAGCATTTATGAAATCTAATATAAAATCCAAAATGTATGCCATAATAGATTTTCTAGAAATCGTTCTTGCCATAATTGTAGGGATTGCAGTTATAATGGGAACTCCAGATTTATTTAAATACATAGTAGATATTTTAAATAACAGTGCTGGAGTAAGCTATATCTATTTTGGATCATTTTTAAAACATGTTCTACTTCTAATTGTTGGCCTTGAATTAATGTTAATGATAATATCTCATTCTCATGAAGCAGTTTTGCCGCTTGTTTTATTTGTAATAGCTAGAAAAATGCTTGTCTATTCTGATGGAATGCTAGATATTTTGATAGGTACAATATCTATTGCTATAATATTTTTTGTAATAAGATTTGTCATAAAAGAAAATGATAAAATTGCAAGAGAAGAAAATATTTTTCAAGCTAAGATCAGCTTAGATGAGATAAATAATGTATATGGTATATCGCTTCCAGTACAAATGGGGGATAATTTAGAAGAGCTTATAGAACATCTATCAAAAGTTGAAGGTATAGATAAGATAAAAAGAGGTATAAAGCTTACTTATGGAGATTACTCATTTACAGTTACATCAGCTAGTAAAGGAAAAGCTGAAAGAGTAAAGATAAAAAATTTATCAGATAATTAATAAAAGGGGCTGTTGCAAAAGTCCTAAAATAAAAAAGGCGAGGAAATGAAAAA
>JAUMZM010000044.1 GCA_030528125.1 Tissierellia bacterium
TCATCTTTATCGAAGACAAAATGCTTATAAAACTGCTTAAAATGCAGGATTTCTAGATTTACATCTTTTGTATCAACGCTATAGTCTCCACATGGCTTGGGTGGTCAGTATGGATAAAATTTCATATTTTTCAAAAGCTTCGTATGTGGGAATATATCTATCTTTGATTATATATCATAAAAAATTATCTCTTACAATCCTTGACTTTAAGTATAGTTCTGCTATAATTTGGTTAAGGAACAAGCCCTTGCCATACGTGGCGGGGCGTTTTTTTATGAGGTGTGTATATGAGTAAACCGTTTAAAACTTATGATGAACAAATTGAAATACTCTCAAATAGAGGTTTAGACATTAATAATCCAGAATATGCTAAAATTATTTTATCACAAGTTAATTATTATAACCTTATCAATGGCTATAAAACTCCATTTTTAGACAATAAATCTTCTAATGAGGTAGAAGATGTATATAAATCTGGTAGTAGTTTTGAAGAAATTTATGCTCTTCATGAAATGGATCGTGAATTAAAAGAAGTGATTTTTTCTTCTCTGCTCCGTTTTGAGAAACTTCTAAAAACATCCTGTGCTTATCATTTTTCAGACTTATACAGAGATGGACTATATCCTTACTTACAAATTGAAAATTATTCTGCATCAAAGCATCAGCTAAATTATGTTTTGAAAAATATAGGGACATTATCCAATGCCATAAGTAGAGAAAATAAAAATTCAAATGGCAAGAAACCTATTAAGCATTATATAAAAAAGCATGACCACATCCCTCTTTGGGTTCTTGTAAATTTCCTTACTTTAGGAAATATATCTTATTTTTATAATTCCCTAGATGAATCTCTTCAAAATAAAATTGCTAAAGATTTTGGTGAGAGATATAAAGAAAGTTACCAGTCTAAAGAAAAAATTAGTAAGACTGAACTTATAGATATAATTAAAATCTGTAATTTTTTCAGAAATGTTTGTGCCCATGATGAAGTCATGTATTCATTCTCATTGAATAAAGCTGGTCAAACTGCTATTTTTGAAAAGTTTTTCAATGAAAATTATACTGGCAAAAATTTACATGATTTAATACTGGTCCTTAAACTAGTTATTCCCGAAAAAGAATACCAATCTTTAATCTCATCAATTAGCTCCATCAAAAATAAATATGAGGGCAAATTTACTAGCATCTCAATTGATGATATATTTGAAATTTCAGGATTTCCTAATAAGTAGTTATTAACCTAACTACTTATTTTTTTATTTGATCACGATTATCCTCAATTGCTTATGATAATATTATACCAATTATATTAAGTCTATTAAGTAAAATCAAAAGACCCGACTTGGTCCACATTTTACTAAAAGACGTGTCGGGTACTGTTATTTTTTATTGTATATTTACTTTCAATACCTGTCATTTTTCTATTTCAACTTCAAGTCCTGATTTGAATATCATTTTAAGACTTTCATCATAAACTATAATCTTCTCTATAAGTTTCCTTACTAAATCTTCATCGTAGCTTTCTATTTCTAATTCTTGATTATCTAAAAACTCTTCTAATTCCACTAGTCTGCTTTGTTCATTCTTCTCTTCCGCTAAATCTAGAAGTATCTTTTCTTTTTCATTTCTTAATTCTTCCACCCTATCTGCAAGGTCTGTATAGTCTTTCTTGGCATTAGCTACTTTTAAAAGCTCTTCTTGAACCTCCAGCATTTCTTTGTCTATTTCTTCTATCTGCCTACTTCCATCACCTGTGATGGCATTTTCAATATTCTCTTTTATTGTTTCTTTTAATTCACTGCTTTCAGATATAAGTTGATTGATGGCTTCTACGACTGCCTCTTGTAGGTCTTCTTCTCTTATGGTTCTTGCTTCACATGCTTCTGGTCCATGGGTTACTCTTGTACAGCATCTCCAAACGATATATTTCTTTCCTCTATTGTTCCATGCTATTCTCCTGTAAATATCCCCACATTTAGAGCAGTAGACAATACTTGAAAGGGCGTATTTACTTGAATAAACCCTTCTTTTCCCTTTGCCACTTACCATATTAGCTCGTCTGTCCATTTCTTCTTGGACTCGCATGAAGATTTCTTTTGGTATGATGGCTTCATGGCTATTTTCTACATAATATTGAGGTGCTATTCCATCATTTTTTACTCTTTTCTTATTTAGAAAATCCACTGTATAAGTCTTTTGTAATAGGGCATCCCCCATATATTTCTCATTGGTTAATATTTGATTGAGGTTTGATACATGCCACTTCTTATTTCCTGCTCCATTTAGTATCTTATCTTTTTCAAGCCCTTCTTTTATATCTCGTAGGCTTGCTCCTTCTAAGTATTCTCTGTAGATCCTTTTTACTATTTTTGCTTCTTCAGGAACTATGACAAGTTTTCCATCTTCATCTTTAGTATAACCTAAGAACCTATTATGGTTTACTTGCACTTGTCCTTGTTGAAATCTGTATTGAAATCCTAACTTCACATTTTGTGATAAGGACTGACTTTCCTGTTGGGCAAGAGATGCCATAATGGTAAGTAGGACTTCTCCCTTGGCATCCATAGTGTTGATGTTTTCTTTTTCAAAGTAAACTGGGATGTTATTCTCTTTTAGTTTACGAATATACTTTAAACAGTCTAGTGTATTTCTGGCAAACCTCGATATGGACTTTGTAATGATATAGTCGATATTTCCTTCCATGGCTTCTTCAATCATTTTATTAAAGCCAGCTCTTTTCTTGGTGTAAGTTCCACTGATTCCTTCGTCAGAAAACACTCCTGCAAATTCCCATTCTGGATTTCTCTTAATATAGTTTGTGTAGTGATCTACTTGAGTGTCATAAGAAGTTGCTTGTTCATCGCTATCTGTTGATACCCTCGCATAGGCTGCCACTCTTAGTTTCTTCTTTTCTGATTGTTTGATAGAATTTCCTTTTTTCTTCTTTGCTGGTATAACTATGACCTTGCTATTCATCATCTATCACCTCGATTAAATTGTACTTGTGGCTTGCTCGTTCAAAGGGATCTATGGGCAAAGTCTCTTCCTTTTTATATCTAAATTTGAAGGGAACTTTAATAATCTCTTCTTCCTTTTCCCAAACTCGTCCCATGGCCACTGCCCTTTCTTTCAGCATTTGGCCTGCCTTTTTAAAACTTTCTCTATCTATTATCTTGGGGTAGATCTCATTTCCTAAGTACTTTTTATTGGTTAAGATCCTTTTTACACTTGAGCTGTTTTTCTTTAAGTCTGCAAGGTCTGCCGACTTTATAAGGGCGTTGCCAGCAAGATAGTTTTTAAAGATTTTTCTTATATTTTCCGCTTCTTTTTCTTGAACTTCTAATCTTCCATCTCTTATGGTATAGCCATAACATAGTCTAGACATCTTCTTTCACTTCCTCTCTTAGTACAAGTCCACACTTTAAATGAAAATCAAGGGTCTCTCTATTGACAACCTGTATGTGGGCAATGATTTCTTCAAACAAGTCATCTTCAA
This sequence comes from Tissierellia bacterium, assembly GCA_030528125.1. GTDB lineage: Bacteria > Bacillota > Clostridia > Tissierellales > Peptoniphilaceae > JAUNAV01. The sequence continues at coordinate 3,497 of JAUMZM010000044.1, forward strand.
AGCGATCTATCATTTCACTTTTTCCTAAGATTCTTATTAGTTTTTCAAGTTCTCTTATTTCTTCATCATTTCCAAGGATGGCTTTTTTGCTTCTTTCCTTTTCTTTGAGTAGATAACTTTCTTCACTTGAAATTTCACTGCTTTCTTTTGCGTAAATACTTGCATCTAAAATGCCTGAAGTTATTAGTTTGCTTAGAACCTCTTTTCTTTCCCTTAGTTTCTCTAAGCCTTCTTCTATTTTGTTTATCTTCTCTACTTCTTCTCTGCTGTCTACTCTTTTTAATGATTCTAAAAGCGGTGTAAGGATACTATCTTTTCCAAAGATTAGCTTGTTTACTAAAGTCACAAATGCTAGTTTTATGTCCTTGTCTTTAATAAACTTCATAGAACATTTATTAATATCTCTTAGGTGCTCACTACAAGTCCAAGCTATATATTTTTCTTTGCCATTATAGTGATGTCTTCTTTTAAAGCTTGAACCACACTCACCACACTTGATTTTTCCCGATAGGCTATATCTATTTTGGTATTTTTTTGTGTTTTCTCCATTTCCTTTTACTATAGCCCTTATCTTTATTAGGTCTTGAACTTTCTCAAAATTCTCTCTACTTACAATGGCTTCATGGTTGTCTATTATCTTATACTGGTCTTCTTCTCCCTTATTTTTATGTCTATTATAACTATCGTCTGTATAAGTCTTTTGGTAGATGACATCCCCTGTGTATTTTTCATTTTTTAAGATTCCATTTATAGTCGAACCATGCCAGCTTGCTCCTTTTTGTCCTTTAATCTTTCTTTTGTTTAGGCTTTCTGCAATTTTATGTGTTCCCTTACCTGAAAGATACTGTTCAAATATTTCTTTTATGATTCTCCCTTCTTCTTCATTCACTACCATCTTTCCGTTTATATTCTCATAGCCATAGGGTGGGCTAGATATAATAAACGTTCCATTTTGAAATCTTTTCTTTATGGACCATTTGTTATTTTCTGATATAGACCTGGATTCACTTTCTGCAAGGGATGAAAGTATGGATAACATCAACTCGCTTTCCATTGTCCTGGTATCAATATTTTCTTTTTCAAAATAGATTCCAATGTTTAGGTCAAGGAGTCTTCTTACGATTTCCAAACAATCTGTTGTGTTTCTTGCAAGCCTTGAGATTGATTTGGTTAGGATAAAATCTATCTTCCCATTCTCACAATCTTTTAACATTTTTAGAAGTCCATCCCTGCATTCTTTCTTTGTTCCAGTGATGCCTTCGTCAAAGTATAAACCTGCAAAAGTATATGAATTGTTCCCTGCTATCATCTTTTCGTAGTGTGCTTTTTGCGTTTTAAGACTCACAAGCTGAGCTTCCTCATCTGTCGATACTCTTGCATAGGCAGCAACTCTTAATGTAGATTCTTCTTTTTGATTCGCTTCTATTTTTGTTATCTTTTTCATCGTTTCACCTCTCTTTCTCTTAGTGCTATATTCCCGTACAAATGAGTATATATCAAGTCTTATAGCAGTAATTCTGAAAGAATAGGTCTGAATTTTTTAATGTTTTCTCTCCTAATTTTCCTATATTCTTCAAGGCTAATTTCATCTAAAAGAAAGAGATCCTGGATGAATTTATCAGATAGATAGAAATTGAGCTCTGCCTTTAAATCTCTTTCTGTATATTCAGTTTTTACTAAATCTTTTCCGCCTTCAAACTTCTCTACTCTCATACTACACCTCCTATATCACAGGCAAAGAAATTAAGGCTATTTTTAACCTTAGTTTTCTTTCCTCTATATTCCTTAGGACAAAGGGAGTGTTTTTGAGTAAGGAGTTTTCTTAAAGATGAAAATGCAAAAGAGAACATAAAAAAAGGCCTATTAATATTTCTTCTTGATAATATCAATAGGTCTAAATATATTCATTGAACTTTGCCATATTATATTTCTATTTAATTAAATCCTTCTCATTCTTATTTTCAAACCATTTCATATATTCCATCCGCTACCGTATTTAGAAACTCATAATCATGCGAAACAACAATTACAACTTTATTGGATTTTTTCGCCAAATCTTTTATAGCTTCTGATACAATTATCATATTTTTGAAATCTAAGCCACTTGTAGGCTCATCAAAGATTATGATTTCTTTATCTGAAAGTAGAGCTAAGGCAATTGTTAACCTTTGTTTTTGTCCTCCTGAAAGCGACATTGGATGCTTATCTTTATATTTATCTAATCCAAGCCTGTTAAGAACTATATCTACCTGATTTAATCTATACTCAGGCAAATTTAATTCACACTCTTCTTTTACACTTCGAGTGAATAATTGTGAATTAATGTCTTGTGTTACAAGGTATGTATTTTTTAATCTATCTTTATTATTTAAAAGTTTATTGTTTAAAAAAACACTTCCTGTATTTTTCTTCATAAGTCCTGAAATACACTTTAACAGACTTGTTTTTCCTATACCATTTTTCCCAACTATACCTAATACTTCACCTCTATTCAAAGAAATATTAATATCTTTAAATATGAAATTTCCATTTATTGTATACGATAAATCTTCACATACATACTCATCATTTTTATTAAATTCTTTTTCAAGAACTTTCAACTTCGGAGTAGATAAAGTTCTAATTTTGAGATTATTTTCTTTTTTTGAGTTAAATAATTTTATCTCTTCTTGTGTAAAACAATCCTTAATTATACCTTCGTCTATATAATATGCTTTATCAATTATATCTTTTAAATAATATAATCGATGTTCTGCAACTATAATTGTCTTGCCTTCTTTTTTAAATATTTCAATATTATTTTTTATCGTTTCAATTGTATCCATATCAAGATTTGAAGATGGTTCATCCAATACGACAATATCTGTGTTTAATGCAAAAATAGATGCAAAAGCTAAAATTTGTTTTTCTCCACTTGACAATGAGATGACATTTTTCCCCAGTAATCTATCTATGTTTAATCTATTAATAGTTTTTTTCAAGCTTTTTTTTATTAACTCTGGATCAGCTCCCATGTTTTCAGGGCCAAATACAATTTCTCCCTCAACATCAGAATTAAAAAATTGAGATTTTGGATTTTGAAATATTGAACCAACTTTTTCTGAAATTTTATATTGTGATATATTTCTAGTAGATTCTCCATCTATTAAAACTTCTCCAACAAAGTCAGTTTGTTCTTCAAAATGTGGTATAATTCCATTTATTAATTTAGTCAATGAGGTTTTGCCTGAACCACTTAGTCCCATAAGTAGTATACATTCCCCTTTTTCAACATTCAAATTGATGTCTTTTAATATTTTATATCCCGTTTTAGATGTACAAGTTACATCATTTATATTAATATAATCCATTACAACTCACCTAAAATATAGCCATAATTAAAACAACAGATAAAATCACTAATACATCATAAACAGTAAATTTAAAATCAATTATTGTTGTTTTTCTACCTGGATTCTCAACTCCTCGTGTTACAGCTGCCTTAGATAACTCTTCAGACATATCAATCGCAGAATTTATTATAGGTACAACAAATATATCCATGTTTTTAATCATACTAATCCCCCTTATTTTCATTGATTCTCTAACACAATGTATATCTTGTCTTAATGTGGGAAAATATCTATAAGTTATCATAAATGCTAAAATAAAATTTTCTGAGAATTTAAATTTTCTAAAAACTCCTGCAATTCCTCTTACAGTCACCGTTTTGTATAACAATGTTCCTGCCATTATGCAAGGAAAAATCTTCCTTGCATAAGAAACAGGTACAATAAATGTCGTTACAATCCACTTGGGTGAATGGGGAAAAACAAAATAATTTATTATTAAAAAAGTAATAAAAGTTAAATATACTTTTAATCCCGATTTAAAATTTCCGCAAACCGTCAATATAATCAACAAATAGCTCATTAAAACTAATTCACTTGCCACCGTTCTACTTTTAAAGAAAAATATATTTACCAATAAAAGCAGTATTATTGAGGTTCTAGGATCTAATTTTAATCGCCTGAACATTTTAATTTCTCGCCTCAAAATTTTTATATAGAAATGATTTTAAAATCCCACAAGATAATAATCCAAAAACAAATGGTGTTACAATTAACACAATTAACATTGGTGTATTAATAAAGCTTTTTAATGTATTAACATAATCTACTGGCATTCCATTTTCAAGCATTTTTGATATGAATTCATCTTTTAAAATCCATACTTGTGCTGGAGAACCTATCATACCTAGTGAAAAAAAAGCATATGAAAGTGAATTCCCTTTATAACTATCATACTTTGATAGGTATCTTATTAGCTCTGCCAATATACTGGCAATTGCTAATGATGCAATTATTATTAAACTAAATTGACCAGTTAAATAGTATATTATAGCAACAATAACCCCCATTATTATGACTGCTCCTGTTTTTTTAACTTTTTGAACCATAATCATATATGGGATAGAACCAACTAAAGCTATAAAACCAGGCATAAGCACCCACATTAATGGATGAAGACCTCCTAAAAGCATAAACCCAAAATTGATTGCAAAATATATTGCAGTAAATATTCCTATTGTAATAACATCTTTTCCCTTTAGTTTTTTATTATCCATTTTAACCTCCTAATAAATAAATTCTCCTGTCATTTTTGTTTTTCTCTTTATTTTCAATCATTTACATTCATATTTGAAAGAGCCTTTGCTTGCATTGCTAAACCTACCATTATCATAGTAAAATCTACAACTGGTTCTGCCCACCAAACAGCCCCTGCTCCAAATACTCTTGGTAATATAAGTAAGGCTGGAACAAGTAGTATTAACTGTCTTAGCATTACAATCATTCCAGCTTTTTTCCCATCCCCTATCGCTTGGAAAAAAGTTATTGTCATAATCATAATTCCATAAAGAATAAATACTGAATAGAATATTCTGAAGTTATTAACTCCGCTTGAAATTATATCCTGACTTACTTTAAATAAACCAAGTAACTGTTTTGAAAATACTTGTGCTGGTAACCAAAAAATTGCTGCAAGTACTGTTCCTCCTATAGAAAATATCTTCATAGTTTCCTTTACTCTATTGTATTGTTTTGCTCCAAAGTTTGTACCAATAATCGGCTGTAACCCCTGACTCATTCCCCAAATTGGTATAAATGAAAACCCATAAAATCTCAAAGTTGCTGACATTAATATTGCATTTGGATCTCCACCATATTTAAAAGCTTGTTTATAAAGTAATGTTTGTTGAATCATAAGAAAAACTTGCATTATCATGGCTGAGAAACCTACTCCAAACATTTCAGTTGATATATCTTTTTCTTTTTTTATTTTCCCTATTTTTACATTTTCACTTTTATTCTTAAAATAATAAAGAGTAATGACAGCTTGAATTATTTGTGCTGTTACAGTGGCTATAGCTGCTCCCTCAATGGCATAATCACCCATTAATTTCATTAGTATTGGATCAAGAGCTATGTTGATAAAGGCACCAAGCCCCATGATACTCATTGCTCTTTTCATAAGCCCTTCACCACGCATAACCATATTGGCTGACTGAGCAAAGTTTACAAAAATTGAGCCTAGAAATATTATTCTTAAATACCTTATGCCTAATGCCTTTATTTCTCCTGTTGCTCCAATTAAATCTAAGAAATATGGTCCTAGAAGTATTCCTCCTATTGTTATAATCGTTGAAAAAAAGATAACCCAATAGATAAGATTTCCCATAAGTTTGTCTATAGTATCATTATCACCCTTTCCCATGGCTCTTGATAAAATGGACGCCGAACCTATCCCTATAAGCGTTGCAATCCCATTATTAAAAAATGTAAGTGGCATAGCTATTGAGCAAGCCGCCATAGCATTCTCGCCAATTATTTGTCCAGCAAATATTCCATCCATAAGTGGATATAGGCCTATAACTACCATCCCAATTACTGCTGGTATAGATAATTGAAACATTAAAGACAATGGCTTCTTGGTTAACAACTGTTCTTTCATGTTTTGTTTCATTTTTAATCCCCTCAATAAATAAATTCTTCTGCTAGTTTTGTTTTTTCTAATAAATTGTTATACAATTTTGATTCTTCTATCAGTTCTTTATGATTGCCTTGACTTTCCACATATCCATTTTCTATGACTATAATTTTGTCTACATTTTCAATAGATTTTAATCTATGGGATATAATAATAACGGTTTTATCCTTTATTAATTTATTCAAACTTTCTTGGATTTTCTTTTCATTGTCCACATCTAAACTTGCTGATATTTCATCTAATATAAGTATTGGTGCGTCCTTCAGAAAGGCTCTAGCTATAGAAAGTCTTTGTCTTTCACCACCAGAAAGCTCTGACCCATTTTCTCCTATAACTGTATCTAACCCATTAGGGAGTTTATTAATAAAATCCATACAATTTGCAAGGGTAGCTGCCTTTACAACTTCTTCATCGCTGGCATCTTTTTTACCTATACGAATATTTTCTAATATAGATGAGTTAAATAAAGTAACATCTTGAAAAACAATAGATATTTTCTTAAATAAAGAATCTGTGGAAATGTTTTTTATATCCTTTCCATCTATTAAAATTTGACCTTTATCATAATCATATAATCTTGATATTAATCTTAATATACTTGTCTTTCCAGAGCCAGAAGCTCCAACTAGAGCCGTTACCTCTCCCTGTTTCGCAGTAAAGCTAATGTCCTTTAAAACCTGATTATCATCATAAGAAAAAGCTACATTTTTAAAGACTATATCAAACATATTCAGTTCTACATCTTTACCCTCTTGAATTTTTGTTTCCTTAATCTCCCTAATCCTTTCAACACTTGGATCTATAGAGAACACTTCTAATAATCCTTCTTTTGATAAATCGAAAATATCTTTTATCTTTATGGCAGCCATTAAATAACCTAAGAGATATAAAATGTCAATCTCCCCAGATAGAATAAGGCTAATCCCAACAAAACTAACTACTGCAATACTTACAAAGCCAAGAGCAGAGGACAAACCCATTACAAAAAGAGAGCCTTGTTCAACTTTAAGATGTATTTTTTCACTTTCATCCATCTGCATATATAACGAAGACCTCACTTCATCGGATAAGTTAAAACTATTTATTTCTTGTTGAAGTTCAATGGTTTCTTGGAATTTTTCTGAGTTTTCTCTAAGTACCTTGTGATATTTCTTGTTTCCTTTTACCTGCGACTTTTTAGCAATAGGTATTAGTATAAAACTTAAAATAGTTGGGATCATTACTGCTAGCCCCATCTTAAAATTACCTATCATTAACATAATTCCAATTAGTGGGAAAAATAAAACCATTCCTCCTACTTTAGGAATTGAATGACTCATAGCGTGTTCTACTTTTTCCACATCTGCCATAATCGTTTGAGATATATCTGATAAATTATGTTTTGAAAAGTAGGATAGGGGAAGTTTTGATAGAGTTTCAGCAATATCTATTCTTAAATTAGCACTCTCTTCATAAGTTGTAGTATAAAGATCATCATATTCTTTGGCTAACAAAACATACATTATTACTAATGTAACAACAGAAACTCCAAAATATAAATAAGGGCTTTTAACATTTTTCAAAAGAAGCTCATCTGTTAACATCATTAAAATAAAGGCAGGAACCATATTAATACAGTAAACTAAGAAACTCGATATGGTTGATTTAGTGAGATCTTTAGCCCCTTTATCAGTCAGACAAAAGCGTTTTTTATAAAATTTCCTCATCTTTAACCCTCCATTGATTTGCACTGTCATAAAGCTCTAATAATTCCTTATATTTTCCACCTTTTGAAATAAGTTCTTGATCACTGCCTCTTTCAATTATTTCTCCATTTTCTAAAACTAAAATTTCATCAACAGAACGAATACTACTCATCCTATGGGCAATCATAATAACTGTTTTATCTTTCATAAGGTTTTTAAAGGCCTTTTGAAGCTCATACTCATTGTCTGGATCAATAGAAGCACTAGCTTCATCCATAATTACAATTTTAGATTTCTTGAGCATGGCTCTTGCAATAGCAATTCTCTGTTTTTCTCCTCCTGATAAATAGACTCCTTTTGAGCCGATCATGGTATTCTCTCTTTCAGGAAACTTATTTAAAATAACATTACAACCTGCAAGTTCCATAGCCTTCATAACTTCCTCTCTACTTGCCTTTCTATTAGCAAGAGCAACATTTTCGTAAATAGATGTCTTAAAAATTTTGCTATCCTGAAAAACAAAAGAAATTGCGTTTATTAGAGCATCCTTACTATAAGATTCTAAGGGTCTCTCTCCAATCTTTATACTGCCACTATCTACTTTGTAAAAACCAGATAATAGCTTTACAATAGTCGATTTACCTGATCCTGAATGACCCACCAAAGCATATTTTTTTCCTTCTTCTAATTTAAAAGATAAATTTTCTAGTACTTTGTTTTCATTATAAGAAAAATTCACTTTTTCAAACTCTATATTATAGTTTTTGAAATTAATATTCTCTCCATAAGACAATTTATCTTCATTCATCTTTTTATATAAATCTTCTAAAGTATCTACAGCATACCTAGCGTTAAAGATGTTCATACTAGCCCACATAATTTTCATAAATGAAACCATCATTACTCCACTTAAAAACAAAATCATGAATAGTTCAACAATAAGCAAATTAGCATTATTAACTTTATTTATGGTAAAAACTAAAGGGATAGACAAAATTGCAATAATTCCAAAAAATATCCATTGATATAGTACATAAGGTTTTTTAGAACTAATTGAGTAATCAAGAGCATACTTAGAATAATCCTTAATCGCCTTATAAAGAGTTTTAAAAGACTCTACAGTAGCTCCGAATATTTTAACAACTTGCATGCCTCTGACATATTCAACTGTTTCACCACTTAAAATTTCTAAGGATTTTTGGTAGTATTCCATGAACTCTCCTCCACCCATCATGTTCTTTAAAATAAGAGCCCCTACTATTGTTAGTATAAGAATAACTAATCCCACTCTGCTACTAATAGAAAAGGCAAGTATTAAAGATAATACTGGAATTAAAAAAGCTTGAGAGTTATCTGGTATCATATGTGCTACTGCCGTATGAGTTTTAGCTGCATTGTCATCAATAGTTTTTCTTATAATTCCAGATGGGTTTAAATCATAAAAGCGAAAACTTGCTCCTGTAAGTCCATCTATACCTTTTTTTCTTAAATTAGTTTCTAAGCGAAATCCAAGTTTATGAGAAAAAAAGCCTGACAAAAAGTAAACTAGTGCCCCTATCGTCAAATATAAGACAGCTTGAATGGACAAAGTCCTAGCTACTAATAAATCCCCTTCAACAATGGAACTTCTTAAAAGTTTATACAGTAACGAATATCCGTACACCATTAAAAATGCAGATAGTGCTGATAAAAAAACTGCTATATATCCATTATGTTTTTCTTCAGGCACATAGGAAAAAAGCCTTTTATAAATTTTCATATTCCTCTCCTTTAATGTTCCTATTAGATTCAAATTCACCTGGTCGATAACAATTATCATTGCGTTTTTATTATACATCAGTTATAATTACTAATACAATGGCTTGTCGAATTTAAGGCTAATTGGAATATTGTCTAAAAGGGATAGTGTATTATGACATATTATGATTTTGTAAAAGAATATATGAACGTAGATGAATGTAAAAATAATAAGAAATATTCAAGTGCATGGCATACATTTTGTTGGAGTAAAGATGATTCAATTAATGCAGAAGGCCTATATTGGTTTTATGAAGGAAATGGATTTATTATTGATATCCACGATTTTTATATCAAAGAAGAAGTTATTCAAAATAGTACTTATAGTATGGAAAACTATGTTTCGATATGCTCTAGCTATATTGTAAGTGCAAACGGTGAAAAATTTAACCCTTATCAAACTTTGACGCCAAACTCCTTATATACTCTTGATTTTGACAATATAGAAGATGACTTTCTATTTTTATTACACGAGAATAGTTACTATCTCACTGTTTCTGTTGGATTTAAAAGAGAACTTTTAGAAAAGCACCTGTCATCCATTAATATCGATCTTGAATCCTTTTATAGGGCTTTACTTCAAACAAATCAAATAACACTTACAAAGTCATTAGAAAAAGTAGCAATGGAAATATTAAATTGTAATATGGACTCTCCTGCCGCTGATTTTTTCTTTAAAGCCAAGGCAAATGAGTGGATAAGTATAGTAATCGATACCTACTTAAATAGAAAAAAATATAAAATTGAGTCTGACGATAATAAAGCACTTGAAGATGTATCCAGGTTTTTAGATGATCATTTTGCCATGACTGTAAATCAGGAAACCCTTGAAAAAATATCTAAAATGAGCGGAACAAAATTAAAGAATTTGTTTAAAGAAAAATATGGTCAAAGTATTACAGAATACACCCAAAGAAAAAGAATGAATGTAGCTGAAACTCTTCTGTTAAATACTAAACTTCCTATAAAGGAAGTAGCAGAATCTGTTGGATATACATCCCATAGCAAATTTTCCATTTATTACAAAAGATACAAGGGAAAACTTCCTAGTGAAGTCCGTAATTTAGCTTGCGAGCATCACAATTTAAATTGTGATTACAGTGATTAAAATTATTTTTTTACAAGCCATGTTTTTATATGAGTTTAAGTGGATATGGATATGTGTAGTCTGAATAAGTATAATTCTACTTTAAAAAATGAACAAAAACACCTGTACCATAACTTGGCACAGGCATTTTTTGTTATGTTAAACTAATTGATTTACTCTCTTCTGAACCGCTTTATAATCATATCCAGCATTAGTTAATTTCCTTTTTCTTTCCTCTCCATTTCCCCAGTCTCCTCTAATGACCTCTTTTGCTAACTCATCGATTGTCTTACCAACTGGATATACTATCTCGCCATTAACATCGAATACTTTTAAACCAAATCTATCGGCACATCTTTTAGCATTATCCAAATTCTTAAATGCACCTTTCTGGCTTTTAACATCAGACCAAGATTTTCTAACTCTATATAATCCACCTGTTGGTTTACTAACAGTCTTATCTCCTCTTAGTCTTTTATTGACCTCATTTGCTATATATGGAAATTTACTGCCAAGATATGGTCCTGGACAGTTAGTATTTTTATACCATTCGTGTTTTTGAAGAACACCATCCTTGCCTCCAGTATAGGTACAAGGATAGATTCCATTTCTTCTGCAGATATCTGTAACTAAATCAATTAGTCTATTTAAAACGTAATCAGAAATTAACCACTGAGGTCCTTTCGTAGAGTTCCCTACTTCAATTGTTACTGCTCTATTGTCACACCAGGAAGATGACGTTGTCCACGCTCTGTTAGATTCATCAACCCCTAAAACAATAACTCCATCAGATCCTAAATTATAGTTAGCTGATGCTCGTCTTGACTTTGGCACAAATACTCCAGCAAGATTTCTACCATTTATAACTCCAGCTGCGTGGTGGATTGCTATTTTAGTTATCTTTTGATTTCTTCTACCGCTATGGTTAGGTGAGAGAATTCTTGCTTGTACTAATGGACTATTACTCATTTATTTTTCCTCCTTGAATTGTTCTAATACTCTTTTTAATTTTTCTGGTACTGGCAAACCTAAAGCTACAGAGTTTTCTAAGATAGAAAGTCCTTCATTTGCTATATAAAAAAAGATGATGGCTGTTCTTATCATTGTCCCATCAC
>JAUMZM010000045.1:0-6498 GCA_030528125.1 Tissierellia bacterium
TAGATAGTAGAAACAAACCCAGCAAAAAGCTGGGTTTGTCTACGTTCTGAAACTAGCCTAGGCTAGTTTTTCTATATTTATTATATTAGTCATAAATAAATTTCTAGAATTTCACAAAATTTTGCTCTTATTACAATAGCAATTTCTAAGAATTATTCATTTAATCAAATGAGTTTATCAAAAATCACTTATAATTTTGTAATATAAAAAATTGATGCTATTCATCAACTTTTTATATCATAAATTATTCATAACTTTCATTATCTTTGTATTTTTCGAATACCGCTTTTTCGATTTTTAATCTAATTTCTTGATTAATAGGATGAGCGATATCCACAAATCTTCCATTTGGGACTTTTTTGCTTGGCATTGCCATAAATAATCCTTCTTTGGATTGATCAGAATCGCTTATTTCTCTGATTCTTTCGATGAGCTTTATATCGTGAATTACTATTTCATCATCAAATGTAACTGATGCGACGGCTTTTAGTCTGCTGTCATTAGCTATTTTTATGATTTTTACATCCGTTATCTCCATCGATATCCTCCTTATTCTTTTGTTTTATTATTATATCATTTTCGCCTTTATTTATAAATAAAATAAAAGAATTTTTTAAATTTTCCTAATAGCTCCTCTTTCGCATCTGTTGCCCCAAGAATCTATCAACTTACCGTCTTTTAGTACACACATTATCTCGCAGTGGTTCGGGCATTTATTGCAATTTACACCTTTTGTTGTAAATTCTATATCTGTTATTTCAAAGTCAAATCCTTTGTGTTCTCCCATTTTATTAGCAAGTATTGCAATTCCTATAGCTCCTGCCAAATGTCCTACTTCATCTACTATGATCTCTTCATTTAAAGCTTCTTTGAAAAACTTCCTTACGCCTTTATTCTTGCTTACTCCGCCTTGAAATACTATGGGGCTTTGGATATTCTTTCCTCTTGCGACATTATTTAGATAATTATTTACAATTGATCTGCACAATCCTGCTATTATATCTCTTTTCTCATAGCCCATCTGTGCTTTGTGTACAAGATCTGATTCTGCAAATACTGTGCATCTTGCTGCAATTGGTGTTGGGTCTTCGGATTTTAATGCGATATCTCCAAAATCTTCTACTTTTACTCCAAGTCTTGCTGCCTGTAGTGTATTCATAGCATAATCTACTACTATTCCATTATCTATAAGTATGATCTTGGAATCCTGTCCTCCTATTTCAAGTATGGTCCTAACATCTGGATGCATTGATATTGTACCTATTGCATGTGCTGTAATCTCATTTCTTTCAATGCCTGCATTTGTTATTGTGCCTACAAGCTTTCTTGCAGATCCTGTTGTTCCAACTGCTACTACTTGGTATTTATCTTTATCTAGCTGACTTTCGACAGATTTGGTAAGCTATTTGACAGCTTTTATAGGATTTCCTTCTGTCATAAGATAATCTCTTGCTAGAATATTGTTATCTTCATCTAATATAACACCTTTTGTAGATATACTTCCTACATCTATTCCATAAAATGCGTCTTTCATATTATCTTTTCTCCTAATAATCTTATCGTAAATGCTTTATTCTTGTAATTTCTATTTGTAAATGGTTGATTTATTATATAATCTTTTCTTTTCTCATCATAATCATATCATAGAAAGCTTCAAGCCTTGTCTCAAGTCCTATATCGCTTGTCTGTGAATCAAATGATATATAAAGAATTGGAATCTTATAGTCTTTGCTTATATTTTGTAGGACTGTCATTGTGTCAATTTCTGGCATACATCCTGCTGATTTTATGTGAATTATCCCATCATATCCTTTCTTAGCACATTTTAACGCAGTTCCTATTGTATACATACTTGTAGCGCCCATATCGTATTTGGCATAGTTATTGATGTGCTTTTTGACTTCCTTTTCTGGTCTATCTATTATTGAATTTGTAAGGTTCATCCATCTTTTGACTTCGATTCCCTTATTTACAAGCCACTTTTCCATAAAATGATTAGAAAATGGTTGCATTATCGTATAGTATTCTCCTACAATTGCAACTTTAAGAGGATTTTGGGGTTTATTTACCTTAACTTCTTCGAAAAGTTTCATGTATTTTTTGTGATGTTGCTTTAATTCTTTGCGATTTTTGACATTTCTCATGCCTTCTAGATAATTATCAAATATCTTATCGAATGAGCCTTCTTCTACTTCAAATCCAAGATTACTTCTCAAATAATCTTCTGCAATATCAATATATTCAATCATCTTTATCGCAATTGGTAGCACTTCTCCGATTTTTACAAGTGACATATCTGGATTAAGTGCTTTAAATTTATCATACCAGCTTGAAGGCTTTGCAAATCTTGACTGGGCAAAATTTACAAATCTTACATTATATCCCAAATCTCTTATTATCTGTTCGTGAAGTTCTCCATAATATCCAAGTATACAGACTCCTCCTACAGATACCAATATTTTGGCTCCTTTTTCAATAGATTCTATATAATTTCCTAACATAAACTTAAATGGTACACATACAGAATCTGGACTGTACTTTGAACCAATCTCAAGAGTCTTATCTGTCATTTTGGGAGGTTTAACATATTCTAGTCCCATTCCATAATTAAAAATATATTCAAATGCAATATTATAATTTCCCAATTGAGGAAATGTTACTTTATCAGTCAAATAGTCCACCTTCTTTTTTAAATAAGATTATATCCAAGAAACTTTCAAGTCTTGTCTCAATTCCTCCAACTCCTTGTTGTCCGTCTATGACCAAATTTAGAATTGGAATGTTTTTTATCTTTCTTAAAATCATTTCATTTGCCATTGAATCTGGCCCACAGTTAAAAGAGCTTAATAGTATAATTCCATCTACCTTATCTCTAAATCTCAATATCGATCCTAAAAGCTCTCTATTAAAAGTCCAAGGCATAGTATCTGTCAATTCTTTGGCATAGAAATCAGCCTTCTTGCCATCCATATCAGTTGCTATTATGGTTTCTATATCCATTTTATCTAGATAATTTGTTATAACAGATCCTGTGTAATTATCAAATGTATTGTACTTATGGCCTACAAGAAGAATTTTTATCTTATTAGACTTAGTCTTTTGTTCCATAAGCTCTTCTTTTTTTGAAATAATATTATTATTTAAACGCTTAGCCTTAGTATATGCAATTATTGATTGGGCCTTTCTTTTACCAAGGGTTTTGCCCATATCTATAAAGCTTTTTCGCTCTTTTTCCCTTTCGCTATAATCTATATTAAATGGTAAAATTTTTATATCATAATCTCTAAATGTATTATAAACAAGATCTATCGTTGATTGGTATCTTGTGCACATTCTATCATAATAACCAAATGTTCCAATTCTTGGAATAAGTATATAATCGCATTTGCCAATCAAATATTCAACATGACCTAGAAATACTTTTAATGGCAAACAGCTTTCGTGCATAGCTCTATTTTGACCTAATTGATAGATTCTTTTGTCTGTTTTGGGACTTACTAGGTATTCTATATCAAGCTCTTTGAAAAATTCTTTCCACATATCTTCGAACTCAAAATATAGCAGTCCTCTAGGTATTCCTACTTTCATTTCTGCTCCCGTTATAAAAATATATAGACAAGTGTCTATGTTCTAATTATAACAAAATTTAATTTATTTTTAAAATTTAGCAAAGAAAAAACGACCAATCCATAAAGATTAGTCGATTTCTAGTTAATAATCAATTTCAAATACCGAAGCTTCTATCTTATCCTCTTTTAGGTATTACTAAAGCTGCAATTATATATGCAATTACTCCTGAGCCAAATATAAGGGCCAATATAACCCATAATATTCTTATTATTGTTGAATCAATTCCGAAATACTCTGCTATGCCTCCGCATACTCCACAGAGCATCTTGTCGTCTTCTGATCTATAAAGTTTTTTCATAGTGATCCTCCTGTTCTTAAATACATTATATCACTATTTTTAAATTTTTAAAGTGTAATTTACAAATCTTTATATTTTTGTAAGATTTATTAAATAATTTAAAGTTTGATATTCTAATCTTGTAGTTTCATGTCGCCATCTTTTATTAAATTCTTGTTGTATAGAATTTTATAAAAAACATAAGATAGCACTGCAGGAAGAATTATGTAACATAACAAGACTCCAATTACAGAAACTGTTGTAATTTGCATCGTCCTTAATGTCTCTATAATTCCTACAAGTCCAGAAGTTCCCATTCCAGCTCCCATAGGAGAGTTTCCCATTTTAAATATAGTTGTAGCGATTGGTCCTGTAATAGCTGCTGCAAGTGTTGGAGGTATCCATATTCTCCAATTTCTTATGATATTTGAAATCTGTAGCATACTTGTACCAAGTCCTTGTCCAAGTAATCCTCTCATCTTGTTCTCTTTGTAAGATATAACAGCAAATCCAACCATCTGCGCACAACAACCTGCAATTGCAGCTCCTGCTGCAAGTCCTGATAATGATAGCATCATACAAAGAGCAGCCGAGGATATCGGAAGAGTAAGTGCCATTCCAACTATTACAGAAACTACTATTCCCATAAATATAGGTTTTAGCTCTGTAGCTTTCATTATAAGCTTTCCAAGAGATGTCATAATTACCCCAACCGGTCTTCCTATATAATATCCAACTATCATTCCTACGATTATTACAACCATAGGTGTAAGTACGATATCTATTGGAGTCTCGCCACTTATAATCTTGCCTATTTCTACAGCTACTATAATTGAAAAGAACACTCCAACAGGTCCTCCCAATTGATTCGCATAATATCCTGGAATAAGGCTTGCAAATAATACAAGATTGGGAGCTTTTAGCGTTACAGCTATCGCAACTGCTATTGTAGGTCCTGTCATATCACTAGCTATAGGCCAGACTGTCTTAGACAAGAACGGTATATTTAGATTTGATCCTATAGTATTTAGTATTGTTCCTATTAGAAGTCATGCAAATAAACCAAATGCCATCTTTCCAAGTGCATCTATAAAGTAAACTTTAGCAGATAAGCTTACGTTTTTCTTTTTTAGAAATTCTTTCATTTAACTTAATCCTCACTATTCTTAATTAATATTATTTATTTAATTCCTCTAAGTTCTGTTCAAATGGAGGATATACTATCCCCTTTTCAGTTACAATTGCTCTTATGTTCTCATTAGGTGTTACATCAAAAGACGGATTGTAGACACCTATATTTTCTGGTGTTATAAACTTATCATTTATCTTTCTTACTTCATTAGCATCCCTTTCTTCTATAGGAATGTCATCTCCACTCTTAGAGTCAAAGTCAATCGTAGAAATAGGTGCTGCTATATAGAAAGGTATGTTGAAGTTTTTGGCTAATATGCTAAGCCCATAGGTGCCTATCTTATTAGCAGTATCGCCATTTTTTGCGATTCTATCAGCTCCTACTACAACAGCATCAATCTTTCCCTTACTCATTACTACAGCTGCCATATTATCACAAATAAGTGTAGTATCTACGCCAAGATTTTCTAATTCAAAAGCAGTAAGCCTTGCTCCTTGCAATCTAGGTCTTGTTTCATCTGCATAAGCTTTTAGATTAATTCCCTTTTCCTTTGCAACATAGAATACAGAAAGAGCAGTGCCATAACCTGCCGTTGCCAAAGATCCTGCATTACAATGAGTAAGTATTGTATCATTTTCATTAAATAATGTAAGAAGATTCTCTCCTATTGCCTTATTGGTATCTATGTCTTTCTGATAGATTTCTTTTGCCTTGTCTTCTAATTTCGATATTAGAGTATTTCTATCTGATTTTGTAATATTAGCTTTTGCACAGCTAATCATTCTTTCTACAGCCCATTTCAAATTAACCGCAGTAGGTCTTGCGCTTATAAGATAATCGCCCTTTTTTATGTATTGTGATATGAATTCTTCTTTGTTAAAGATTTCTCTTGCAGCTATTACCATTCCATAAGCTGCACTAACCCCTATTGCAGGCGCTCCTCTTACGACCATTTCCTTTATACTATAATAGACACCCTCGGTGTCCTCGTAAGTATTATAGATAATCTGTTGTGGTAATTTCCTTTGATCAAGTAGTATTAGATTCCCATCCCATTTAAGTGTTTCTATCATTTTATCGGCCTCCTTTTATATTATAACATGGTTTCTTTTCTTAACCATAAGTAAAAGCTTTGGATTTAAAATTTTTTAAATAAAAAACATAGCGGATAAATCCGCTATGTTTCTTATCAATTAAATGTTAATTTTCTGAATCTTCTTCCTTTTTTCTCTTTAGTTTTAAAAGTGCTGTTGATGCAAATCCTAAGATAGATGATGCACCGAAGATTCCCGTCACACCTGTCTTAACAATATCAGAAGATTTCTTTATTGAATCTTTCTTATAATTATCGGTATTTCCAGATATTCTAGCTTTAGTATAAATTAAGTCATCTCCAGAAATGAAATCTGTTGAATCATCTTTATATGTTATTGTTACATCTCCTGTATCAGATACCTCT
>JAUMZM010000045.1:6598-15202 GCA_030528125.1 Tissierellia bacterium
TTTATCTTCAACTTCTACTTTTGTTCCTGGAACTTTTGGTTCTATTGTTTCGGCTGTTGTTTTTTCTCTTTCTTTTACTACTTTCTTGCCTTCGATTGTATCTGTTGAATCATCTTTATATGTTATTGTTACATCTCCTGTATCAGATACCTCTATTTTTGCAATTTTATCTGCAATGTCTTTGTTTGCTTCTTCTACTGCTTTTTTAACTTCTGCTTTTTCTTCTGCTGTTAATGATGTTTTATCTTCAACTTCTACTTTTGTTCCTGGAACTTTTGGTTCTATTGTTTCGGCTAAACCCTCTTGTAATTGCTCCCATACTGCATAAACTGTTTTTGTTTCTGTAAGTCCTGTTAATACTCCTTCTTGAACTTGATTTGCTTTTGGATTTTCTGACCAACCTAAGAATGCGTATCCTTCTCTTGTTGGAATTGGAGCTTGTACAGTATTATTTTTGATTTTAACATCTTTTGATGTAGTATCATCTTCATATTTTCCACCATTTGCATCAAATATGACTTTAGGATCTTCAAATGTAATAATCGTTCCTAATTTTGATTTGACTTTTCCATTTGGTGAAAATGCTACTAACACTAATTTCTCACCATCTTGTAGGGTATTTGCTACTATATTTAGTTTGAATTGTCCATTTGAATCTTCAGAAAGCGTTGTTTGTGTTATAGCTTTTGAATCATCATACTCGCCTGTTTTTTCATCATATTTATATGCTTTTATAATAACGTTATAAGCTTCTGAGTTTGTTACTTTTACCTTTGTTCCATCATCCTTTGATGGGTCAATATATTCATTTCTTTCAAATTTTCCATTGATTACAACATCAGCTGCATTATTGTAGCTATCTTTATCAGCTTTAGGTGGATTTACATGGAATGATCCTCCATCTTTTCCGTCTATATTTTCATCCGCAAATTCTACATTATCTGGAGTACCATCTCCATCGGTATCTATATCATACTTATTTAAACCCACTTCTTCTTCAGCGAAATCATAGACTGTATCTTTGTCACTATCAAACACTTCAATAAAAGACGTAGCGTATGAATTTTGCAACCACTTAGTTTTCTCTCCTTTATCTTTACTATCAAGGTAATCTACTTCAAACCATGACTCAAATGTTATTTGACCATGCTCTTTAATATAGTCATTTAAAGCTTTTGCAAATTCTTGTTTTTTTATTCCATTCTTTATTCCATATTGAATAACAAAGTTACGACTTTGACCTAGAGTTCCCCAAAATATTTGATTAGTATTATGTCTTGCATTTTTTAATTTTTGTTTATCATTTGGTGTAGCTGTCATTATACTTAGATCTGGAGTAAATCTTGTACTTATATATCCATCTTTGTTTTCCATATAGGTTAATTTGAATTTTATTCTACCTTTATTAGCATTGCCGTATAAATCAGAGTTTACTATATAAATATTATCTGTGTCAATATACTTAAAAAGTTCTGGAGTTATTTTCTCATTTACATATACAACCCAATTATAATCACTTTGTAGATAGTTTTCATCCGGTTTAAATGTTACTACAGAATTTATTAGATTATCTTTAACATTAAAATATACTTTCTTTTTGGGTTCTCCTGTTGTAAAATTTTGTACTTTTGAGAAATTATCTTCATTTTTTTCTGGAATTGTTGTATTGTCTTTTAATATAAATCCTTCATCATTTCCATTATAGTCTATCAATCCATCGCCTCTAACCCATACAGTTTTGAAAATTATTTTCTTATCAGCATAACCTAAACTAGTTAGTGTTTGACCATTTTTAAGTTTAATGTAAATATCGTCATTAGTAACCAAGCCAATCAATCCTGAACTGAAAGTTTTTGAATTTATAGGAACTTTCCACAAAGCACCACCTGATTCACTTTGAAAGGCTATTCCATTTACTGTTATGGCTTCTATTTGACTATAAAATTCATCGTCAAAGAAATTTAATAAATATCTTCCATTGTAAGGACCCTTATCAATATTTCCCCAAGATGTACTTTGTGTTGCCCATTTTGAAACTGTCAGTTTAATACCTTGTTCATCTTCACCTCTATAATTTGTTCCAGCGTATCTTAAAACCCCATCTTTTGTTTCACCGTTTACATCAAAGTGTAATTCATTATGTGTGCTCTTAGTATCTGTATTAATTTTTCCTTGGATTTCTTCTTTCACTTTATTTTGTTCACTTAATTCAGTTTCCGTTTCTTTATTTTGATTTTGTGGTAGAACCTCTTTTATTGTATCTTCTGATTTTAACTCATAGATTTGATTTTCATACTCAAATCTAGCATCTCCATTATCTGTAACTATTATTTCTATATCTTCTGTCAAATAATTATTTGCAGCTCTTATAGCATCTATTACAGATTCTTTTTCTTTCTGTGAAAGATTATTTTTATCTTGTACTGTAGTTTTTTCTGGTTTATTTAACTCTACAACCTCTTTTTCTCCTTCCAAAGAATCCATATTGCCATTAGATGACTCTTTAGGAGGTTCTTCTACTTGTGCAGTTTCACTTTCTTGTTGTGTAGAGTTTTCAACTACACTCTCATCTTCCTGTAAGGTGTCTTTTTTTGTTTCTGGTTCTTCTAATAAAGTTTCTTCTGAATCGTTTCCATCTTCAACTAATTCAGATTCTTCTTTAGGATTTTCAATCGTTATAACTTCTTTATTTATATCTTCGATCATCCCATCTGCTCTTACTATATTTGATGGCATAAATACAAGAAATCCTATCATACATGAAACTAGACCTATAGATAGCTTTCTCGTTGCGTATCTTGGTTTCTTGTTTTTTTGACTTAATTTTTTATAAAGAAATTCTTTCCACTTTTTAATATTATTCATGCATTTCTCCTTTTTTTCTACTTTAAAATAGTTTTCCTTAACCACAATATAATTGTACCACCCCCCCTTTTTTTTTCAATATATAATATAAAGTTATAAAATTGTATATTAGAATTTTATATTATAAAATCATATTGGAGGTTATTATGATTAAAGAAAAATCTTTTGATATTTACAAAAAGGATGCTGATTACATAAAATCAATTATTAAAGAGGATGTTGAGATTGCAATAATCTTAGGTTCTGGTCTTTCTTCTGTTATGGATTTTATGGAAGATAAGATTGAAATAGATTATAAGGATATTCCAAAATTTCCTCATACAACTGTTAAAATCCACAAGGGTAAGTTAATCTTTGGTAAGGTTAATGACAAAAACATTATATGTATGTCTGGTCGTTTCCATTATTATGAGGGATATGAGTTTTCTGAGCTTGCTCATCCTGTATATGTTCTTAAACTTCTTGGAATTAAGACTCTAATTCTTACAAATGCGAGTGGTGGTATAAATTACAATATTAATCCTGGTGATATAGTTGCAATAACTGATCATATCAATTTGTGTGGTGCTTCTCCTACTAGAGGAAACAATTTGGAAGAATTTGGCGATAGATTCTATTCTCTTAACAACATCTATGATAAAGATCTTCGTGAAATTGCAAAATCTTGTGCAATTAAGCTTGGGTTTTCTCTTAAAGAAGGAGTATATTTCTATGCGGTTGGACCATTCTTTGAGACAAAGGCTGAAATCCGTGCAATGAGAATTCTAGGGGCTGATATTGTTGGAATGAGCACAATTACTGAGTCAATAACTGCAGCTCATTGTGGAATTAAGGTTCTAGGTCTATCACTTTGTACAAATTATAGCTCTGATAGAGTTATTGAGCATGATATGAATGATATAGATATTATTAGCAAAAAGGTCGAGGGTGATTTTACAAATCTAGTTTATGAAATCATATCTAGAATTTAATATTATTTGTAATGCAAATTGTAGATTTTGTATTGATTTACAATTTGCATTTTTATATTTGTTTTATTGATTGTTTTGATAAACTTATTATAATATGTTATTATTTATTTATGTAAAGGGGTTGAAATGTTTTATATAGGAATTGATATAGGATCTACAGCTAGCAAGGTTGTAGTGTTAAATGATACTAAGGATACAATTTTATACAAAGATGTTATGAGTAGCGGTTGGAATAGCAAGGAGACTGGAAGAACTATAATCAAAAACCTAACCGATCTTGGCTATTCTCATGACCAAAGTCAAATAACTGCAACAGGTTATGGAAGAATTTCTGTGGATTTTGCAGATAAGGTTATCACAGAAATTACAGCTCACGGCAAAGGCGCTCATTTCTTGGGATCTTCTGATGCAACTGTAATTGATATTGGAGGACAAGATACAAAAATCATAATTCAAGATGAAAAAAGAGTTATAGATTTTCTAATGAATGACAAGTGCTCTGCTGGAACTGGCAAATTCTTAGAGGTTATGGCCAATAGACTTGGACTTGACTTGGAAGAATTCTTCGAATACGCAAAAAAGGGCAAGGAGATAACATTATCTTCAACTTGCACAGTATTTGCAGAATCAGAAGTCATATCTCTTATGGGAAAAGGAACCAAGAGAGAAGATATTGCAAGTGGAATTATTAATTCAATAATAACCAAAGTCTCAAAGCTTGCTTTAAGAAAGAATCCTTCAGATTGTTATTTCCTTACAGGTGGTTTTTCTAATAATGAGTATGTGATGAATGCTCTTTCAGATAAGCTAAATGCAGAGGTTCTAAGTCATCCTGATGGAAGATTTGCAGGAGCTATAGGAGCGGCTCTTCTATGAATCTAGATATTGATATAAATTCAATCGAAGAATTAAGAAGAGATGCCTATGTGACATCGATTTATTCAAAGATGGAAAATGATAATATCGTTGGAGTTTTTGCAAATAAATCCGATGCCCTACTTATAGGCTATGGGTTTATTCCAGTTCCAATAGTTGGTGTAGATAGCTACATATTTGAATACTCTGATTTGGATAATCTATGTGATCCTATAAATTCTACAATAATTTATCTTAAAACCAAAAAATGCCCTTTGCTATTTTCTTCGAAGTTTTTCGTTGTCGATAATTACTGTGATAAATTCAATAAATCTCTTAGAGAAAATACCTCAAGAGATGTAATAGATGAGGATCTATTAGCTAAATATCTAAATGAAAACTTTAGCGAAAATTACGATAAGAATTCCCATGATATCGCAAAAGAAAAGCTTTTAAAGATAGATTCAATTCTAGATAAGCTAGAAAAAACAGACATAAAAGGAAATTTGCTATTTAAATTGAAATTCTATACAAGATTTATAAATAACTTAGACGATAGGATTTCATTTTTAAATAAAATCGCCAAAGACTACAAAGGCTTTGACAACAATCGCCAAATAATAAAGGCGAGCTGCCCTTTTGCAATTTCAGATGTAATTGATAGAAAGACTCAATCAAACTACAAAATAAAATATTCAAAGTCTCCACAATACACCTATAGAAACTGCATATATGAAGGACAAGAATATATTACATATAAGGAGATATAATGGATAAGAATCATCAAATGTGGGACAATCTAAATATGGACCTAGACAAACACGATATGTTATGCGAAGCTCTACCACAGGCTTTTGGAGATGTGTTTTTGTCACAAGAGAACAGACCAGAAAAAATGGACTATTTCAATGCAGTTGCAGCAGATATCCACGGACTTAGACCTTCAGAACTTGTAGAAGAGCAAAAGAAAGGAAGAAAAGTCATAGGAAGCTTTTGTATACATGTCCCAGAAGAAGTAGTATGGGCATCAGGAGCAATTGCAACAGGTTTATGCTCAGGCTCACAATTCTGGGTACCAGGTGGAGAAAAGAAACTTCCAACAGCAACATGCCCACTTATAAAAGCATCACTTGGAGCAAGATTTGATAGAACATGCCCATTCTTTAGAATAGCCGATCTATTCGTTGGAGAGACAACTTGCGATGGCAAAAAGAAAGCATGGGAAATTCTTGCAGAAGATGCACCAATGTATATAATGGATATTCCTCAAATGAAAAGAGATGAGGATTTCGAAAAATGGGAAAAAGAAATCAAAAGCTACATAAATAGATTAGAAGAACTTACAGGAAATAAAGTAACTGCAGAAAACTTACACGATGCAATAGTTCTTATAAATAACAAAAGACGTGCAATGCAAAGACTCTATGATTTTAGAAAATTAGACAATATTCCAATATCAGGACGTGATGTACTTCTTATTACTCAAATCTCATTTTTCGACGATCCAGAAAGATTTACACAAAAAGTAAACGATCTTTGCGATGAACTAGAACAAAGAGCAAAAGACAATGTATCTGTATTTGAAAAAGGAACAAAGAGAATCCTACTTACAGGAACACCACTTTCTATTCCTAACTGGAAACTCCATCAAATAATAGAGACATCAGGTGGGACAGTAGTATGCGAAGAACTTTGCACAGGCGTAAGATACATCGAACATCCAGTAGATGAAACCAAAGCAGATCTTGATACAGAAATAAAGAATCTTGCACAAAGATATCTTGGAAATATAAACTGTGCTTGCTTTACACCAAATACAGCTAGAATAGACGATATAATAAGACTATATCACGAATACAATGCAGATGGAGTAATTGATATCAACCTTAAATTCTGCAATATCTATGATACAGAAGGATACTTTGTAGAAAAGAAACTTCAAGAAGAAAATATCCCATGTATTGGAATAGAAACAGATTATACAGATGAAGATGCTGAGCAACTAAAGACAAGAATCGGTGCCTTCATAGAAATGTTGGGATAATGAAATACTTCATACTAGTAGATAATGTCGTAATAGCCACAAATCTACTCAAAATCTTAAGAGATAATGACATAAAGGCAACCCTTGCCCCTACACCAAGACAAGCAAGTCATCATTGTGGGGTATCAGTCTATGTATATAATGAAAGCGATATATCAAAAATCCCCCAATTAGCTAAGGATAATAATATACAAATAGATGAAATATATAAGTCAAATCTAGATTTTGATACAAATAGAAACAAATTTTTATAAAAAGGTCTTGCTTTTATTCTGATTATTACATAAAATCAGAATAAAGCGAGGTTTTTTTTATGGAATTTAAACAATTAGAAGTATATGTCAAATTAGTTGAGCTGAAAAGCTTCTCAGATGCTGCGAAAGCTTTGGGAATTTCACAGCCAACAGTAAGTGTAATAATCAAAAATTTAGAAAACGATCTTAACAGCGAACTTATAACAAGATCAACAAGAGAAGTAGAAGTAACAAAAAAAGGCGAAGAACTTTTTGAAAAAGCCCTAGACCTTCTTAAACAAAGAGATAATATAATCTATGAATTTAGAGGAATAAATAACAAGAAAATCAATATAGGAGCATCATCAATCCCATCAGAATTTCTGTTGCCAGATTATCTTAAAGATTTTAAGAATGAATATGAAGATACCAAGACCGCAGTCTATGAGTCAAATAGCAAGACTGTAATCCAAAAGGTCAAAGACTACGAACTTGACGTTGGATTTGTAGGAATGAAAGAAGAAATCAAAAACCTAAAATACATTCCAATATACAAAGATCAATTGGTATTTATAGCAACAAATGACAAATATCATAGAGATCTTATAGCCCAAAAGCCATCAGTAAAAAGGCTATTAGAAGAGCCACTTATACTAAGAGAAGAAGGCTCTGGCACAAATGAGCTATTCAAAAAACTTCTTAAAAAATTAGATATGGATCTTTCTGATATAAATATCTCACTTAGAGCAAATAGAAGTGAACTTATCAAAAAGATGGTAAAAGACAATCTAGGATCCGCCTTTGTATCCAAGCTTTCAATAAATCATATCCAAAGTGATGAATTTATAACTTATGATATAGATATAGATACATCAAGAAATTTCTATCTAATCTATAACAAAAACTATCCTAAAAATTCAGAAATAGAATGTTTTGTAGAGTTTATAAAAGATAAGATAAATAAATAGTATAATATTAATAAGAAAGGAGTAGGGGCTATGTTTGATGAACTTAAAAACACGAGAACTCTTACAGTAATGGCTATATTTATGGCACTTACAATATTGACATCACATTTTTTCTCAATAACCTTTATTGATAAAAGTTTTGGATTAACTTTTATAATAACAGCAGTGATGTGCTCAGTACTACCTACTAAGCTATGCATTATAGTCGCATTAGTTAGTGATGTTATAGGAAATTTAGTCTTCCCAACACCAGGAGGATTTTATCCACCATTTATGATAACTAAGGTTGTAACAGCAATAATATATGGAAAATTTTTATACAATAAAAAAATAACCTTTAAAAACATATTTATAGTTTCCACACTAAATGCCCTAATCGCAAGTATGATCTTGAATTCTCTATGGGTTTCTCAACTTACAGGAAATCCATATATAGCACAAATCATTGCAAGAATTCCTACAACAATTACAAATTATGTAAAAGATCTTGTAATATTCCCATTAATCTTGGATAGACTTGTAAGAATTACAAGAAAAAAACTTGTAGATATAAAAGCTATCGAAAAACCAGTTATAAGTGGCTAATAATTTTAAAACAAAAAGACGGCTTAGCCGTCTCAGACTGTAGACAAAGCAGGTAGAAAATACAAAACCTACCTGCTTTTTAA
>JAUMZM010000046.1 GCA_030528125.1 Tissierellia bacterium
AATAAAAAAATGATGTCGCAGAATAGATAATTCTATTCTGCAACACCACCTTTTAATGTATAATTGGCGGAGAAGGAGGGATTCGAACCCCCGTGCCTTGTAGGGCAAACGCATTTCGAGTGCGCCTCGTTATGACCACTTCGATACTTCTCCATAACAGATTCATTTTACTATATTTTTAATTTCTTGTAAAATTATTATGATTTGTTAATTATAATCTCTTATGCTATTATATTCGAAGAAAGGATGTATTATGAAGATTTTATTTGATTGTGACGGAACATTACTAGATTCAATGCATGCATGGGTTGATAATATCAAAACCCTAATGAAAAAGTATGATTTCATCCCTACAGAAGAGCAACAAGAGATTATAGAAGCCTTAGGATTTGAAGAAGTAAGTGAATATTTTGCAGAAACTTTTGCACATGATATGACAAAAGATGACATCATCCATTACTTAAAAGATAAGCTAGAAGAAGCCTATTCACAAAAAGTCCTTCCAAAAAAAGGCGTAAAAAATAAATTAGAAGAACTATATAATAGAGGATTTGAGATGGCCATTGCATCATCTACAGATAAGAAATATCTAGAAATGGCATTTGAAAGACTTGGATTTATAAAATATTTCCAATTTATAATAACACCAGATACAACAGGACTTAGGAAAAACGAATTAGAATATTGGAATAAGGCCTGTGAAATGTTTGATGCAAATCCAGATCAGATCGCACTTTTTGATGATAAGATCTATGCAATAAGAGTTGCAAATAAGCTTGGAATAACAACGATAGGAGTTGATGATATTCCGTATAATATAGATGATATTGATTTTTTAAAAAAAGAAGCCAATTACTATGTAAAGCTTATTTCGATGTTTGATTTTGACAAACTAAAATAATTTTAAAACACCGTCTTTATAAAGATGGTGTTTTATTGTTAAAAACTATTGAGTTATTTATATTGTTTTTTAGAAGTATTGCGTTTAATATTCCTTTTAGTACTGATGTTATTGTCATACTCATCCACACTCCGAGCACTCCAAATGTGCCCATTAATATAAGTGATATTGGTATTCTAAATGCATTCATTATATTGCCAACTATTGCTGGAGTCTTGGTATCTGACAGGCCATTAAATATTCCTGTAATTCCTATTTCTATTGCCATAAATGGTTGTGAGAATGATAGTATAAGAAGATATTTACTTCCAAGCATTATTGTCTTGTTATCTTCTGGTACAAATATTTTAAAAAGCTGCATTCTAAATATAAATAAAACAAAAAACGCAAATATTCCAATCATTGCAACAAGTCTTATGCCCTCTCTTATTCCCTTTCTTACTCTATCGATATGATTTGCTCCATAGTTTTGAGCAATTATTGATGATATTGCAACTTGTACTCCTTCTGTTGTCATCCATGATAATGACTCCATCTGTGAACCTATCGAATACACTGCTATTGGTCTTGCTCCAAATTCTGCCATTAATCTACTTAATATTATTGTTATAAATGCATGGAATCCATTTAGAAGTGCTGATGGAAAGCCTAGCTTTATTATTCTTTTCATCCATTTATTTTCTGCGATTCCTTTTTCGATTGATTCTTTTATTAGTTCGTCTTTTCTAACGAAATCAACTATAAATATAATTGATACTATAAAATTAGAAAATACTGTCGCCAATGCTGCTCCTCTTATTCCAAGTCCTTGGAAATCTCTTATTCCAAATATCATAATAGGATCTAGTATTATATTTATAATAAGTCCTATGGCATTTATCTTAAATGGTATTACAGAATTTCCAAGTGAGTTGTAGGCTTGCGAGAATATTGGATTTATAAATGTAAAGATAAATCCCATAGCTATTACTACAAGATAATCATTGGCATAATTATTGACTTCTTCTTCTAGTCCATAAAATGATATGTATTGACTTCTAAATAACAAGACTATAAGGCTAAATACAATTGCAAATATTAATGCTATTTCCATTCCTGTCTTTATTATATTTCTTGTCTCTTTCCTATCTCCTCTGCCATAATATTGCGAGCTTAATACTCCCATTCCAATCTTTGGAATCATTATTATAGATTGGCTTATCCATACTACAAATCCTGCTGTACCTATGGCTGCTACTGCATTTGTTCCAATTCTTCCAATCCAGGCTGCATCTACAAGTGTGTATGCCATTTGGATAAATGCGGTTGCCGCAAGTGGAGCGGATAGCTTTAGGAGGGCTTTTCTTATATTTCCATTCAAAAGGTCTATATTCTTATTCATATTTTCTATTCCTTTGTAATTATTCTAATAAAATTGTAGCAACTTATTATCTAAGTTTCAAGATTATAAGAAATCTCATAATTTACATTAATCTAGATATTATAATAAGTATTTAGGAGGTATTATGCAAAGATTAAATAAAATAAGTTTGTTTTTGGTTATGGCTATAGTTGTTATTAGTCTTGTTTCTTGTAATAGTGATTCTTCAAGTGTTGATGATGTGGATTCTACACAAAAGGAAGATACCAATCTTCTTTCCATAAACAAAAAGGCTCCCAAGTTTAATTACAAGAATATCAATACAAACGATGATATAAATAACGAAGCTCTTCTTGGAAAGACTACTCTTATTTCTTTTTTTACAATTAATGATAGCTCAAGTGTTGATGAAATAAATACTCTAAAGAAAATATCGGAGGATTTTGATATAAACTTAGTCTTTGTAGAAATCCTATCTGAACATGAAGATGATGTTAAAGACTTTGTAAATAAAAACAATATGAATGACTACATTGTAATACATGATAGATATGCCAATCTAAGTGGCGATTATGTTGTAACAAGTCCTCCCAAGACTGTATTTATAGATAAGGATGGTCTCTACAAGGGTGCTATTGAAGATAGCAGAAGTTATGATGAAATAAAGGATATAATAAATAGAATAGAAGAAAATTAGCCACAATAAAACCTAAGATAAGAAGCTCTACTTCTTATCTTAGGTTATTTTCTTTCTCTTATATATTCTCCAGACTTTCCGCCTGTCTTTTTTAGAAGATATATCTCTTCTATTGTCATGGATCTATCCATTGACTTACACATATCATATACTGTAAGAAGTCCTGCTGAACAAGCTGTAAGTGCTTCCATCTCAACTCCAGTCTTACCTTCACAGCTTACTTCACATTCACAATGCAAGTATTCTCCTTCAAAATAGAAATTCACATGTATTGATGTAAGTAATATTGGATGGGCCATTGGTATTATGCTTGGAGTTCTTTTTGCTCCTTCGATTGCTGCAACTTGAGCTATTGCTAGTACATCGCCTTTCTTTGTCTTTATTTGTTTTATTGCATCTATTGTTTCTTTTTTTAGATGGATTTTCCCTGTTGCTATTGCTACTCTTTTGGTAATGCCTTTAGCTGATACATCTACCATCTGACCTCTGTTGTTTTCATCAAGATGTGTAAACATCATCTTCCTCCATTACTGTTATGCTATCTCCTACTTTGATTAGTCCACCTTGTATAACTTTCGTAAATATTCCCTGTGTCGGCATTATACATTGTCCAACTTTTTGTTTTATTGCACATCCTTTGTGACAGACTTTGCCAATTTGAGTGACTTCTTGGATTGTATCTCCTATCTTAAGTCTTGTGCCAACAGGAAGTGTATGCAATGTGATTCCTTCAGTTGTGATATTCTCTGCGAAATCTCCATTTGAAAGATTTGGAATATCTTTTCTCATTATATCTATTGATTCTTTTGCAAGTAGACTTACTTGGCGATGCCATTTGCCTGCATGTGCATCATCTTTTAGTCCAAAATCTTCTATAAATATTCCTTCTTTTTGTGGGGTTTTTATAACTCCTTTTGTATCTGAACGATTAATTGATATTACTTTTGCCATATTCACTCCATTTCTTATTATAGATTATAACATAAAAAAGACCTAGAATTAATCTAGATCCTTTTTGTTAAATACTACTAGTGATAATACTAGAAATATAGCTATAGCAATTACTGAAAATACAAGATGCTCTCCTGTCCAATATTTAAATAAGTCTATCTTTGATAAAACTAGGCTAGTAGCTTCAGGATTTATTACATTTCCATGAAATGGATCGGTAAATGTTACAAATCTCCAATATGAGAAGAAATCTGTTATATTTATGAATGTTTTAAATTGTAGATAACCTGCAATTCTTTGAAGTAATGTTGTAATTGCTCCAGTTCCAAATGCTACAATTGCAAATCCTGTAAATAGTTCATTTGCTGATATATACAATGCAAATTGAGTTGCTATAGTCATTGCAATATATACTGGAAGTATTCTTACTATTATAATCCATTCATACAAGAATATCTGAAACACAGACTTTGCGGTAAATGTAAATAATAAGGGGATAAGTGATGCTATTGAGTATAATAGTATCAATCCAAGAAGCATTATCGTCGTAGAAATAAACTTTGAAAATACATATTCATTTCTTGATATTCCTGATGCTATTATGTTTTTTACAGATTTGTCACCAAAATCATTTGTGCCAATTATTCCTACTGCTATTCCCAATAGGATAATAACGCAAAATGAGAAAATTGACATAAGTACATTTACAAAGTAAACATTCGCTCCTTTAGTTAAATCATTGCTAAACTTAATTCCTGCTTCTGAAAGGCTATTTCCAGAACCATCTGTTACGGTTATTACATCAGATGGACTTCCATTGAAATCTCTAAGTAAAAGCAGCATAAGAGCTACCATAATTAGGGCTGGTATTATGATGGAAAGTTTGTTTTTTAATCCTTTAGTAGATCTTCTAAGATCAGCTTTTATCAAATTAGTCATTTTTCTCTCCTATAAGGTTTAGATAATAGCTTTCTAAACTTCTCTCATTTCTCTTTAGTTCTAGTATTGTTATATTCTCCTTTGCAAGTTCATTTGATATATCTTCAACAGATACTGCATTGTATACTACAATTTCTCCATCATTATTTACTTTGTAATTGGAGTATTTTAGTTTATCTAGTGCAACAACTGCTCTAGGATTGTCATTTGTCTTAATTATCAATATATCTGAAGTCTTTTCTTTTAAAGTCTTCTTATCAATTACATCTAAGATTTTGCCATCATTTATAAATGCGAACTTATTACATACTTTGTAAAGCTCTGATAGTATATGTGATGATATTAGCATGGTTGTCTTTTTGGAGCTTTTCTCAAGTAGCATATTTCTTATATTAGCAATACTTTGTGGATCGATTCCGCTTGTTGGCTCATCTAGTATTAGAATCTCTGGATCATTGATTAAAGAAACTGCAAGTGATAGTTTCTTTTTCATTCCAAGTGAGAATGACTTAAATGGCTTTCTATTATTTTCAAGTTCTACTACTTTTAGAGCTTGTCTTATACTTTGATCGCTTGCTCCTTTTAGTGTTGCAAAATATTTTAGATTCTCATAAGCTGATAGATCATTGTAAAAAGCAGCTTCTGTAGAATAACCTATCTTTTTTCTTGCTGTTTCTAATCCTTTCTTAGAGTTTTGGTTAAATATCTTGATCTCTCCTGAGTCTTTTTCTCTAAGTCCCATTAGAGTATCTATTAGAGTAGTCTTACCTGCTCCGTTTTTGCCAATAAGTCCAAAGGCATCTCCTCTTTCTATATTGAGGCTTACATTATTAAGTGCATAATTATTTCCATATTTTTTTGTAAGGTCTTTTATTTCGATTATCATATTTTCCTCCTACAATTATTATAGTATCTAAATCTTTACTAATTCATACTAAAACCTTACAAAAACATTAAATCAAAAAGAAAGCTCAAATCTTTCGACTTGGGCTTTCCTTTATTGTAATTATTAATCTTTGTATTTTTCATTTATAGAAAGAAATGGCTTTTGCTTAACTCCTTTTATAAGCTTATTGTCTTTAACAAATCCTTCTTCTCTTTCCTTTAGATTATCTATTAGTATATTTCTAAGATTATCTGCTATGTCCTTGTAATTTTCATCATCTATTAGATTATTATCTTCTGTTGGGTCTTTTTGTATATCAAATAATTGCTCTATGCCACTTTGCGTATACCAGATGTATTTATAGGGTAGTTTTAATATGAATTGATTAGAAAATTCTCCCAATACATGCTCTCCATGAAGGACTTTTCGCCAATTAGTATCATCATAGTCTTTTTTCATTAAACTTTTTACACTTACTCCATCAATATTTTCTACTTTTTCTCCTGTGGCAAAATCCACAAGACTTGGAAGTATGTCTCGAAGTTCTACTATATTATCTATCTTCTTTCGCATATCTTCTTTCTTAAAGATATTTTCTCCAGGATCATATACTATTAGTGGAATATGTGTTGAACCTTGATATGCAAATCCCTTCCTATATAGATTGTGATCTGCTAGCATATCTCCATGATCTGATGTAAATACAAATATCGTATCTTCTAATAAATCATACTCGTTAAGCTTTATCATAAACCTATTTAGCTGATGGTCAATATGCGTTACTGATCCAAAGTATCCTGCAAGCATTCTTCTATAATCTCTTTCTGTTATACTTCCAGTAAGTGCATCTATTTTATCTATGTTTTTGTCTAATCCAAGATCTCTTGCCCGTTTGGACAAGTCCCTTTTCTTTATATCTTTTAGCTCATCCATATACATATCAAAATAATATCTAGGTGGATCATAGGGTGAATGTGGTCTTACAAAGCTCATATAAAGGAAAAACGGCTCTGTTGTGTCTCTTTTCCTTAGAAAATCAATTGCTCTTGATACAACCCAATTTGTAGGATGATATTTCTCTTCATAATTAAACTCTCTTGCAACCCATGAGTTGCACTCTAGTCCATTATCTATTATGTCAGCGTCATTTCCTAGATTTTCCTTTAGCCAATTATAATAATCATCTGTACTTATGTATGATCTATCTTTTCTAAGATATGATTTTCTTGTCGCATGAAGATATCCATCATGAAGTTCTACATGATGAAATCCCATCCTCTTTCTTGGATTTGATACATGCATCTTACCTACAGCTTTTGCATAATATCTTCTATTAGCAAATTCTTTTCCAAGTTGATGTGGAAAATTCCAGTTAGCTCCTTCTTCATATCCTACCATTCCTGTATTTTCTTGTGATAGTCCACTTAGAAGTGATGCTCTTGCTGGAATACATGTAGGTGTTGCGCTATAACAATTTGTAAAATCATATCCTTCATTTATCCATTGATCAAATGTTGGAGTCGATATGTATGAATTATCGTGTTTTGATATTGCATCATATCTGAATTGATCTGCCATTACGAAAACTATATTTTTTCTCATATCCTATCCTCATATAAATATAGATTTGGAAAACCCAAATCTATATATATTATTATTCTACTTGTGCTAGTTCTTTCTTTTTTCTCTCATTATATATTATCTTATTTCTCATAAAGATTAGTTTTTTAATTACAGTCTTTGTCTCTCTTATGCTTGCTTCGACATCGAGCTGTTTCATTCTCATCTTTATTCTAAGGGATAGATCTTTTACTGAGCTTTTTGCTCCACCAAATTCTGGCAATTTGTATGGAAGATCTATTCTATTGGAATATTCTTTTTCAATTGCTTTAACCTTACTATCAAACTCTAATATCTCTTCTTGGCATCTTTCGATATCTTTATTTATCATACTTACTTTATAAGATCTTATTCTATCTCCTACAAAATTTCTTCCAAAATGCCTACTTATCTTAAAGTCATTATGTCTTCTTATTCTCTTTCTTGATCTTTCCAAGTCTTTTATAAGTTTCTTTCCAGATTCTATTGTATCGTTTATATCCTTTATAGCTTTGTCCATAAAAACCTCCCTTAACTATATCTAAGGTTTGCAACTGTCTTTATATAACTTGATACTCTTTCCATAGCTGTTAAATGTTTCTCAAATATTAATCCACTTTCTGGATCGCAGATTCTGTTTTTCATTCTCTCTATATGATATATTCTATACTTTGCTATGTATTTTTCCACTTTTTCTTCAAGATTTTTTATTCTAGTTCTCTTTTCTTTGTCATCCATCGTTGTAAGAACTGTCTGAAACATTGTCATTATAGCAGTATCTATTGCCGATAACTCCCTTTTTGATTCATCTGTATAAACTAGATTTTCTTCTGTAGAATATTTTGAATTTTCTGCGATATTTTTCACATGATCTCCTATTCTCTCGATACTTCTTACAATTGTCAGATAAGAAGAATACCTACTAGCAAGGGTATTATCCATAGTCCTATCCATGTTTTCTATTATATATTTGGTAATCTCTTTGTTTAGATAATTTATTACAAGCTCATTTTCCATTATCTCATCATACTTTTCTTCATCATATTTGAAAAATATCCTTATAGATAGCTTGTAATTCTCCTTAGCTATCTCAAACATCCTTCTAACCTCAGAAACCAAGTCAGAAAATGCAAGAGTTGCATCTTTATTTCTATCATTTATGTATCTAAGTGAAAGATCTATTCTCTTCTCGTCTTCTCCTCTTATTATAAAAGTTGAAATATTTGCAATCTTTTCAGCAAATGGAAATAGTACGATTGTTGTAACTATGTTAAACAATGTATGTATATTTGCAAGTTGGGCTGCTGGTAATTGCGGAGAAATTCTTTGAATAAAAGATACTATATCCACAAACCTAACTATAATCAGGAAAAAAACCGTTCCTAATACATTAAATAATACGTGGCTTGCAGCTGTTCTCTTAGCATTTTTGCTTGCATTAATTGATGATAATACAGATGTTATACAAGTTCCTATATTAAATCCAAATATTACAAACATTGAATTTGAAACAGATATTAAGTGTTGATTTGCAAGTGCTTGTAAGATACCTACTGATGCTGATGAACTTTGAATTATAGATGTCAATATAGCTCCTGCAAATATTGCAAGTATTGGATTTTCAAATTTTGTAAGCATTGCTACAAAAGCTTCATTTTCACGAAGTGGTGCCATGGAATCTGACATGAATTCAAGTCCCATAAACAAAAATCCAAGTCCCATAAGTGTTTGACCTATGTATTTGGAAGTGTTCTTTCCAACAAATCCATATAGTACAAATCCTGCAAAAGCTAACAAAGGTGCAATTCCTGTTATATTTAAAGCAACAATTTGGCCTGTAATTGTTGTACCAATATTAGCACCCATTATTACAGATATTGCCTGTGGCAATGTCATAATACCAGAATTTACAAAACCAATCATCATAACAGTAACTGCTGATGAACTTTGAACAAGAGCTGTAACTACAACTCCTAGTAAAACCCCCATTAATTTATTTTTAGTTAATCTTTCAATTATAGATTGCAGTTTGTCACCTGCTGTTAATTCAAGTCCTTTACTCATCTCCTCCATTCCAAATAAAAACAGAGCGAGACCTCCAAGTAATCCGACTAAATACGACATATTCCCTCCTAGTTATATTTCTATAACAATAATACATTATTTTTACAAAATATTAAAAAATATTTTACACTTTCTTAATTTCCCATATTGTACAGGTATCTTTTTGTTATAATAGTATTGAAAGATTAGCATTTTATTTATAAAATTTAATGTATAATTGTAGCTAAGGAGCAAATATGAAGAAGAAAAATTTACTCAAAGATAGTTTTAGAAATATAAAAGGAAGTTTTACAAGGTTTTTGGCAATAGTTGCAATGATAGCATTGGGAACATTAGTTTTTGTTGGAATGAAACTTTCATCTCCCAATATGGCATATACAATAGATGAAATGAAAAACATCCAAAACGCCTAT
Organism: Tissierellia bacterium; assembly: GCA_030528125.1. Lineage (GTDB taxonomy): Bacteria > Bacillota > Clostridia > Tissierellales > Peptoniphilaceae > JAUNAV01. The sequence goes on from JAUMZM010000046.1 coordinate 9,811, forward strand.
GATGTAAAGGTAGAATCTTATATTCCTCTTACAAAAGATGATGTCGATATACTAAAAAACTACAAACACACCGATAAGATAGATAGCATAAAGACAACAGATGTCTTCTTAAAAGATGATAGCGATAAAATCGTAAGACTGTCATCTTTAAATAGCAATGTATCAAAGCTTATAGTTACACAAGGAAAAATCAAAGATTATGGCAATTATATAGCATTAGATAATAGATTAAAAGATAAAGGCATAAAGATTGGAGATAGCATTGAATTTGAAGATAATGATAAGCTTAAAAGCTACAAATACGAAGTATCTGCATTTGTAAAGACAATAGACTATCTACATAGCACAGAGAAAAACGGAGCTACCATAGGAGATGGCAAGATAGATTATTTTGCAATGATTCCAAATGATATGTTCAAAAAACAAGAAGAATTCGATAAGATCTATCTAACATTAAAAGATCTTAAAGACTATAATGTATCTGATCCCCAATACGAAAAGATCGTAACTAAGAGAAAAGAAGAAATAAAAGATCTACTAAAGGATAGGCCCAATCTTAGAGTATCAGAGATCAAAAAAGACGCAAATGAAGAAATTGCATCTTACGAAGATGAGATAAATGATGGATACAAGAAGCTTTCTGATGGAAAGAAAGAATTAGAAGATGCGAAAAACACACTAGATAATTCAAAAATAGAATATGAAGAAAATCTTAGAAATTTTAATAACGAAATTGCTAATGCAAAAGACACTCTAAGTGATAATGAAGATATGTTATATCAAAGTAAGCTTAAGCTAGAAGATGCATATAACAAGATACAATCAGGAAAAGCTAAGATAGAAGATTCAAAAAATACGATAAATTCAAATAAAGAAAAGCTAGATAAAGCAAAAGAAAAAATCGATAATGGAAAAGAAATCTATGATACTAATCTTAAAAAACTAAATGAAGAACTTAAAAATCTCGAAAATCAAAAGTCAATTCTTGTAGCTAATGAGGATAAGATTAATGATTCGTTAGAAATAGCTAATAGTGCATTAGATGAAATAAATACAAATATAGACAAATTAGAATACAAAAATAGCGAAATCGATAAGAAAATACAACAAGCAAAAGATACTATCGATAGGCTTAGTACTATAGATAAAGATCTAGAGGATATAGATAACAATTTAGATATGCTAAATACTAGCAAAGATGAGATAGATACTAAGCTTAAACCATATTATGAGAATTTAGATAAAATAAAAGAAAACGAAAACTTAATAAAAGAAAATGATAGCAAGATAGAATCTTTACAACAAGAAAACTTATCTTTAGATAATACAATAAATGATATCTACAAAGAAAATGAAGCTCTTAATGAAAAAATAGAAAATAGTGAAGATGATATTTCTACATTAGAAGAAGAATTCTCGAAAAATCTAGATAAATTAAATGAAAAAGTAAAAGAAAAGACTGATAATGAAAAAGAAATAGAAAACCTTAATTCTACAAATGATAATCTAGAAAAAGAAAATAAAGATCTATCAGATTCACTTCATGAATTTGATCCACTTTTGAATAAAAAAGATGAATTAGATAAAAAAATAGAAGAACTAAATAAAAAGAAAAAAGAACTTATATATATAAAAGAAAACTACAACAAAAAAGAATTAGAAGATCTAATCTTAAAGCTTAACAAAGAAAAAGAAGCCACTCTGATTCTTATAGAATATCTAAATAACAAAAAATCATCATTAATAGATACAATTAAAAAATTAGAATATAACAAAAATCTAATAGATGAAAATATTGAAAAAATAGATAATGGAATAAGTCTATTAAATGAAGGCTTAGAAGAGCTTAAATTATCTAATGATAAATTAAAAGATTCTTATAAAGACTATGAGAATGGATTAAAGAAAATAAATCTAGCAATAGAAACTCTAAATTCCTATGAAAAGGCTCTTAACGAATCTAGTGATAAATACAATGAAGGACTTAGAGAATATAATATAGGAAGAGATAAGCTAGATAATGCTTATATAGAGCTTTCCAATAAAGAAAAAGAAGGAAAAGACAAACTAGCCGATGCAAAGAAAAAGCTAGATGAAGGAGAAAGCGAATATCTAAAAAACAAAAAAGAATTTGACAAAAACTACGATGATAATCTAAAAAAACTAGACGATTCAAAAAATGAACTTGAAGATAGAAAGAAGGAACTAGATAATATAAAACCAGTAGCCTATGATGTAACTTCCATTATGGATGACCAATTTGTAGATTTATATAGTCAAAGCTCAAGAAATATGAAAAAGCTAAGCAATATATTCCCTACTATATTCTATATGGTTGCACTTCTTGTTTCCCTTACGACTATGACTAGAATGGTTGATAAGGATAGAATCCAAATAGGAACCTACAAAGCTATTGGGTATAATAATAAGGATATTGCTTTTAAGTATGTAATGTATGGAGCTATTGCATCAATAATTGCTCTTATAATAGGAACTATTATAGGCTATAAGTTAATAATGCCTGCAATATTTAACGCTTATTATACCAATACTATATTTGACAAAAAACCTCCAATGGTATTTTTGACAAAATATATGTTAATAGCACTAATCCTAAACTTTGTATGCACAACTTTTGCAACATATATTGCTGTAAATAACTCACTTAAAGAAAATTCCGCTAAGCTAATGAGACCCAAATCTCCTAAGAAAGGAAACAAGACTTTCCTAGAAAATATAAAGCCTTTGTGGAATAGATTGGGATTTTTCGGAAAAGTTACCGCAAGAAATATCTTTAGATATAAGGGAAGATTATTTATGACACTTCTTGGAGTTGCCGGTTGTACCGCACTTATAACTATGGGATTTGGATTAAAAGATTCAGTAGAAGCAATGTCAAGAAAGCAATTTAATGATATTGTAAAATACAATGTGATTTCAATATATAATCCCGATTCAAATAAGGATAGTCTAGATAAATACAATAATTATATCAATGAAAATAGCTCTATAGAAAAATCAATGAATGTATATATGGATAATATGACTTTCTATGATGAAAACAACAAAGAGCAAATGATAACTATGATTGTCCCAGAAGATGAGAAGAAGTTCATGGATTTTGTAAATCTAAAAAACAGAGTAGATGATGAAAAGTACAATCTTAAAAACGAAGATGTAGTAGTTACAGAGATTACATCCAATATAACAGGAAAAGATATCGGCAATAAATTAGAAGTTACCAAAAGCAACGGAGATAAAGGAAATCTTAATATAAAGGCAATTTCTGAAAACTACTTTGGACATTATATATACCTAAATAAAGATGTATATGAGAAGAATTTCGGTCCAATAGAATATAATACTCGCCTAATAATTGCAGATCGCTCTAAGTTAGATAAGATTGGAGAAGATCTAAATAAATTTGATGCATCAATTAGCACAATATCAATGTCTAATCAAGAAAATAGACTAGATGAACTTGTAAAATCTCTAAATATAATAGTATTTATAATAGTTTTGATCTCTTCTATGCTTTGTTTTGTGGTATTATATAATCTTACAAACATAAATGTAGAAGAAAGAAAAAGAGAGCTTTCAACAATAAAAGTTCTAGGATTCTTCCCAAAAGAGATAACAATCTATATCTATAGAGAAACACTTATATTATCTCTAATTGGAATAATTATTGGACTATTATTTGGAAAATCTCTTCATTCATTAGTTATATGGATAGTAGCTCCTAGCATGGTGATGCTAGATCCTGCACTTCCTATTAAAAACTATATTATAGCAGCGGCTATAACTATAATATTTAGTATAATTACAATGCTAATAATAAATAGAAAACTTAAACATATAGATATGGTAGAAAGCCTAAAGGCAACAGAATAAGGAGGATATATGCCACTATTACTAATTTATAATCAAAAGGATACACAAAAAAAGAACAAGCTAAAAGATATATGTGATAGAAGAAACTACATCCTAAAAGAGGCCACAGATAATGATCTAGACCAAAAAATTGGATATCTTGTAGAACTTGAAGGATATGAGAAGGAAGAAATAGAAGATATAAAGCCATCTGAATTTGACTTTACATTTCTTCTTATAAAAGATGTACCCAAAAACGAAATGTACTCATTCTTAGAAGAAATGCAAAAGGAAGATCTATATATTGCAAATAAAGCAGGTCTTACAGATACCAATAAAAACTGGACACTTAGAAGACTTTTATTTGAAAACGAAGAAGAACACAGAACAATGGAGCTTCTATCTAAGATAACTAATCTTTTCAATTATGCCGAACAATTTATGAAAGAGCATGGAAAAGATGAAACTCTAGTAAATACATTAAATGAAGTTGACACTTTCCTAAAAGATTCAAATGGCTTTAACTTAGATAAAGCATACGAATTATACGAAAAACTTTATCGAACATTAGATGAATTAAATAGAAAAACACTATAATGAAATACATTGAACTAAAAAAAGTCTCCAAATTCTACAAAAACGGTGAAACCAAGATTGCAGCAAATGATAAGATTTCATTTAACATAGACAAAGGCGAATTTTGTGTAATAGTAGGTGCAAGCGGCGCTGGAAAATCTACAACATTAAATCTAATAGGTGGAATGGATTTTGCAGATGAAGGAGAAATAATAATTGATGGTAAAGATATTGCAAGCTTAGATGAAAAAGAACTTACATTATATAGAAGAAATGATGTGGGATTTATATTTCAAAACTACAATTTGATAGAAAATCTTACAGCTATTGAAAATGTAGAACTTGCAAATGAGATAGTAGAAGATCCCAAAGATCCAATGGAAATTCTTGATCTTGTAGGATTAACAAATAGAAAAGATAACTTCCCCTCCCAACTTTCTGGTGGAGAACAACAAAGAGTTTCAATAGCAAGAGCTATTGCCAAAAACCCCAAGCTTTTACTATGCGATGAGCCAACAGGAGCCTTGGATTATAATACAGGAAAGAAAATTTTAAAATTACTCTATGATACATCTAGAATTACAAATACAACAGTAATAGTTATAACTCATAATAGAGCAATTACTAAAATGGCAGATAGTGTAATAGAAATTGCAGATGGCAAAGTAGAAAGACAATACAAAAACGAAAATCCAGTAGGTATAGAAGATATATCTTGGTAATAGTTTAGAATAATAAAAGGTGGTGTTGCAGAATAGAATTATCTATTCTGCGACATCATTTTTT